>NZ_JBNNXT010000060.1:0-26010 GCF_052873815.1 Photobacterium sp. DNB23_23_1 | reverse complement strand
CCCAACTAGAAATCAACTAGTTGGGATTATCGCCTAACTGCAGGATCGTTCAAGTTAGCTTAAACGATCGGCATTAAACACAAGGTTGGCTTTTTTTTGTTCGGTGTCGTTGGCTATGGACTCGAGCAATAGCAATAAACTGTATATTATCCATACTTATATGGTTGTTTATTAAGCACTTAGCGTGCTCATTAGTGATCTGTGTCACGCGCTGAGAATCAACACTTCTTTTCCCCGCCAGTTGTGCCAATATAGCAACTGTTCGATGCACATCACCTTTGGCTCTAAGCCAAAAACCAATAAGCGGGCATCGTATAATGGCTATTACCTCAGCCTTCCAAGCTGATGATGCGGGTTCGATTCCCGCTGCCCGCTCCAAGTCTCCTGTCTCGTAATACCCAATCTATCTATTTGAAAAAAAGCGCTTAATAGCGTGTTTTGCTGTGTCTGGCGATTAGAATTACAGTTGAGCTACAAGCCAATTGATACAGTTGGGGACCACAAAGGGACCAAGGTGGGGACCACATTGGATTTATTGGCAAGTAGAAAGATGCATTTCACTTTGCGAAATAACATCAGCTCAATATAACTATTTCTAATGGCTGAACCTGGTTACGTACATCAATCTTCGGTTTGTTCGTCATCAATCACTTCGAGTAAGTCACCAACCTGACAATCTAGATAACGGCATAGCTTTTCTAAAGTATCAAAATCGATTCGGTTATTTGTTTCATGATAGAGGCGAGTAACAGTATTTCGGTTAATGCCAGCATCTCTAACAATATCAGCAATCTTGAGTCTTTTGGCTCCCATAATGGCTGAAAGGTGGCACTTAATCATTTTCTATTTCCGCAACATATTGATATCCAGAGTATAACTTAGGATCAGTGCCAGGATCTAGCTGCTTTCAAGGGCTAATTGTTACCTTGCCAGACTTTAAATGTACCTATATAGGTACAAAAAGTGCTTGACGAGCGTGCTCATGAGGTCAATAATAACCCTCAAGAGGTACAATAAGATACTTTGGAGGTTTTATGGGCTTTACCTATCTAACAACCGCAGAACTATCCGCGGCCATCAAATATGACAAGAGGGTCATACGTGAGCAGCTAAAGGATTCTGTTCTGTTTGAAGGTATTCATTACATTCGTCCATTTGGTGGCCGGAAAATTCTTTTCATCTGGGAGCGCGTTGAAGAAGAGATGTTGAATGGTGTGACAACGTATTCTCTGACAAATGGAAATTGAGAGGTGAAATATGGGAAGCATCAATGTCAAAAACAATAGGTTGTATCTGGATTTTCGATATAAAGGGCAACGGTGTCGTGAGTATACCCAGCTGATTGACAACAGCAGTAATCGACGCCGACTCGGACAGTTACTAAAAAATATTGAAGCAGAGATCACCCTTGGCACTTTCGACTACGCCAAATATTTTCCGAAAAGTAAAAAAGTCGAAAAGTTTGCTGTACTTGCTGAACGTAAGCGCAAAGCAAAGGCATATTTTGAGTCACCAGATGCCCCAAGGCTGAATGAATTTGCAGAGATCTGGTTATCTGAAAAGCAAATTGAGTGGCGAAAAGGCCATTATGAGGATGTTGACGGTATTCTTAGGAAGTACATTATACCTATGTTCGGCAGTAAGAAGATCAGCGTCATCACCAAGCAACAAATCTTAAGCTTTCGATCTACACTCGCCAAAGTCCCAGGTCGAAAGGGGAAGGTACTTAGTCCATCTCGCATCAATCATATCATGACGCCATTAAGGATGATGCTAAACGAAGCCGCTGAACGTTATGAGTTTACTTCGCCTTGGAAGAATATAAAAGCGTTAAAGGTTGGCCGCACTGAAGTTGATCCTTTCAATTTACAGGAAGTGGAGCTGGTGATTCAAAGTGCAACAGTTAATTTCAAGGCCTATTACATCACTCGCTTCTTTACCGGATTAAGGACCAGTGAGATTGATGGTTTGATGTGGAAAGACGTCGATCTGAAGAACAAAACTATCATGGTCAATCAGAGTTTGGTTCGTGGTGAATTATCGGATCTCAAGACAGAGGGCTCTTACCGTGTCGTAATGCTGCCAGATAGGGTAGTGGAGGCATTAGCCGAACATAAGAAAACTTCAGTTCTCAAATACAAGTACGTCTTTACTAATGCCAAACATCAGCCTCTTAACTATCAAGTGGTTTCTCGTTCGATTTGGTATCCCATACTTCGCAAAGCTGGGCTACGGCCAAGGAACCCCTATCAGACTCGCCACACTTACGCGACGTTATTGTTGGCATCGGGAGAGTCTCCTGAATGGATAGCAAACCAGATGGGGCATACCACAACAACAATGCTGTTTCGCGTTTACTCAAGGTATGTACCAAACCTTACTCGTCGAGATGGTAGCGCATTTGAACGGTTTCTCCAGCAAGGAGGTGACGTATGAACTATTCAGTTTTGGCAGTCCACTGTGCCAGTTTATGCCTTGATATTGTTCAGAATCCTACGTTTAACGATCTGAAGCATGAAGATATAAACGCTATGTACCGAGATGTGTACTTACTGATTCGAGAAAGGACATCCCTCTTGCCTGAGAAGCATGATAGGGAGAAGCTCTTTCTTTGTAATGTTACCAATGGGGTTATAAGTGTCTTGCATCAATGCCAGCGGTATCCAGAAGCTAGAGATGTTAATTGGGTATTGCCTGCACTGTCGTTAAGGATAGAGAACTCAAGAACTCCTGCTTAATCTTTCCATGATATGACGTGCCAGCAACAATTGCTGACACGTTATTATGCCCTTTCTTTGTTAGCGAAAATGAACTATTCACAAGACCTCGTCACCATTTAGGTTAACTTTTCTAATAACTGTTCTGATCTCACGCCTAAAGCTATCTTATTTATCTCATATCCTAGACGATAAAGGATTTGTCAAAGTGAATAAGCAATTGGAAGTCATCGGGCTAAACAACCGTACGTGTTAGGCGATGTAGCTGATGTGGGTGAGTCAAAGCTAGGTTGCCTTGCTCAAAAACAAGGTAAGTACGTCGCAAAGTCGATAACCCAAAAGCTCAAGAGCAAGAAGGTAAAGGATATAAATGCAATCAGTTAATCGCGCTCATCCCAACAGGGCAGAAAAGCGGCGTTGATGAACTCACTTTTGCTGTGTCGACATTTAAACCGCTCGTAAACATGAAGTAAGAGCTCTATTTATAAGGAAAGTGTACACTGCATTTGGGGCTTTTATTACCACATAGTCATTACCTTGTAGATTCTAAATATAACCTTAGTGCAAATCTTATATTAAGTCCTTAATAAAAAATCACGAAAAACAATATTTTTCGAGGAGAGTTTGGGGTGTCCTTAGTGTGCTGCGCAGGCCAAACTAGACAACCAAATAAATTCAGTTTCATTGAGATACTTCAGTTAATTTTATTTCTATCGAATTAATTAAATACTCTATCGCATTTTTTTCAGAGGCGTGTTTTCCCTGACTAGGGACTAACTCAGAAATGTTCCCAAAATTGTTTATAGTCAAAACTCATTCACAGCTTGTTCTTTTGGAACAAAGGAGCCATTTTCCCAAGACTCTAAGACTAATGCTTGGCGGAAAACAATAATTTTAGCCTGCTTTGCGACAGAGATGACGCATTGTGCTACATTGTTTAATATTAATGTAGCAAATGCTTCATAGCCGAGTTGTATGATCTGCTTCATTCATTAATATGGTAAAGAGGTAAATAGCGTGAAAATGAGACTCAAGCAGTCGTTATTGTGTATGTCTATAGCAATGGTCATTACTGGCTGCAACAGTAGTTCATCGAAAGATGAAGTTAAAGATTATGAAATCAGTTATCCTGATCAATGCTCGCAATTTGTAACATCAGTTAAAATTGAAGGAGAGCAAGATTACGGTAATACCTACACAGATATAAAGTGGGCTCAAAATGCTCTTTACGGTGATGGAGCGTATATACCAAGTGACGGCTGGTATGCTGATGGTGAAGCATCTCCAATATCAGATAGTCCAATACGGTTCGATTCGCAAGGTTATATAAATTTCAGCGATGTGTATTTTAGTGAAGCAGGTAATTTTCGCTTATTATTGAGAGCTTCTTCTCCATGGGGCGTAAAACCTCAAAATGTAAAAGTTAGGAACCAAAGTAACGGTGACTACATTTATGATGGAACTGTTGACTTATGGCAAACATTAGATAGACCTGTACATTTCACGGATTATGAAATTTTACTCCAAGTTGAAGAAAGCGGTTATTACGAAGTCGAAATAAGTGCAAATCATGGTTACTCCTTTTTCGATGTGCTGAAGATTCCTGATCAGAAGTCTATTTTAAACTCTAAGCTTGGGAGTCAAGTGTCAACATTTACTCATGAGGCACCGCAGGACTTCAAGTCTAATATACAGTTTAACTACAATCGGGTTGTAGGATTTGAACTTAATGGAACTCCAGTCCCAGCTGCGTTAAGTGAAACCTGTGAACAAGTTATAATTAGTTCAGATCATTTTACAGGATTAAGTGAGGGACAGCACGAAATCAAGGCAATCTTCGATGAGGGGGCCGATGGTCATGTCATTTTGCAAGTCAAAGACAGTATAATTACACCTAATGATGGAATATATTACGCAGCGGAACAAGCGGTTGGTGATGGCGCCGTCGTTTTGGTGGATCATGCTGCTGATCAAAAAGACAACTTATACGTAAACATCGCTAGTTCAGGCTATATTACTTATACTGTAAAAGTTGAAGAGGATGGCCTGTATCGAATGGATAACAGGTATCGTTCGCCTAATGGAGTAAAGTGGCAGCACTTTCATATTAACGGAGAAAATGTTAGGCCGAGCATAAGTGTAAGTCAGACACAAGGTGAAGAATGGGGAACGGAGTACTATGATATTCCATTGAAAGCCGGTATTAATGATATTTCATTTATTTATCAGATTGGTGATACAGATTTTGATTGGATAAAAATATCTGAGGAAAAAAGTGATACACCAGCGGTACTCCATAACCCAGAACAGAGTTATTATCAGTCTAATATTGGCTCTAATCACCAAAATATGCGCTTTGCAATTAGTCCATCAAATCATGAGCTGCTAGATGTTGAAGTGTTCAATGAAGATAGCGGTCAGAAAGTTGATATCCCTTATGAAATAATCCCACTAGATTTGATGGTTGAAACCCATGAGATTGTTAACGTTATTAACGGATCTTTTTGGGTCGAGTTTAGCGCTCAAGACTTAGATGAAATTTCAGCGGGTGACTATAAGTTTGTTTTCAATTTTGAATCAGGTAATGACTTGTCAAGTCAAGTATCAGTCTATGATAGTGAATATATTCCTGAATCAGTTATGACGATTGTTCATTTTTCTGTTAATCATGGGCAGTCTTCCCTTATTGTTACCCCGGAAGGGAAAAATATTCTGAATGACTTAGGTAAGCCAGAAGAAACAAAGAATAATGTCATTCCATTCCTAAATGCTAATAATATTCAAGTTGATGAATTATGGATATCTCATGATCATGATGACCATGTTGGTGCTATTGATTACTTCAAGGAAGTATATCCTCAAGCCTTAATCAAAGAAGCTGCGCCTTTGAGTGCTGATGGGCATTCTAATATTCCGAATGATGGTTGTACTCCTGGTGACCCATCATATGACTTCAGAACTGAACTAAGTGGAAGAGTTGTTCATGGTTTAGAATGGTTGATTATGAATCAAAATGGGGATCATTGTGTAAATGATTATTTAGACGATAACCCTAATGCTCTTGCATATATATTTACTTATCATGGTATAGAAAATGGGGCATTGAATGGTAAAACTTTCCGATTCAATCAGCAGTCAGATGTTTATCATGATCAACAACTACGTTTTCTCAAGGATTATGGTTTAGAGGGTGTCGAATCGAATATCTTCCAGTCGAACCATCACTTTCATGGCTCTACTGATCAAGAGTATGTTGAAAAATCAAATGCTGATTACATCTTTGTAACCGCTTCGCCAGAGGTTTATGGACGTGCTCCATTCACCACAACTGTTCGAGATGCTGTTCAAACAATACAGGCCACGAACCCTAACTACAAAGCAATGCATGAAACATATCAGGTTGGTCATAGTATTGTTCATGTATTAGAAGATGCTTCATATCGTGTTGAAACTGTATACATGCGAGAAAACTATGGTCAAGATTTTGTCTCAGAAATGAAAGTTGAAAACTTGAGACATTTACATTAATGATCATCAATGATGCCCCTGACGTTAGGACTGCTTATCACCCATACAATTAGGGGGCATCAAACTGGTAATGCCGCACTTCCGTATACAGATTGCTAGCATGATATTTCGCTAGCAGTTATTTCGATATGGGGCAAAGATGTGTAGGCAGAATCTTGCTTAACTTAAGTTCAGCGGTCAAACTCCGCTGCAGCTTTTTGTTCGGCACATATAAACCAGCAAGCACTTGGATTTATGGGTAAAAGTTGTTAATTAACCTGAGTTAGGGATAAAAATAGAAGGGAACTAAATGCTGGTTCCACGATCAGATCTTTCGACCAAGAAGAACTATCGTAAAAAGGAACCAGCAATGCGCAAGTTAGTGGACTTGTTTTTGTCATGTCGATGATTGTTGTCAGGCTTTTCTACCTCAGTGGCAAAAGCTTCAATTAGAAGTGGGGAACGCAAGAGAAATCGGAAAGGGCGAATGTCAGAAAGTGAAATAATGACTATTATTATTGCCTTTCATATGTCTCATCAACGTGATTTCAATAACTTCTATCTTGGTATCACTCACCGCTATTACAAAAGTGATTTCCCAGTCTTGTTGAGCTACACCCGCTTTCTTTAAGTCATGCCATCAGTACTTATTCCGCTTAGTTCTTTCTTCACGCATGTAAAAGGTGAGCCTACAGGGATTGAGTTCATTGATTCCACAAGCATTAAAGTCTGCCACAATTTACGCATACCAAGGCATAAGGTTTTCAAAGGAGCTGCCGTAGCAAGGGGGGAAGGAACAATGGGGTGGTTTTACGGACTTAAGCTTCACATCATCACTAATCATCTTGGTGATATCGTTGCAGCCAAACTCACCACCGCGAATACTGATGATAGAAAGCCAGTTCGAGAGCTATCAAAAGGCCTACTCGATAAACTCTATGCTAATAAGGGCTATGATCAGCAAAGCATTTACCGCCGATTTAAAAAGAGGATGGGAGCACTCTTATTACGACTCACCGTAAAAACATGAAACCCAAAGTACTTGCTGCTTGGGATAGAGCAATGTTATCAAAAAGGTTCATTATCGAGACCATCAATGACCAACTGAATAACATTTCTCAGATAGAGCATTATCGCCACCGTGAGCCTACACGGCTTCATGCTTAACTTACTTGGCGGGTTAATCGCCTACTGTCTGAAACCAGAAAAACCATCGCTCAACATCACAAAGACAGAAAAATCAGGAGTGATGGCGATGGCTTAAACCGATATGAGGTTAATTTAAATTTGCTAATTCTTCTTGAAAATACAGTGCCGGCTATACTGACCATTACAGAACGAGCTTTTATTTCCCCTCTATTTTCATCCTGAGGCCAGGTTACTTACACTACCATCTGTTGTTTGTATACTTAGCAAGTTTTGATTAGCTAACCGAGCTTTATCCGCATTCCCAGCCATTATCGCTTCATAAATATCACGATGATAGTTATGGCATGTTCCATTATTTGTAGATGAATAGTGAATGTAGTTCTTAAGTAGTACCTTGTGTATATTGCCAAATGGTAAGTAGAAATCATTGTTTGTAGCGATAAAAATGAATCGATGGAATTGCATGTCGACTACAGCCCATTCATCTGGTGTGTTGTTTCTGTTAATTTGACATAATTTCTGGAAGATCTCTGAAAGTTCTATACGCTGTTCAGCCGTCGCATTTATAGCTGCTAATGCGGACGCTTCAGGCTCAACAGCTTGACGTAGGTAGCTAAAGTGCTGATAGAGGGTATCTGTCTCTTGGTATGTTTTTATCCAAGTAAGTAATTGTGGATCGAGGAAGTTCCAGTAACGCCTGTTTACTACCTTGGTGCCTACTTTAGGCTTCGATTTCAAAAGCCCTTTGGCTGTCAGCAATTTAATAGCTTCACGTAAAGCTGTGCGACTTATACCAAACTGCTCGCAAAGTATCTTTTCGCCAGGTATTGTGCCTTCTTGTTGGAACTTTCCAGATAAGATAGAACACGCAATCTCTTGGGCAATAGTAGTATGTAGGTTCTGTTTGCAGCTTAGCTTTAAAGTTTTTTTATAGGACATGAAGAACCTTGCTTTGTCGCTATTTTTTGCGCCTGTCACTTAGTACAGGCGCATGTTGGTATTAATGGTTTTTAGCGCTTAAAACTGATGAACGAATCAAGTACCCGAGTTCGTCCCATTTGCCTTGGGCAATAAGGGATTTATCGATCATCCAAGAACCACCACAACAGACCACGCTTGGGTGGGTAAGGTAGCTGTGGAGATTTTCTGGGTTCACTCCTCCGGTTGGCATGAATTTCAGTTCTTTGTAAGGCGCCGCGATAGCATTGAGGGTTTTTATGCCGCCGTTGGCTTCGGCAGGGAAAAACTTCAGGGTGTTCAAGGCAAAGTTCATTGCCTGCTCCATCTCACCGGGTGTTGCGACACCGGGAATAATATCAATGTTGTTCTCGACACAGTACTTCACGGTTTCCGGGTTGAAACCCGGGGAAACCACCATGTGCGCGCCCGCGTCGATAGCCTGCTGCGCTTGCTTTGGCGAGGTCACTGTGCCAGCAATAACCAGTAAGTTCGGATATTGGTAGCTCATTATTCGTATTGCATCCAATGCGACTGGGCTACGTAGGGTAACTTCGGCAATCGGCAAGCCATTATCAACCAGTGCCTTGGCAAGTGGAGCTGCGTCTTCCAGTCGGTCGATTTGGATAACCGGGACGACTTTTATCTCTTCGAGGAGCTGCCGTGCGTTTTTCATGCTATTTTACCTCTGAGATGAAGGCCTCTACCTGTACTTGGGTTGGGATCGGAGCTACGGCGCCATAGCCTGTGGTGGTAAGTGCTGCCGCAGAGTTGGCGTAAAATAGAGCATCTTCCAAAGACTTGTCTTTAACGACTTGGCTAAGGAATGCACCTGAGAAACAGTCCCCAGCACCTGTTGCGTCAACAGTGTTTACTTTGTGTCCTCCCGTGGTGAAACGGCGATCAGGGGTTGCGACCATAGCACCGTCTGCACCCATTTTAAGGATTACATTCTTTGCTCCTAGGTTCAGGTAGAAGTCGGCAACAGCGTTGGCATCTTCAAGCCCTGTAAGCATACGGGCTTCATCAAGGCTTGGCATACAGAAATCAACCAAGCGGGCGGTTTCGTGGATCACTGCGCGAGCTCGTGATAGTGGCCATAACTTCAGGCGAAGGTTAGTATCGAATGAAACAAGAGTATTGTTTTCTCTGGCAATTTCTATTGCTTTGAAAACAGCATCGCTGGAACTGTCGCTGATCGCATGGGTGATTGCCGAAGTGTGGAGTAGTTTTGCCTGCGCAATAGCTTGCTCCGGTAGTTTCTCCGGGTTGACCAATGATGCCGCCGAACCTTTGCGGTAAAAGGTAAAGTGATGGCCACGCTTGTCGTGACTGATGAAGTAGATTCCCGTTGGGGCATCGGAGTGGCGCTCAACCCATTGGGTATCTACACCTTCTTGTTGCCATAAATCAACGAATTGATCACCGAAAACATCATTACCGAGGTGTGCGAGCATGGCAACTTTGGCACCCTGTCGTGAGGCACTGACTGCGAAGTTAGAAGTGTCGCCACCGAAGCCACTTAGGTAAGAAATAGGACCTTGCTGATCCGGTAGTTGGCTGAACTCAAAAAGTGGTTCACCGAAAGAAAGAATGTCGATGCTCATAAAGTTTTTCCTTGTTCAGAGGCGGCTTGCGCCGCCTGTGATTGATACTGGTTGTGAATTAGATGCGGCCGTATTTCGCTAGGCCTTCACGGAGTGAACCCGATTGAATAATTAGACGTGCTTGCTCCAGTTCGCGGTCGTCGATTGACTTTGCAACTTCCAGTACGTCCAATACCTTGTTTTTCGGTACACATACCACGCCGTCGATATCACCGATGATCAAGTCGCCCGGATAGATAGTGACTTCGCCGATGGTCACAGGTTTGTTGGAGCTAACTGTCTTAAAGCGGCCCAGTGTGGTACCAGGTGAAACTGTTTTTGCGTAAACAGGGAAATCGTAGTCGCGGCGGATTTCAGCCAGGTCACGTAAACCACCGTTCAATACTGCACCTTCATGTTTGTTGGCTACGGCGCCAGCCGTCATCAGGCCACCCCATACCGCAACAGTTTCTAGAGCAGCACAGCCAGATATAACGATTACCGAACCTTCTTCTGATTCGTCGATAGCATCCAGTGCGTGCTGCGGAGGAAGGCTCTCTTCAGTAATGTCTTCAAGAATGGTTATTGCAGGGCCAACGATTTTCTTTTCGTTGATACGGTTTTTGATCTCGAATGGAAGGAACGTCGTCTCGCCAATGATCTGATCACAGGCATCTGCGATAGAAGCGGTTGAGAAAATTGCACGGTAACCTTCGATGATATCTTTGCTAAACATAGTTTTTTCCTGTGTGAATAAAGTATGAAATATTGAAATTAATTAACGGTTAACCCAGTTTTGTGGAGCCTGTCCGTCGAAGACGCGAAGGACTTCTTTGGCACCTTTGTGTTGGAGTTCAATGACGGATTCTTCGGTGAACCACGCGGTGTGGTCGGTACAGATCGCATTTGGCAGCGACAACAGTGGGTGGTCGTGGGCAACAGGTTCTTGTTCGAATACATCGATACCTGCGGCAAAAATCTGGTTTTCTTTTAATGCGTGGTATAGGGCGGTTTCATCTACTAAACCGCCGCGCCCGGTATTTACCAGGATGGCGCTTGGCTTCATGGTTGCCAGAACGTCAGCATTGATCATGTGGTGGGTATGCTGGTTTAGTGGTGCATGCAGAGAGATGAAATCTGCTTCCTGGCATAGGGTATCTAAGTTCACGCTGGCAACACCTGCTTCTTTAGCTAGTTCCGGTGTCAGTGCTGGATCTGAAACCAAAACAGATTTGAAGCCAAGGCCCGATGCTTTTTCGGCAAAGCTGCGTGCAATACGGCCGAACCCTACAACGCCTAGTACTTTGCCTCCTAAGCGGAACATTGGTTCGCTTTGTCCCATTCCCCATTTTCCTTGGCGGACGTCGGCATCGCGGGTTGGGATTCGGCGTGTTGCAGCCAGCATGAGAGCGACGGCATGCTCAGCCACATCTTCTGAACCGTAGTCCGGCACATTCGCGACATAAATCCCCTTCGCTTTTGCAGCCTCTAAGTCAATGTTATCGACACCAACACCATAGCGGACGATGATTTTACATTTCGCCATCACCTCAATCATTTCGGCACCAACCAGCGCTTCGCGGACCATCACGGCATCTGCATCTTCAACTTCTTTCATCACTACGGCTTTGTCAGTACCGATAGGTAATGCGGTGAAGCGTGCGTTATGGTTTTTTAGTACTTGTTCTTCTTCTTGGTAGTGCAGGTATCCAGGCTCTATCACAACGACCTTTTTCATGATCTCATCCTTAAATCTGACATGTTAGTTTGGTTGTATTTTTGTTTATTTTTTGCCGTGAAGACAATGGTAATGTTCATTAAATGTGACTCAAGGCGTAAAGTTGGTGTGTTTTTGAACGTTGCGGGTAATTTGAGAGCGAGATCGCTTGCTAGTTTGCAGGGCTGGTTTAACAATGGGGTTGAAACTAAAATGTCACAAGGATAGAAAAAATGAGAAAGAATACCATCTGTATTACCCTCTCTATGGCACTGGCAGGATTAAGTGCTCAAGTATTTGCTGAAACCACTATTCGTGTTGGCCATGGTGGGGCAGATACCTACCACATGCATGTCGCGTGGATGAAATTTAAAGAAATCGTGGAACAGGAATCAAATAATGATATTACTGTTGATATTTATCCCAATGGTCAGGTTGGTGGCGATCGTGAATTAACCGAAGCAGTACAATCGGGAATTGTAGATATGACATCACCAGTGGTTGAAGTCATGGCTGGTTGGGATCCTGCTTTTACCGTACCAGGTTTACCTTATGTATTTGCAAGTCGTGAAAAAGCACTGGAAGCACTTTATGGAGAGTTTGGACAGAAATTACTAAGGAAAATGGATGACTTTGGCATTAAAGGCCTTGGTTGGATGGAAAACGGTATCAGGCATATTACTAGCAACAAAGAAGTGTTGACGCCAGATGATTTACGTGGTCTCAAAATGCGAACCATGCAGGTTGAAGCTCATATGGACGCCTTTAAGGCAATGGGGGCTAATCCAACTCCAATGTCTTTCAATGAGGTGTATTCGGCATTACAGCAAGGTGTTGTTGATGCTCAGGAAAACCCATTAGGGCATATTTATTCATCTCGCCATTACGAAGTTCAAAGTAATCTGACATTGTCAGGTCATGTGTATTCGACCCATATGGTGCTGGCGAATCCAGATTTTTATTACAACCTCTCTGATAACGACCGAACCTTGGTGGAGTCGGCATTAGCCAGGGCAATTGATCATCAACAAGAAGTTATTGCTGCAGAAGAGCAAGTACAATTGGCTGCCATGGAGGCTGCGGGGGTAAAAATTACACAATTAACACCTGATCAGGTCAGTGCGTTTCAAAAAGTCACAGCACCTATTCGCGAAAAGTACCTAAAGATAGTTGATTCTGAGCTGATTAATAGTTTACCTCAGTAATGTTATATGGCTTGGCAACGGTTAGTTGCCAAGTCTGGAGAATAGATATGAAATGGTTGAGAGTAATCAACGCAAACCTTGAAGCGTGGCTAATTAATTTTTTATTAGCAAACATTGTCTTCTGGGTTTTTTTACAGGTGGTGATGCGTTACATATTTAGTAACTCTATCCCTTGGAGTGAAGAATTGGTTCGATGGTGTTTTATTTGGTTCATTTGGATTGGGGTGAGCTACGGCTTTAAAACCCAAAAACACGTTTCTGTGACAGCATTGGTGAATATTTTGCCGCAGACATTGCAGCGGGTGATCAGTCTGTTTGTCAATATAGTCGTCCTTTGGTGCATGGTTAAATTATTCATCTATGGCTGGGAGCAAATTATGAGCCCGATCATCGCCCGCCAGTCATCGATTGTGCTGTATTGGCCGCTGACAGAAACCCGGGTCAGTATGCAATGGCTTTACGCTTCGCTGCCGGCTGGAGCATTGCTGAGTGCCTTCCGCTTGGCACAAAACCTTATTGAGGATATCCGCGGTATGTTCATCGACAAACAACAATCAACTAAACCGCAATCAGATAAAACAATGCCGACTAGTCAAATGCAGCAGCAGGGAGGAGATTAATATGGTTTCAGCTACCTTATTCGGGGTCTTCTTACTGTTGGTTTTACTTGGTGCACCTGTAGCTATTTGTTTAGGGGTATCTTCATTGATCGTACTGGAGTATCTACCTGGGACACCCAATATTACCTTACTGGCTAAAAGTGCTGTGATGGGAGGTAACTCATTTCCGTTGGTTGCAATTCCTTTGTTTGTCTTAGCTGGCGAAGTGATGCAACGTGGGGGGCTATCATCCCGTATCGTTGGCGCTGCATACAGCCTAGTTGGTCATTTCAAGGCCGGGTTGGCTTATGTGAATGTACTCGCAAGCATGTTTTTTGCTGCAATATCAGGATCTTCTCCAGCCACTGTAGCCGCAATTGGTTCCAATATGATTCCAGAAATGGAACGAGTTGGCTATAAACGACCATTTTCAGCTGCATTGACTGCCGCGGCAGGGATCACTGGTGTTATGATTCCACCATCCATACCTTTAATTATTTATGGTGTGACCGCAAACCAGTCTATAGGTACATTATTTTTAGCTGGAATTGTTCCGGGTTTGATGTTTGGCCTGGGTTATATGTTGGTCGCTAGGATGACGATAAAAAATAACTTATTGCCAGCTAGCCGAGTTTCTCAGAAAATGACTCAAGCTATTGAAGGTAAACCGAAAGTTGATGGCTGGCGGCAGCATTCTATTTGGGCATTAATCGTTCCAGTTATCATTTTAGGGGGAATTTACGGGGGGGTGTTTACTCCGACAGAAGCCGCTGGTGTGGCAGTTGTTTATGCAATGTTAGTAAGTCTGCTTATCTATCGTGATTTGAAAATATCTGATTTAGGAAGTGTATTTTTAAAATCAGGCCTTACTTCAGCAACGGTACTGGTGATGGTAGTGATGGCTACGTCGTTTGGCCGATTGCTGACATTGGAGCGGGTACCAATGGATGTTGCTAATTTCATTACAACTATCTCCGATAACCCATTATTGGTTCTATTACTTATCAACATTATGCTATTGATTATCGGCATGTTTATGGAAACCATAGCTTCAATTATTATTTTGACACCAATATTATTGCCAATAGTACAAAGCATGGGAGTTGATCCTATACATTTTGGTGTAATCATGACGGTGAACTTGGCGATTGGTTTTTGTACTCCGCCTCTGGGGGCTAACTTGTTTATTGCAACAGGAGTAGCCAATGTTAGTTTGGAAAAGTTAGTCGCGTCTATATTACCGTTTCTTGTGGCAATGATAGTGATGTTAATGATGGTCACTTTTATCCCGCAACTATCACTATTCCTACCATCGATCCTCTTATAACCTACTGATTGCTAATTGGAGTACAGAGGAGCTAACTGGTATAGTAGCGTAGATCTCAATTTCGGGCAGCGGAGGTTGCCCGTATCATTGATAGTGAGCGTTTATGAAACAAGATTTATTGAAAGACATCATATATCGTCGAATCAGGGACATGATTGTGGTTGGTACACTACCGATGGGCATGAAGATATCGGAAACTGTGCTCGCGAATCGTTTGAATGCGACCAAAGCACCGATCCGAGACGCAATTAAACGTTTGCAAAGTGAAGGTCTGGTTCAAGTCAAACCGAAAAGTGGTACTTTTGTGTTTAACTTTACGGCTGAAGAGTTCCATGAGTTGCTTGAGTTTCGATATCACATTGAATCCCAGAGCTTGAAGCTGTCATTCCAGAAGAACCCTAAGCAACTGATCCAGGAGATGTGCTTCATCCTTGATAAGATGGAACTGTGCATTAATTCTGGAAGTGCCCACGAGTATTTGAACCTTGATAACGAGTATCACCAAATCATGATTTCATTCTGTGATAATCGTTACTTCCAAGAATCTTATGATTTGATCTCGGCTCGTATGGCGACAGTTCGTAATTATCTTGGTAACAGCGAGTCACATATGCAGCGCTCGTTTGCACAGCATAAAGAGATCATCGAGTCGCTGAAGAATAAAGATATTGAACATGCCCAGCAGCAGTTACTCTGCCATATCCTTCCGGAGCACGGCGCCTTTTGGGATATGAAGAATATTATGGCTAGCAAATGACAGGCTTTGTTGCGTAAATCGAAATTAAGCCGAACGGATTTAGGACTTGTTTGGGCGAATCAGCTCTTGTTGCTTGAGGCATGGCAAGGCTCAACTGCTTATTTAAAGCTCGTACAGCAGCATAGCTTCATCTACTTGAGCATCATAATCTCGTAGATTCAGGCTTGAACCAAGAAGACGTTTATACCTTTTCAGATATCGACCGAGATTGATAGCCCAACGTTTTCTTTCAGTGCTCCTTGCTACCATGAATGCGTTGGCAAGCAACGACTTGATCTCTTTAGTTCCCGTCTTCCCAGTATGCTGTACCACTTCTTGGGGGGATGAGAGGCCTTGCTTGTTTATGTTTAATCGCTTGATAACATAGACGTGTATCTTAAGCGCCATCACCTTCACCGTAAGCGCATTATAACCCCAGCATTTTAATCGCTCAGCTCGAATAATATGATCAACTCTCCATGATATGAGTATCGCCTAAAAACGATGCACCACCCAAGAATGGCAGACTCTTATCGAGCGCTATGAGACCAGCAAAATCACTCAACGCGCCGCTTGCGATCAGAACGGAATGAGTTTATCAACGTTTGTTGCAAAACGGCGCCAATTTCAAGCTGTAACTCAGTCTGCTCCACTAGGTTTGTCAGAGCCGAGGTCGTCGAAAAGACAACAAAATATCGGGCTGCCCAGGTACCAACGGCCAACATGGTCTGAATCAGCGCTACCCTAAGAAAATTTGTCTGGAAATTTATACAGAATAGTTATTTCCTGTTAGAGTTAACTTGCTACATGGTGCAATATAGATGTAGTATATGCTACTTAGTGGCGGAGTGATAATTTCAAATTTGTGACCAAATATGCAACATTTTAAATATTATAGAAAGTCATTTATAGCTTGACGGCTAAAAGGATGACGTCTTGGTCCATCATTGGTAGATGATAAATGAATGATCAATATAGGTTAGTGTTACTCTTAAATTACATATAAAGTTAAATGGTCGCTGCTCACCGTTTTAAGTTGAAAGTCGGTAAGAAGACTGCGTGGGCACGGTTACGCATAATGCCGAAGTATTAATTTATAGTATGACTTGACTTATAGCTTGGCACTAAAATCAGGGTTTCCAAGACCCACAACTAGTTCTATGTTGGCGTCTTCATATATTTTTCTATTGAGTGGCATTTTATCTGTAACAAGAGTATCGATTTTTTCCGAAGATATATAGCAGGCTAATGAAGCTTTATCTAGCTTTGAATAATCACACAAAACTACTACTTGCTCAGCTTGGTTTACAACTATTTTTTTTGATTCTGCTAAATTCATATCCGATGAGAATGCTCCAGTTTCAGCTTTGAAACCACTAGCGCTCATAAACGCAATATCAATTGATAACTTATGAATCATAGCTTCCATACCAATATGATAAGTACAGTGTTTCCCTTTGTTAAGGCTTCCTCCAAGAACGATTGTGTTTACTAGTGGTGAGTTTTCGAGCGATAGGGCGACTTTTAGATCATTGGTTATCACTGTAATGTCATTTAAACTCGGTAACTGTCGAGCCAGTTGGTATGTTGTTGTACCACTGTCAATGAATATAGTTTGGCCTGAATGTATCAGTTTTGAACTAGCGAGACCTATAATGGATTTTCGGTGTTCATCACCAGGCCTGATGAATGCTTGATGACTGTGGCTTTGTGGTTCTTTGTACAGAGCACCACCATGAGTTTTAGTTATAAGTCCACGAGAATGCAGACTTTTAAGATCGGCACGAATTGTAGGAGTCGTGACGGAAAACCGATTGCTAAGCTCTTGAACTGATACCTTTCCAAGCTCTTTCAATAGGGAAATAATTCTCTGTTGCCTTTCTTCTGCGTACATAGTTTGTTTTTATCGCCTAGTTCTAAAAGGTTAATACCATGCTTCCGGTTCTTGGTGCTATTTGTCTATGAATAAGAAACTGAATTCGTGATCTAGTTCGCACCAAAATGACTAAAGTGGACGTCCATGAGCTTATCTTTATTGAACAGCAGTGATGTTAATAATACTAAAATGATGCACAAAAGAAAATTACAATGTCATTGTTTCTGTGTTTTTTGTTAACTTACCAATTAAATTCAATTACTTACACGAAGAACATTATTTATGAGCGCTTCATCACAAAAGAAAATAAAAGAAAATAATGATCACATAAATGAAAGAGTTCTATTGATGAAACCTCTAATCTTGCGCAGTATTTGTCCCATCAAATGGGAAACATAAAAGATAAGGAAATAAAATGATTAAAATTTTTCTGTGCTGTTCTGCAGGAATGTCCACTTCGATGGTCGTAAGCAAGATGCGTTCTGCCGCCGAGAGTAAAGGTGTTGACGTCGATATTATGGCCTATTCAATTTCTGAGTTTGAAGACGTTTTACCTCAATATGATGTTTGCATGGTAGCCCCTCAAGTACGTTTTAAGTTTGTTGATTTCAAAGCTCGTTGTGATGAGTCGAACAAAGTATGTGGGCAAATAGAAATGATGCATTATGGCATGCTCAACGGCGAAGCAATTTTAGATCAAGCTCTCGCTCTCTATGAATCAAAGTAGTGGGAGATAAGTGATGTCTTTGAAAGATAAGTTTTTCCATGTTGTGGAAAATGTAATCGCCCCGGTCGCAGGAAAAGTTGGGGCTCAGCGACATGTAATGGCAATTCGTGACGCTTTTATTACAACAATCCCGTTTATTATTGTTGGTTCATTACTGCTGGTTGTTGCTTTCCCTCCTTTTGGTGATGAAGCAACGAATTTTTGGTCGACATTTGCGAACACATATCGAGAGCAAATCATGTACCCATTTAATTATACAATGGGAATGATGACGCTATGGATTGTGGCAGCATTAGGTTATGGGGTTGCTAGAAACTATAAGGCTTTAGACCCATTTCTAGCAGCATTACTATCATTGTCAACATTTATGATGATTTCAGCTCCAGTCACCGATGGTAAGCTGGAAATGCAGTTCATGGCTGGTGAAGGTATCTTTACAGCAATGTTGGTAGGTATATTTGTTCCTGAAATGATGTGGTTCTTGAAGCGAAAAAATATTGGCTTCAAGCTCCCTCCGCAGGTTCCGGAAAAGATCAGACAGTCATTTGATCTTTTGATCCCAGTAGTTCTGGTGATAGTGACAATCTATCCGCTGAATCTTATCGTACTTGATAACACAGGTATGATCATACCAGCAGCTATCATGGCTATGTTCGAACCATTTGTTTCTGCTTCCGACAGTCTTTACGCAGTTCTATTGGTTTCACTTATGGCACAGGTGCTTTGGTGGGCTGGCGTGCATGGGTCCGCAATTACAAACGGTATTATCGCTCCTTTTGTACTGTCAAATCTAACGGTCAACCAGACTGCCTTTGCTAATGGTGTTCCGGGAACTGATTTGCCAACTATTTTCGCGCAGCCAATGCTCGATTTCTTTATTCAATTCGGGGGCTCTGGTGCAACATTCGCCTTAGTATTGTTAATGATGCGCTCTACTTCCGCACATTTGAAAACGATCGGCAGAATGTCGGTAGTTCCTGGTTGCTTCAATATCAACGAACCAGTTTCTTTCGGGACGCCAATTGTAATGAACCCAATGTTCTTTATTCCTTGGATTTTGGCCCCTCAAGTCTGCGGCATTATTACTTGGTTCGGTTTCAAGACTGGGTTTGTCCATAAGATTATCGCTATTCCGCCATGGACAGCACCTGCACCGGTTGGTGCTATGTGGTCAACAAACTGGTCCCTAGGTGCATTGGTGATTGTAATGATTAACCTCGTTGTCGCAGGGATAATTTACTACCCGTTCTTTAAAGCATATGAAAAGCAACTAGTAGCTCAGGAATCTCCGAAAAAACAAGACTCAACAGGGCAAGTTGCAACTGCATAATCTAAATTAAAGAGAAAAATATTATGGAAATCACTGAAGAGTTTTTGATGGGTCTACTCTGCCAAGCAGGAGAAGCTCGCTCGTTAACTATGCAAGCAATTTCTCTAGCGAAGAAGGGAAGTTTCGAAGAGGCTGACCAACTACTGGCTAGCTCTGATGAAGCGTTTGCTAATGTTCATAAGTTACAAACGGACCTAATTGGATACGATGAAGGAAGCGGCAAAGTCACTATGACGCTAATCCTCACTCATATCCAAGACCACATTATGACAGGCATGTTATGTAGAGATCTTGCCACAGAAATAATTGAACTACACAAGCGAATTGCCTGAGGAGCGAATTTTGACTATTAAAAAAGTATTTCCGAAGGGATTTTGGTGGGGATCGGCGACATCCGGCCCTCAGTCGGAAGGTGCCGCATTGCAAGACGGCCGCTCAGAGAGTATTTGGGATTTATGGTACCGAGAGCAACCAGATCGTTTCCATAATGAGTTGGGCCCTGAAGATACGTCCACTTTTTACGATAACTATAAAAATGACATCCAGCTAATGCAGGAGCTGAAACATAATAGTTTCAGAACATCTATTCAATGGTCTCGGCTCATTCCTGATGGAGATGGGGAAGTAAATCCTAAAGCGGTCGAGTTCTACGGTAGTGTTATCGATGAACTGCTAGAAAAAGGTATTGAGCCCTTTATTAATCTATATCACTTTGATATGCCAGTTTGCATGCAAGAAAAAGGAGGATGGGAAAACAGATATGTGGTCAACGCGTACGCTAGATTCGCCGAAATCTGTTTTGACTTGTTTGGTGATAGAGTAACCAAATGGTTTACGTTTAATGAACCAATCGTGCCAGTAAAACAGGGCTACTTGTATTCCAACCATTACCCTTTGGTCGTTGACTTTAAGAGGGCGGCTACCGTTGCGCATCATACGATTCTAGCTCATTCACTAGCAGTGAAAGCTTTTCGATCAAAACAAAGATCAGGAGAAATAGGGATTATACTCAATCTAACTCCTGCCTACCCGAGGTCAGATAACGAAGCTGACCGAGAAGCCGCTACAATTGCAGATGCATTTTTCAATCGAGCTTTCTTGGATCCTGTCGTGAAAGGAGAGTATCCGGCTGATCTTGTTAGTTTGCTTGAGAGTCATGACCAGTTACCAAACTGTATGCCCGGTGACCTTGAATTAATTTCTCAGGGGAAAGTAGATTTGCTTGGTGTAAATTATTACGAACCTCGCAGAGTCAAAGCAAAGGAACACATAGTAAATCCTAATTCTCCTTTTATGCCAGAATGGTTTTTCGATTCGTATCTAATGCCAGGCCGAAAGATGAACAAACATCGTGGCTGGGAAATCTACGAAAAAGGTATATATGATATCTTGATCAATCTGAAGGAAAATTATGGAAACATACCATGCTTTATTTCAGAAAATGGTATGGGAGTTGAAGGCGAAGATCGTTTTCTGAAAGACGGCGTGATTGAAGATGATTATAGAATTGAATTCATAAAGGGCCATTTAGACTATGTTCATGCCGCTATCCAATCTGGTTCCAATTGCAAAGGCTATCACCTTTGGACTTTTATTGATTGTTGGTCTTGGATCAACTCTTATAAAAACCGATATGGATTCATTAGCCTTGACGTAGAAACTCAGGAGAGAACAATAAAACGTTCGGGTCGTTGGATTTCAGAAGTAACAGAAAAAAATGGTTATTAATGTCAAGCCGACTTTTTAACTCTGCACAGTGAGATAAATAATATGGAATACAAACAAATTCGAGATATGCAAGTTTCTAGTCTTGGCTTCGGCTGTTGGGCAATGGGTGGGACCTGGAACAATATTCGAGATGATCTTTCGATCTTAACTGTAAAGAAGGCAATTGAAATGGGGATCAATTTCTTCGATACCGCGCCTATCTACGGTAAAGGTCATTCAGAGATTGTTCTAGGAAAAGCTCTAAAAAATGAAAGCAGAGATTCGATATTCATTGCTACGAAGTGCGGATTACCTTGGGATCCAGTCACTCGTAAATCTCGAAAAGACTTGAGTGCTAAGAGCATTAAAGCGGAAGTAGATGACTCTCTACAACGTCTTCAAACAGATTATATCGACTTATATCAAGTTCATTGGCCTGATCCAAATACCTCGATTCAAGAGTCTGCTGAAGCACTTAAAGAATTACAGAAAGAAGGCAAGATCCGCCATGTTGGAGTATCTAACTATTCGATAGATATGATTAACGAAATGACGCCTATTGTTGATGTAGTGTCTATGCAAGGGCTCTATAATTTGATTGAGCAAAACCCAGAGCACTATCATAATATTCCATTGGAGTATCGAGCTAGAGATGAAATGCTACCGTTTTGTGAAAAGAATGGCCTGAGTTATTTGCCATATAGCCCTTTGATGCAAGGGTTGCTAACTGGTAAGTTCAAAGAAAGTAAAAATTTCGACGATAAAGATGATAGAGCGGCCAATCCAAAACTAAATGGAGAGCTTTACTTAAAATACTATCATTGCGCGGAGAAGCTACGAGAGCTCTCAGAGGCATCGGGCACACCACTAAACCATCTAGCGATACGTTGGCTAGTGAATCAAAAAGTGATTGGACCGGTAATTGCTGGGGCCCACACCCCCGATCAAGTAGCAGCCAATGCTACATTCACCAACTCTATTGTTGATGAAAATGTGCTGGTTGAAGCGGAAAGAATTGTCCAAGAGCTTGATCAGTAACAGCTCTTTATTAAGCCTGATTATCATCAGGCTTTTTTTACTAATAATAGATTGATGTGGGGATGAGACATGAAAGGAATCACCTATGACTTCTTAAGTGATAGCTTTGAAGTTAATACTTTGAATCTGCCTTTA
This sequence comes from Photobacterium sp. DNB23_23_1, assembly GCF_052873815.1. NCBI lineage: Bacteria > Pseudomonadati > Pseudomonadota > Gammaproteobacteria > Vibrionales > Vibrionaceae > Photobacterium > Photobacterium sp. DNB23_23_1. The sequence continues at coordinate 3,697 of NZ_JBNNXT010000060.1, read as the reverse complement.
CTTGAAACTGACTACGACGTTTTGATAAAGGTTCATGCGGTAAGTTTGAACCCAGTTGATGCAAAAATAAACTACTGGTTCGATGGCCAAAAGCATAAAGATAATACCTTTGTTGGAGGTGTAGATATATCAGGAGAAATTGTAGAAAAAGGAAGCCGAGTGGAGAATTGGGAGTTAGGAGAGCGAATAATTTGCCATGGCAACATGTTTAGGCGACAAGGGGGATTTGCAGAATTTTCCGTACAAGATAGCCGGGCTATAGTAAAACATCCGAAAGTTGATTCTATTATTGCGGCATCAATACCATGTGCAGGTTGGACGGCATACAGGTCACTAGCTGACAGGCTGAGAATTTCAGAAAGGAAGAGTATTTTCATCGCCGGCGGTTCAGGCGGTGTTGGCAGTTTCGCTATCCAGATTGCAAAGTTTTATGGGGTTGAAACCATTATCACAACTTGCTCTAAACAGAATCATGATTATGTTCGTGCTCTGGGAGCAACTCATGCCATTGACTATGTAAATAAATCGAAAGAGCAGTTGATTGATGAACTACTGGCAATAGGCGAGGTTGACTTAGCGTTAGATGCTGTTGGCGGTGACTATGATTATATTTCTGCAAATGTTCTTAAGTTTGAAGGGGAAATGATTGAGCTTGTAAAAACTGTGGAGCCTAGAAGTTATGAAACCGCGTTCTCGCGAGGTCTAACTTTTCACCAACTCAGTTTGGGTTCTGGGCATCAGTATGGAATGGATACTTTTCGTCAAGCAGGTGATAAAGTATCTGAACTGATTGAAGCGGGCCATCTTACTGTTCCTAGGCTTGAGGTTGTATCCTTGGAAGATATCCCGATGAAGTTAATAGAAATGAGAAATAAGAAAACGGTTGGAAAAATCGTTGCTAAGTTGTAGTTATGAATTTTCTATGTTTAATATTCCGGTCACTTATTACAAAAAACAGTACTAGACAAAACAATAGCTACTATATGACAGGTTATTTATAATAAATTCTATAGGTCCTGTTGCACTTAGTATGATGAGCGCATGTCAAATACTACTAGCTTTCAATCATAAAAAATCACAAACAAGACTTAGCAGTATGTTGACATCGATTCAATCGAAATATCTTAATTCATAGATAAAAGAGTCTGAGGCCAATTTAATTAGTAGTTAATATGAGACTGAGTGTACACTATTATTAATATGAGCCAAAACGTCTAATGGTCCCATGGTCACTTTGAAGTATTAACTTCAAACTAATTTCATATATGTTATTTTGTTGCTTTGAGTGAATTAATGCAACCTTAACTAGACAAATGTACCATGTAAGAAAAATTGTGATCTAGATCTTTAAGATCTAACATGTCAGAAGGTACAATCGCAGGAACACTCTTTACTGGAGTCATCGTGAAAGGCACTTGTTAAAGAAGTCAACTTGACGTTATTCATATTGACATTATGCGTTCATGTATTTTAGAAAATCGTGTGGAGTATATTTTGGATTTTAATAGTTTACTTGTTAGCTGCTTAGAACTACGGAAGGACGACAGTGTTATCAGTTTCGCTGGCGACTTTCATACTCCACCACCTTTCAGTTCTCAAGTCAATTTTCCAAGGCTAGAATTAGTCTTGGAAGGTATATATGAAAACCGCATAGAAGATGAGAACAAAAGAATCGTCGAGCAAACTTTGAAGGTAGGGGATGCGGTTTATATACCACCAAACTGTTGGAATAAGCCTAAATGGAATAATGTCGGTGCTGTATTAAGTATACTATTTGGTAAACGTCAATTGGGATTTAGCTATGTACGTAAGGAGCAAGGAGAAGAGGGCTTTTCTGAGATACATAAGCACAGTATACAAACCAGAACTGGATTTGCCATTGATAATATTCTCGAGGCTTTAAATGCACTATCTCGAGAAAATAATAAGAAGCTTGTAGATGACCTTTTGGTACGCGCACTAATTCAGTACAGTTCAAATATGTTGCGTAGACCTAGAGGGGATAAGAAAGAGCGCACAGTAGACCTATACCAAGGTATCTGTATATATATACAGGAAAACTATCACAAATCTATTACTCGAGACAGTATAGCTGATAGGTTTAATGTATCAGCAAATCATGTATCAAGGCTATTTAAACAAAAAGGTCACATGACATTGGCCGAATATATTATCTGGGTAAGAATTGATAGAGCTAAGTTCATGCTTAGAAAATACAATTTCAAGTTAGTGGATGTATCGGAACGATGCGGTTTTAAGGATGTTAACTATTTCTGCAGAGTGTTTAAGAAACGCACGGGGAATACACCATCTCAATATCGAAATGGCTTTGTTGCTTAAATCGAAATTAAGCTGAGCGGATTAAGCACTTGTTTGGAGTTAATCAACTCTAGTCATTTGATGCATGGCAAGGCTCGACAGCTTATTTAAAGCTCGAACAGCAGCATAAGCTCTATCGACTTGAGCATCATAATCTCTTAGGCTTAAACTTGAACCAAGAAGACGTTTCATCGCCGTTTCGGATATCGACCGAGAGTGATAGCCTAACGTTTTCTTCCAATGCTCATTGCTACCATGAATGCGTTGGTAAGCAACGGTTTGATTTCTCGGGTGCCCTTCTTCCCAGTATGCAGCACCACTTATTGGTGGTGTGAGTGGCTTTGCTTGTTTACGTTTAATCGCATGATAACATATACGGGTATCGTAAGCACCATCACCTGATATTGACTGGATTAGTAATGTTCATCTTAGTAAGAAGGAAGGTGAATATGAAGAAGCGATTCAACGAACAGCAGATCATTGCTATTCTCAAGGAAGCGGAAGCGGGTTTGCCCGTCAAAGAATTATGCCGCAAGCACAACATTTCCGATGCCACATTCTACCTTTGGCGTAAAAAGTACGCGGGCATGGATGTTTCCGATGCCCGTCGCTTGAAAGCATTGGAAGATGAGAATGCCAAACTGAAGAAGCTCTTGGCGGAATCCATGCTTGATGTTGACGCTTTGAAAGCGGCTCTTAACCAAAAGTATTGACCGTCGGAGACAAGCGCAAGGCTGTGCATGCAATGCAGGAAGTCACCACGATTTCGGAACGTAAAGCCTGTCTGCTCGTCGGTATAAATCGCGCATCGATGAGATACCAACCTCAACCTAAAGAGAGTGATGTGGTTGAGGTTGGCTCGCATACAAGAACTGGCACTCGAGAGAAAACGGTTCGGGTATCGCCGTATTCACCGTCTTCTTAGGCGAGAAGGGACAGAGGTTAACCATAAGCGCGTTTACCGCTTATACTGAGAGGCTGGGCTGGCCGTTCTTAAACGGAAGCGAAGGAAATCATTATGTGTAGGGCGAGAGCCACTTTTACTTCCCTCACTGCCCAACCATACTTGGTCAATGGACTTCGTCATGGATGCACTCAGCTCTGGTCGTAGGATAAAGTGCCTCACTATCGTTGACGACTTCACGAAGGAGTGCCTGGATATTACTGTTGCATCAGGAATTTCTGGGGATGAGAGGTGGTCGTCATACTTGAAGCAATTGCAGCTTTCCGTGGTTACCCTGAGGCCGTTCGAACAGATCAGGGGCCTGAGTTTACGGGTAAGGCTCTCGACTAATGGGCTTATGATCATGGTGTCATTCTGAAGCTGATACAAGCGGGTAAGCCAACCCAGAATGCTTATATCGAAAGCTTTAACGGC
>NZ_JBNNXT010000059.1:0-26213 GCF_052873815.1 Photobacterium sp. DNB23_23_1 | reverse complement strand
GGCTCTGATGTCAGCGACCTTCTGCCTCATAGCAATACGACCGCTCAATAGCTAGGTGGGTAGGAATACCCGCTTACATTTAAACTTGGCCATTCATTATTGTTGCGCGTTACACAATGGAAAGACTGTACATTGTAGAGATGGTAACGCTTTTCTTGCCGCCATTAATGACCTAAGTGTTCACCAGAAAAGTTGCAGTGATTATTGGGTGAGTAGATAAATCGAATGTAAGGATGTTGCGGATACCCATCTGTTGAGTCAAAACAGGTTCACTTTTTTGTGTGCCTGACTTCCTATCGCTTTCTTCCAAACTGACGGGGTTGTCAGCTTCGCTGGGCAAATAAAAAAGGCTCCGAACTGACGTTCGAAGCCTTCTATAATGTTCAACGGTTATCGACTGATTACAGCTCGATAGTTACCGTTTCACCGTCAACAGTCAGCGTTAGCGTGTTGCCTTCAAGCTTATGAGACACTTCAATCTGCTCGCCGTTGTTCTTATTAGGAACAAGTAGCGTTAGGATGTTGTGCTCTTTCGACGCGCCGAATTCAACTTCTACGTGGCGGTGAATTTCTAGGTCTTTGAACTCGTATGGGTCAACCTCACCGAAGCCTTCAACATTCTTCACAGAAAGGATGTTGTCTGCTGACTCATTGATGAAGTTCACGTCTAGGTGCGCTTTCTCACCACGGATAGTGAAAGACTTATCAGCCACTTCGTTAGCGAAAGTCGTGTGCATCAGCCAAGTCATGTCTTTCTCTTCAGAAAGCGTAGCCTTGTCTTGCATTACAAATACTTTACCTTGAACAAACCAGATCTTACGCTTGTAAGATTCGATCTCAGGAACGAAGTACTTGTAAGACGCAGTTGCATCACCTTCAACCATTTTCACATCTGATTCTGTGTCATAGTCTGTGATGTTACCGCCAGCTTCAATACAGAAGCGGTCTTGGTGATTTTCGTAGCCAGTGTTTTTGTTCTCGCCGTACTGACCCTTGCCACCGAATAGAGGCAGGTTCTTAGAGAACGTTTGACGACGCCACTTAGTGTGCATGTCTACACCGAAACCACCGTAGTAGCCAGTGATCGACGCTAGTGTTTCACCGAATGCGTGCAAGGTGAATGCGTTCTGATCACCGTGAGAGTGGCTGATTGAGCCAAACGGAGAACATTTGAACACCATGTGAATGTGCTCATCACGCTCAGTCATCTTGTTGTGGAATGCAGCCCAACCAGTAATTGGGAATACTTTCAACAGTGGATCATTTGACGGTGCTTTCTCTTCTGGTGCATCCCAAAGGATGTTGAAGCGAAGATCGTCGTAGCCAAAGTCCCACCAACCGAAGTTGTAGAATTTAGTGTGCGCTTCAGTATCACGACCTTTAAGTTGGTTGTAGTACCAAACGTACTCTGGCTTCTGGTTAACACCTGCGTAGTGCTTGATGTTGTAAGCCAGTTTTAGACCTGGGAAATCACCAATTGAAGACTGATCACAGAAGCTTGCGCGCTTAGAGTGAACAGGCATGCAGTATAGTGGGAAGTCACCGGTGTTTTCGTAGAATGTCTTGTTGAACATGTCTACGCCACAGTATGCTTTCAATAGGTCGAATGCTTCGCCTAGGAATGCAGTCTGGGTGTTCCAATAGTCAGGACCTTCTGCCCAGCCACCGTCTTCACCACCCCATGGCGGGTAGTGTACTGCGTAGTATTCTAGCGCGTATGCGATGTACTCGCCTGCTTTCGGGTGATCGTGGTAAAGCGCGATACACGTTGGGATGATTGCAGAAGAGATTGAACGTACACCGTGGCTGTTCAGTGGGTTGTTCAGCAGATCTACCGTTACTTTCAGGTGGTGCATGATCTCGTCTAGACGTTCAATCAATGCATCTTGAACTTGCTTACGCTCTTCATCAGTGAAGTAAGCGTGTAGCCAGTCGTAACCCCAAGCCATTGCTGCGATTACACGGAAAGCCGCTTCATCGTTGTAGCCACGAGAAGTTACGCCTTCTGGATCGTAAGTCGATAGTTTTAGCGTCCAAGCTTTTGCTTTAGCAATTAGCTCTTCGTCTTCTTTTACGATACCCGCGATAGCTAGGTTACGAGTTGCGTTAAGTGCCATTTGGCAATCAACGTACATTTGACGCCAGTAAGGACGCCATAGCGATGCTTTACCAACGGTCTCTTCTGGATAAGGCTGTGGTTCTTCATACGGTGCAGTTTCTAGGAACTTGGCCGTAGAGTTGTTGAAGAAATCGTCGAACATGCAGTGTGACTCATCAGCCTGCACCTTCGCTTTAAATTCTGCTAGATCTTTAGCTTGAACCAGAAGACGAGGACGCTCTTCGCTCAAGTTGTCTAGGAATGATAGATCGAAGTCACGCTTTTGTACTTCGATAGGGAGTAGGTCTACAAGGTTACCAGCTGAAGTATCATTCTCCAGCTTCATCTTCCTGATCGCATCAAGAGACTTTTGGTTGCTCATGCTAACTCTCTTATTCAATGAAAGTGTATGGGAAATCGTAAAAATCAATTAATGCTATTGTAATACAATAAGGGAAATAGTCACCACCCTGACACGAATTTTTACGTATTTCGTGATATGACAATATGCAACAGCACACAACTGCAGCGCTAGGAGTAAAATTTGGTAGCCTGTTTAGGCCCGCCTTAATAAGGTTGGGGTGAATTGAGGTATACCTGCATATTCGCTGGCTCAACGTTCACAATACAGCTCCCTTTGCTAACAATAGCTGCTCGCTTAATATTAGGCTATTGAGCGTGCCTTGCTGATACATGGCTACCTCAACGGCATCAAAGGCACTTCTGCTTGATCTGAAAAATAAACGGATACAAGAATAAAAAGCGGCCGATATAGAACACAGTAAACGCAAGCCAGAGGCCATGGTTTCCCATTGCCTCAACGGACATAGACGATACCATCAGAAATACCAATAAGGTCACAATGCTTGAGTCGCGCAACGGGCGTGTCGTCCCTGTACCGGTAAATATGCCATATACCGTCAAGCCGTAACCAGCCACGAACGGGAACAACAACAGCCACACAGACATATCTTCAAACAAGGAGATTATTGACGGAATATCAGTAAAGAGAAAAACCAAATCATTTTTAAACAAGGCAATAAAGACAGTTAGGATGATGACAAATAACGTGGTCCACTGAAAATTAAGACGCAAGACATCTTTAAGCAAGCCTGGACTCTTTTCCCCAACGGCTTTGCCAGAAAAGACGCTCGATGCATTAGCTATGCCATCAAACATATAGCTGACGATAAACGTCACTTGCATCAGGATTGCATTGGTTGCCAGTACATCAGCGCCCAAACGGGAGCCCGTTCTTGCCATCATGTTGAAGAAGATCAGAATACAGACGGTCCGCAGCATCAAATCGGTATTCGAAGAAATAATTGTTCTCAAATCAGCTTTAGTCATTCGGGCCTGGCCGAGGTATTTCGTCAACGCCAAGTTACTCGACCTTGTGACTAACACCATGCCAATAGCAAAGGTTGTGGCTTGGGCTATCAAGCTGGCAAAAGCTACACCGGCAACACCAAAGTCAAACCAAAGCACGAAGATTGCATCGAGAATGATATTCAAAACATTACCAAAGACCTGGGTGAACAAGACTTCCTTGACCTTAGCCTGCCCCATTAACCAGCCAATGACGGTGTAGTTAAGCAGTACTAACGGCGCACCGAAGATCAAGATATCGAAGTAGGTCTTGGCATGGATAGCAACATCTGCTGCCGGCTCTATAACCCACAGTGCCCCTTGCCAAATAATCGACTGGGTGAGAATAAACAGCCCCCCAACACAACCCGAAAGTATAAAAGGGCGAAGCAGACTGCTCGCTTTGGCTTCATCGCAGTTTTTACCCATCGCGATGGCACTTTGTCCCGTCGTACTGACACGGAAAAAGCCAAATAGCCAATATAAGGTATTCATAATGACGGTGCCGATGGCAACGCCGCCAATCAATTCAGCGATACCCAGACGTCCGATAACGGCAGTATCCACTGCGCCGAGTAAAGGTTGAGTCACTGTCGAAATAATAAACGGAATCGCTATTTTGTAATAATCTTTGTTTGTTAACGCCATGATTTTCTAATTGTTTACATAAAATAATAAAGGTGGCTATTACGTATTTTGGTTACGGAATTTATACCTTACGAAGGTCGTGGGCACCCTCTTCATATGCTGAAATGAAAGAGTACGGTTTATGGTGCAAAGTCGAAAATGAGAATTATTACCACAAAAACACAGCCTTTCCTAATCATTTCGACACATTGCAAAATACACTGAATAGCGCTTAAAAATCGGTAAATAACGCCAAAAGCCGCATAAAAGCCAAACCGCGCTCGCATGTTTTTTCTAGCTGAACTTAATTTTGCTCTTGTCTTACAATTTAAAATAGATATTATTGTTACTTTATAACATAACATTATCGAGCAAATGCCTGACCCAATCCTTTCCGTCAACCAGTTAAGCCTTACCCATAGCCAAGGGGCGCTATTTCAAGATTTGGCTTTAGAAGTGAATGCTGGAGAAATGTTGGCAGTAATGGGGCCATCTGGCATTGGCAAATCGATGATGTCCAAAGCCATTGCCGGTTTTTTACCCAAGGGGATCAACGCCAAAGGCTCAATTTGTATTGCTGGCAACGACGTCAGTCGTATTCCTCTTCTACAGCGCAATGCCAAACAACGTGCCGCTGTCATTTTCCAAGATCCTCTTCAGGCTCTTAATCCTTTAGCGCGTGTAGGCACTCAACTGAGCCTTGCGCTTAAGGCGCAGAAAGCGAAGCTCCCGCAATCAGAGAAGAGTATTTTGTGCGAGCTCTTGCTACAACTCGGCTTTTCTGAACCCGAAACGGTGCTAAGGCACTACCCAGCTCAGTTATCAGGCGGCCAGCGCCAGCGTATCTGTATTGCCATGGCCCTGCTGGGTAATGCACCGGTACTGATTGCCGATGAGCCGACCAGTGCGCTTGATCCTGTCACCGAAAGAGAAATTTTGACCTTGCTGCGACACAGTATTAAGCAAAAGGGGATCGCTGGCGTGTTGATCACCCATGATCTGTCCAGCGCTGTGGGCTGCGACAAGCTGTTGGTAATAGATGAAGGGCAAATGATCGCCTACGGCTCGCCCAAAGAAGCCCTTCTCTCAAGCAACCACCCATTTTGCCAACAACTTTGCCAACTGATGGCCTAAGAGAAAGCATGCATCCTCACATTCACCATTCAGGCTCAGCACAACTACGTTTTGACAATGTCAGTGTGCACCATTACACCCGACCTAGCTGGCTGGGTGGTAAGCCTTTTGTCGCCCTGAATAAACTGAGTTTGAACATTGATCAGCAAAGCCTTGCTATTGTTGGACCTTCAGGAGCGGGTAAATCAACCCTTATCGAGTTGTTGTTCGGCTTACGCCACATTAGCGAAGGCGAAGTATACCTGTGCGAGCAACCACTCTCACAAATTTCACCACGGCAAAGACGGCAATTATGCCGTCATATCCAACTGATCCCGCAGGAGCCACACACCAGTTTAAACCCCTATTATACAGTGCGGGACATACTGACAGAGCCCCAAGAATCTCTCGGTATGACAGAGGGAAGCGAAGCTCGCGTATTAAAGGCACTTGCTGATGTCAACCTGAGTACCACTCTGCTTGACCATACATCAAGCCAATTGTCCCTTGGCCAAGCTCAACGTGTCGCCATTGCCCGAGCCTTGGTTGTCGAGCCTTGCGTATTGGTTGCGGATGAACCAACCAGCAGCCTCGACCCTATTAGCCGTCAGCACATTGTAGACCTGCTAAAACACTTACAAAAACAGCGCGATATGCGCCTGTTATTAGTGACTCATGACCTCAATGCAGCTAAAGCACTGTGTAATGACATTTTAGTGCTCGATAAAGGGGTAGCCGTCGAGTACGGCGCAGCGAGCCAGGTCTTTGACCGCCCTTCTCACCCAACCAGCCAAGCATTGGTCAATATGCAAATTCCATCGCATGCCATTGCGATTTAACTATGATTACCAAGGACATTATCATGCCCTCAAACCTGCTGAAAACCACCATTGCTACAGGCCTGATGTTAGCCCTAAGTGGTTGTTTCGAATCATCAACACAAAACAGCACCGACACCAAAGACGCTGATATTCAAGGCACTGAAATTCACATTGCGATGATGGTACCACCAAAAACGGGCCTATCGCCTTTGTCTGACGATGCCTTCAAGTTATCTCGCTGGAGCACAGCAGAAACCCTCGTTGAGTTGAATGATCAAGCGGAAGCATTACCAAAACTGGCAACTGAGTGGCAACAAATTGATGATCTGACTTGGCAGTTTACTCTGCGTGATGGCGTTGTTTTCCATGATGGCAGCAAGCTAACCGCTGAAATGGTAATTAACTCTATCGACAAAGCTTTCGAGGCTGCTCCGAAACCTCGTATTATCGACGGCATTAATTGGCAAGTTCGCGCAGTGGATGACAAAACCGTCGAAATTAAAACGGACTTCAATGATCCGCTGCTACCGAGCCGCCTTTCTAGCCCGCAGCTTGCAATCCTTGCAGCCAATGCATACCTAGAAAATGGGCGAATTAACCCAACTCGCGCCGGTAGTGGACCATTCGTCCTGACAGAAATTAACGGTGCAACCAGCGCGAAACTAGAGCGCTATGAGGATTACTGGGGTGAGAAAGCGAAAATTGACCGCATTACCGCAGAGTATGTGCCAGATGGTTTTGCCCGTGCAGCAGCACTGCGAACCGGTAAGGCAGACGTGGTAGAAGCCGTACCTGTATCCCAGCTCGCGATGATTGATCCTGAGCTACTTCATGAAGTTAACATGCCTCGCACCAATACACTTTACCTGAACAACCAGTCTGAGGTGTTTAGCCAACTTGAAATGCGTAAAATTGCTACGGCTGCGATTGACCGTAAGCAAATTATTGAAACAGTTTACGAAAACCGCGCCGCCTATGCAGAAGGCCTACTTGGCCCAGCACTCGCTTGGGCGGCGCCACTTCGTCCGGAAGCACCGCAGCTGGAACAAGGTCTAAAAGCCAATGGTGAGAAGGTTGTTCTGGGTACCTTCACCGACCGCGCAGAACTGCCAGAGGTTGCGATACTGGTTAAGCAACAACTTGAAAATGCGGGCTTTAATGTTGAGTTGGATATTCGTGAATACGGCCAAATCGAAAACGACGCCCTTGCCGGTAACTTTGATATTTTCATGTTATCCCGAGCTACCGTCATCGACTCAGGTGACCCTGTCGCCTACATGATGAGTGATTTCAGCTGTGAAGGCTCTTACAACCTTGGGCAGTTCTGCTCAAAACAAGTTGACGCGGCACTGACCCATGCAGACCTCCAGCCACTGGGTGAAGCCCGTCAGAAAGCAATTATTGAAGCCGAGCAGAAGATCCTAAGCGAATATGCGGCGATCCCACTGCTGCACGAGCGTGTTATCCAGGGCGAGAGCTTACGTGTCAAACAAGCTGTACGTGACCCTCGCGAACGCTTGATGATCACCGAACATACGGATGTAAACTAAGAAAAATGCGATTTGTTAACCACTCTGGTTCACCAATACTAAATCGCACACTACCATGGCTCTCACGCGCACTCGCGCTTGCGGCCATGGTCGTGCTTGTCGGGTTAATGCCGGAAATTGCCGGCATCGACCCAACTCAAACAATACTTCGTGCCCGAACGGGACAACAACGCCTAATGACACCAGAAGCCCTCGAGGCAGTCCGTCAGGATCTGGGACTACATAGAACCAGCATGGAACGGCTGTGGGATTGGCTCACTTCCCTATTTCAGGGGGATCTCGGTGTTTCCTGGATTAGCGGCAACAATGTAAGCCAGTCAATCATGAGCGCAGCAGGCACCTCGCTCCTGTTAATGGCATGTGCATTTGGCCTAACAGCATTGTTCTGTGCTATCAGTGTCCAACACACCATGTGGCAATGGCGGCGGAGCCGGTTGGATAGGCTCAATGGCAGTATCAGCACGGTACTCATCACGCTTCCCGAGTATGTGATAGCGACCTTGTTGATCTTGTTTTTTGCAGTTTGGCTCAACTTGTTGCCCCCATATGGCTGGCAAGGTTGGCAAAACATCTGGTTACCTAGCCTCGCGCTGGCACTGCCAGCTACTGGCTTGTTTACCAAGCTACTCAACGATAGCCTGCAACGGGTATTGGATGAACCTTGGGTGATCACCTGGCTAAGTGCCAATATCACCTCTGTTCACATTGGCCGTTATGCGCTGCGTCGCGCCCTAAGCAACCTACTGCCACAGATAGCAATGATCGTCATTGGTCTGACCGGTGGTGCCGTCACCGTCGAGCACATTTTCTCTATTCCTGGTATTGGCCGGCTAACATTGGGGGCAACTGCTGCCCAGGACTTGCCGACCCTACAAGGTGGCTTACTATTGCTGCTTGTGATGTCGATGGCAATCAGTAGCTTTGCGATTCTTCTCCAGCACCTATGGCTTGGGCAAGGTTTGAAAAGTGGCAAACTGATCAGCAGTAGCCCACCACTTGGCTTTACCAAAAGCCGTGCAAAACGTGTAGTCAGTGCTTCAATCTTACTGCTATTGATTGGCTTCGCCCTTTGGGCAGAAATGCGCGATCCCTACACCAGCCAGTTTGGTCGCTTGATCTCGCCTAGTTTGGCTGCGCCGCTTGGATCTGATGCTGTTGGTCGTGACTTATTAGCCCGTGTCGGACAGGGGATGCTTTCCACCCTTAGCATGGGTGTGCTAGCGACAGTCCTCAGCTTAATGGTCGGGCTCATCATGGGGTTCAACACCAAACTCAGCCAAGGCCTGATTGAAGTCACCAAAGGAACCCCGTATATCGTCGCTGGCCTGCTGGTTGCAGGACTTTCAGGTATGCATCCAAACAGTGCACTCATTGCTGTGGTGTTAGTATCTTGGGCTCCTTTAGCTTCCCACTGTTCCAGTCTGTTGCTTGAGGCTCGAGCACAACCACATATCCGGTTAGCGCCTCTTTGGGGGGTGGGTCGTTGGCAAATGTTGAAGAACTACCTACTTCCTTATATTTTACCGCCATTACTAAGACACACGGTAATGCGATTACCAGCGATCACCTTAAGCCTGACGGCATTGAGCTTTATTGGCTTAGGCGCCAAGCCGCCTCATCCAGAATGGGGATTACTGATAGCTGAAAACTTGCCTTATATTGAGCGTGCGCCGCAAGCGGTTCTAACGCCTATCCTTGGCTTGATATTGGTGAGCATTGCTATCAACCTGTTGTTTGAAGACCAAGATGAAAAATAGCCTGAAATAAAAAAAACCAGTGGCAATGCCTCGCCACTGGGTTTTCCTTTTTAAAGAAGTAACATATGTCACCTGAGAAGCGGTGATTAACACGCTAACAGCAACCTTTGACTAACCAACACGCCATTGAGATCGGCATAAACAAAATCACCATCACTTACGGTTGTCCCTGCCAGCAATAGTTGAACACCCAACTCTCCCTGCCCCTCTTTATCCGCCCGGAAAGGGCATGGCGCCAGCGCTTTAATCCCTATTGGCATCTGCGACAATTGGGCAACATCACGAATAGCACCGTTAATCACAATACCTTCCCAGCCATTATCAATAGCCAGTTGGGCAAACTGATCACCAATCAATGCCCTTGCCAGTGAGCCAGCACCATCAACCATCAACACTTTTCCCTTGCCATCCTGCTGCAAAGTATCAATCAACAGCTGGTTATCATGAAAGCAGTGCAAGGTAACAACCTGCCCGAAGAAGGTAGCCTTAGCGCCATAATGCTGAAATGGGATCGGGATAAATGTGACATCGTCACCATATGCATCACAGAGATCAGGCAGCAAATCAATTTGCCGTTCAATCATTACAGCTCTCCCATTAACTCTTCTCGTTGCGTATTTATTGAAGTGCTCTCATCGAGACCAACAAGGGAGCAAACAGATTCAAACAACACCTCAATCCCGGCAGCGACATCACTAAGTTCAACCGCTTCACCCGGGTGATGGCTAACCCCCTTGTCGCAACGTACAAACACCATACCAACTGGACAACAGCGTGCCATCGCCATCGCATCATGGCCTGCCCCGCTGGGCAAGCTAAGCGGGCTTTGTTTTGTCACTTTTTCGCAAGCCGAGGCGATAACCTCCGTCAACACCGCAGAACAATTAACACTCGACGCACGATGGATTTCTTTATGGCAGGCTAGCAACCCTCTACGTGCAGCGATGGCATCCACCTGCTGAAATATCGCGCGCTCAGCCTTCGCCAATGCAGCCTCATCCAGACTTCGGATGTCTAGACTAAAGCCAGCTTTGCCTGCGATCACATTAACCGCACCAGGCGTAACTGAAAACTGCCCAACCGTAGCAACCACTTGAGTTAGGTTATTAGCTACTGACTCAATAGCCAATACCATCTCGGCAGCACCAGCTAGCGCATCTTGTCGCTGTCCCATGGGGACCGTCCCTGCGTGACCCGCCATGCCAGTCACCTCGAATTGATAGCGCTTAGCGCCCGCAATACCGGTTACCGCGCCGACAGGCAGCCCTTTGGCTTCCAATACCGGACCTTGCTCAATATGAAGCTCTAAATAGGCTTTCACCGGATCGGCTGCGCAACTGGCTTGTTTCGCCATTTCAGGCACTAGCCCAAACTCGCGCATTGCCTGTTCAAGGCTAATCTCTCTATCGTCAACCAATTTGAGCCAATTAGGATCCCACTCCCCCGCAGCAGCAGATGAACCAATTAATGTTTGACCAAAACGTGTCCCTTCCTCGTCACCAAAGGCCACGACATCTAGGTGAAACGGTAAAGTTCGGGTATTGAGTTTTGCTGCAACCGCGATCCCTGCTAACACCCCCAACATACCATCATATTTACCGGCATTTCGGACGGTATCGATGTGGGAGCCGATAATGACTCTAGGTGTCAGTGAACTGTCGCAGCGGGCTTCATCACCAAATGCAGGCAAGCGCCCCCAAGCGTTGCCGACCTCATCGGTCCATCTCTGCATCCCAGCATTCTGCATCCAGTCATGAACCGCCTGATTTGCTTGTTGATGTTGTTCGGTTAGGTAACAACGGGTTAACTCCGTTGATGATTCGCTCAGCGTGGCAAGGTATTCAGTTTGGGCCAGTACTTTCTCAGCCAAAACATGGAAACTCATATCAGTCATACGCACTCCTATTTTGCAAGTACACTTTGTGCTTGAAAGTGTGCGGCATAGCACGTCATCGCAGCCTGAACACCAACGCCGGTATTGATCGCTGCTTTATGCTTGACCAGTACAGCTTCCAACGCCGCAAGTGTAGACAACACCGCTTCTTGGCGGGCGTTGTACCCCATGGTCCCGATCCGCCAGATTTTGCCGTGGAGCGGACCGAACGAGGTGCCAATTTCAATGCCGAACAAGTTCAGAAGCTCGCTGCGAATCGCTTCTCCATCAATATGTTGCGGTATATAAACGCCTACCACATTGTTCATTTTATATTTCTGGTTGCCGAACAATTTCAGTCCCATGGTTTCTAGTCCCTGAGCCATGGCCTGACCGGCAACTTCATGTCGAGCAAGAACAGCGTTTTCCCCTTCTTCTAAAAACAAGCGGGCACACTCACGGGCGGCGTAAAGCATAGTGGTGGCTTCCGTGTGGTGGTTCAACCGCTCTTCTCCCCAGTAATCAAGGATCATGGGTAAATCAAAATAATTAGAGCGGATCATCGGCTCGCTACCCGCACTGTGTTGTTCGGTACGCAGGCCCAGTTCGATATGGCGGCGCTTGCTGATTTCATTGACAAAGCCATCACTCAGGGTGATAGGTGCACTACCCGACGGTCCACCCAAACATTTTTGCAAACCAACAGAAACAGCATCCAAATACCATTCGTCCACTTTCAGTGCATTACCGCCGACCGAAGCCGTTGCATCACAATAGAACAGCACACCATACCGGCTGCATATCTCACCGATTTCGGCCAGTGGCTGATTCATGGTGGTCGATGTATCGCCTTGTACCGTAGCCAGCATTTTAGGCTGGAAAGCTTTGATCTCTTTTTCAATCAAAGCCGGATCACACACTTCCCCCCACTCCACTTCAATCGTGCGGATCTCTGCACCAACACGATGGGCGATTTCACACAGCAGATGACCAAAGCGTCCGATTACAGGGATCAGTACCTTGTCTCCCGGCTTTAATGCTGAAACCAATACGGCCTCAATACCTGCCCGGGCGGTGCCATCAATGAGTAACGTGGCCTCATTGCTGGTATTAAATACGCCACGGTAGAGCTGCTGTACTTGCTGCATGTAACCTGTCATTACAGGATCATATTGGCCAATCAACTGGTTCGACATGGCTTGCAGCACGCGAGGATAGGCATTGATTGGCCCCGGCCCCATAAGTAAACGCTGTGGTGGATTCAAGGTTTCAAAAGTTGGATTTGTCACGGTACTTCCTTAATCTTCATTTTATTTACTGCTAAAACAAGCCATCAGCCTTTTAGCTTGGTTAATTAGCGCCAAATCCGAATTCGGTAAACCAAGTAATGACAGTCCAAATGGCTTGCCACTCAAAAGACCCAAAGGCAAATGCAACTGAGGCAATCCACACAAACCGGCTATGGCGGTAAAGCCCAGTAGAGTCTGACGATACGCTACCAAGCTTTCAGGAGAAGCATTCCGAAGCGGAGGAAGTCCAGGAGTCGTTGGGAGCAACAGCCAGCCACCACAACCTTCCAGTACTTCCAAAAAACGCCGTTTGAACCGTTCAGCTTGCTCAAGCGCCTCATGGTATTGCTGATCAGTTATGCTGAATGCCCTATCGACCCGCTCAACAATACCGCGCTCCAGTGTATGTTTGTGGAATGACAACCAGTCTTGATGCTCACCGACAATACTGCGCCCTTGGATCACCCGAAACCACTGGGCAAGTTCACCGGTTGTTACACCGCATGTGTCGAGCACATTGACATAGCATTGATCGCGATGACCATTCTCAAGCTTCTTCAAAAAAGATTGGATCTCAGCGGCAACAGGCTGATCAACAAGATCAAACAAGCCCTTATCTACTGCCATTCCAAATGTTGTTTTTTCATCCATAAAAGCCTGATTATCCTGATCCGGTATCAGGATCTGAGTTACTTTATCAAGTACGGCCATATCGCGCGCTAGCACCCCGGCGGTATCAAAACAAGGCGCCAGTGAAAATGCATGATCAAGTGAGAGCACCCCGTGGGTCGGACGCCAACCGAACAAACCACAATAACTAGCAGGAACCCTTATAGAGCCACCGGTATCAGTCCCGATTGCAAAATGAGCATCACCACGAGCAACAGCCACCGCCGATCCACTTGATGAACCGCCAGGTAAACACTGTGGGGCAACAGGATTAATCGGGGTTCCATAATGAACATTCTGGCCATTGAGGTTGTAGGCCAGTTCATCGGTTTGTACCCGGCCGGTACACTTGGCACCATTCGCCAGCAGTCTCAAAATCAACGGCGAGGTTTGCTTAGCTGGTTGATGTGTAGCCAACCAAGCGGGGTTACCCGCGCCAGTAATATAGCCCTCAACATCAAATAAATCCTTGAAAACAAAATTATATCCTTGCAAGGGCCCATGTAAGGTCAGTGGTGGTAATACACTTGGTCCCTGGCTGCAATAAACACTTTGATCCATTTCCCCCCCCTATAAAACCGACGATAGAAATTGCTTTAATTCAGGGGTCTTCGGGTTGGCGAACACCTCTTCACTGGCGCCGGTTTCCCATACCTTTCCTTGGTGCATGAACACCACCCTGTCACCCACATCACGGGCAAAATTCATCTCGTGGGTCACCAGAATTAAAGTCATGCCATCTTTGGCCAAATTTTCGAGAACTTTTAGAACCTCTCCGACTAACTCTGGATCAAGTGCCGAAGTGATCTCATCGCACAGCAGCACGCTTGGCGCCATGGCAAGGGAGCGAGCTATGGCGACCCGTTGCTGCTGACCACCGGACATGCTGGTCGGATACTGATCGAACTTTTCTTCCATACCCACTTTTTCCAGCACCGCCATTGCCAGCTCTCGGCACTCTTCTGGGCCCTTGCCCAAAACCAACTTTGGGGCCAACATAACGTTTTCACCCGCTGTCATATGGGGAAATAAATTAAATCCTTGGAAAATCATCCCCACTTTTCGGCTCAGCTGACGCAGTTGATAGTCATCATCGGTCACCGCTTGGTTGGCAACCACAATCGCGCCTTCCTGATAATTTTCAAGCCCGTTAACACAGCGCAGCAGCGTACTTTTTCCCGATCCAGACTTACCGATGATCGATACCACTTCACCAGCCTTTACTTTGAGATCGACGCCCTTAAGAACATGATTCTCACCATAGAATTTGTGTACTTGATCGATACTAACCAGCGACATTGAGCTTCCTTTCTAAATACTTGCTATACCGGGTGAGCGGATAACAAATCGCAAAATAAAATAGCGCGACAAGGGAAAAGACCTTAAAAGGTTCGAAGGTGGCGTTGTTGAGCATTGTCCCCGCCTTAGTCAGTTCAACAAAACCAATAATTGATGCCAGCGCAGTATTTTTTACCACCTGAACAGAGAATCCCATGGTCGGTGCTGTTGCCACACGCACAGACTGCGGCACAATCACATAACGCATGGTTTGAAAGTAATTAAGCCCCAGGGTGCGACTCGCTTCCCATTGCCCCTTAGGCAAAGAGTCGATACAACCACGCCAGATTTCACATAGGTAAGCGCTAGTAAATAACGTCATTGCCAAGCTGGCTGCAGTCCATGCACCAATATCAATGCCTAGCAAAGACAAACCGAAAAAGGCCAAAAATAGTTGCATCAATAATGGTGTGCCCTGAAAAACCTCGGTATACACTCTGACTAGCCCCACCAGCAGGACATTCTTGGTCATCCGAAGCAACAGTAAGATCCCCGCTACAACGCCCCCACCAATAAAAGCGATGATAGACAGCAGCACTGTCCAACGAGCGGCAAGGGCAAGGTTACGAAAAATATCCCAGTCGGTGAATTCAACCATCACGCAACCCTCCCCATCACATGGGTTTTGAACAACTTGTTGCTAAGCTGCACTAATACCCACCGCATCACTAAAGCCAAGCCAAGATAGATAGCTGCCGATACCAAATAAGACTCAAAACTCAAGAAATTACGTGACTGAATAAAATTGGCGGTAAACGTCAGCTCTTCAACGGAAATCTGAGACAGTACCGATGAGCCGAGCATGACGATAATGCACTGACTGATCAAAGCTGGCGAAATCCGATGGAACGCCTGCGGTAATATCACCCGAACAAACACCTGAGTGGGTTTAAGACCTAGCGTTTTAGCAGCTTCCCACTGTCCTTTAGGTATTGCTTCAATGCCAGCACGGATAATCTCAGTGCTGTAAGCACCAAGGTTGACCACCATAGCGATCACCCCCGCTTCCCATGCCGAAAGCTTGATACCGATAGCGGGCAGACCAAAGAAAATAAAAAACAGCTGAACAATGAAAGGCGTATTACGGACCACTTCCACGTAAGCGCCGACCAGTCGCTTGAGTATCCCTGCGGGGCGGATACGTACCGCCGCCCCGAGGATACCAACACCGACCCCCAACAATGTGGTCACTACAGCGAGTTGAACAGTGATCCAAATACCCTGGATCAGGTCACCGTAGTATGGCGTAAGCCCTGAAAAATCGAGTTGGTAATCCATTGCCACCTCTTAAGATGCTAAATCAGCAGGCAAAGGCAATTTCAGCCAATTAACTGACATATCATTGAGCTTTCCTTCGGTATAGGCTTGCTGGATCAGACTGTTCACTTCAGTTAACAGTGATTTCTGACCTTTTCGAACACCGATAAAACAAGGAGAGTTTTTGATAGCAAACTTGGTTTCAGGATGACGTTTCGGGAATTTTGTCGCAATTTCGCTAGCAATCACGTTACCGGTAGCAATCAAATCTACCTGGCCAGAAACATAAGCAGAGATAGTCGTATTGTTATCTTCGAAACGACGGATGGTCACATCTTTCCCAGCAAGTTTGCTCAATTCAATATCTTCAACCGATCCGCGGGTGACCCCAACAACTTGACCAGAAAGTCCTTCAACCGAACTAACATCAACTCCTTCTTTACCAAACACACCAAGGAAAAACGGTGCGTAGGCTGCACTGAAATCAATCGCACGCTGACGTTCAGCATTTTTACCCAGGCTAGAGATAATCAAATCGACTTTACGGGTTTGCAGGTAAGGAACCCGGTTAGCACTGGTTACAGGCACCAACTCCAAACGAACGCCCATTGATTTGGCAATGTACTCAGCCATATCAATATCGTAACCCTGCAAGCTCATATCCGTACTGACAAAACCAAACGGTGGAAAGTCTTGCGGTACAGCCACTTTAATCACCCCACTGGTCTTTATATCTTCGAGCTGCGAGGCATTGACAATAAAAGAGCTCAAACACAGTAACAGGCTGAAAAAGCCAACTAACGTTTTATTAAACATAACTATATCCTTATTTATAATGTTTTACTGATTCCAATTCCAACTGGCGTTGCTTGTTTTAATTATTATGTCTTTCTAATTTATATTTACACTTCATTAAAACTAATGTGAGTGCGTTTTTTTACATTCAACTGCCACTCATAGCTCATTAGGAACCAGTAACTGAGTGCGCCAAGAATACCACCCACAAATAGTGAGTAATGAGCTAGATCTACGACAATAAATGAGGCAAATAACGCAGCGGCAGTAGATGGAATTAAGGCATAAACCGCTTTTTTATTCACACCACCCTGATACCAATACCGACTTGTTTTATCTTCGGTATATAGGGCCGAGAGGTCAATTTCCTGCTTCCTGATTTTGAAGTAATCAATAATGATGATGCCATAAAGTGGACCAATTACTGCAGCCAGCACATCCACGGTATAATGAATAACCTCTGGGTTGTTAAATAAGTTCCAAGGCGTAATTAACACCGAACCAATTGCAGCAATAAACCCACCCATTTTAAAGCTGATTTTTTGTGGTGAAACATTTGAAAAGTCAAAAGCTGGAGCAACAAAGTTAGCAACAATATTGATACCTATGGTCGCTAGAATAAAGGTAAACGCGCCAAGAATAATAACTAGACCATTATCAAGACGGTTAACTGTTTCAATTGGGTCGGTAATTATCTCACCAAATACTGGCATCGAAGCGGCAACAATGATGACACTAAACAGAGAGAACAACACAAAGTTAATCGGTAAGCCGAGGAAGTTACCAAGCTTTAGGTCTTTATAAGAGGTACAGTAACGAGAGAAGTCACTAAAATTGAGTGTCGGACCTGCAAAATATCCTGCAACCAATGCGGTAGCAACAGCCATCTGAGTAAACGCTTCCCAGCCAGTTAGTGATGACTCACTTAAGTTGAAGTCTATGTTTTGCCAGCCTGCCTTGTAGACCATCCAGCCTGTTAACAACGTCATTGCCAAATAAATAGCCGGACCTGACCAGTCGATCAACTTACGGATAGCCCCCATACCAAACATAAAGACCATCGCCTGGGTGACCCACATAAAAATAAACCCGAACCAACCAAGAGGAGATAGACCCAGGAATGAGCCTTCGGTATACCGTTCGTATTCAGGTGCAAAATAAAGGATAAGAACAATAAACGCGCTTGAGGCCAAAAATGTTTGGATTCCATACCAAACAACAGCGATGAGGCCCCGAATTACCGCGGGAATATTAGCGCCTAAAACACCAAATGACATACGACAAACAACAGGAAAAGGAACGCCCGCTTTTTGTCCTGGTTTACCCATTAAGTTAGCAAAATATAGAACAATAGATATACCCAAAATTAAGCAAACAAATACTTGCCAACTGGCTAAACCCAATGCAAATAAACTGGCAGCAAAAACATACCCACCAACAGAGTGAACATCAGACATCCAAAAAGCAAAAATACTATACCATCCCCATTTCTGCTCTTTCTCTGGCGCCAAGTCATCATTGATTAATCTGGGGCTGACGTTAACACCCGTAATTTCCTTATTCATAGTTGGCTCCCTCCAAGTAATGTATACAATCTATGTATACAATCTATGTATACAATCATCGTGCCAATATTGAAAATAGCTATAACCCAAGGTTTAAGGTGTCGAACATTACTCAGCAACAATATGTTTGCATCATCATGATGCAAACATGCCCCCTTATAGGGCTTAATCTTCGTTATATCGCATTTTATTATTTGTTTATTGCTTTTGTTGTAAAAAATAAATTAGTCTAATTGTATACAGTATATACTTATATTGTACTTAATGAATTGAATGGATTTACGATCATGATTCAATATGATGCTATTTATCTAAAAATTCGTGATGCGATTGTGGCCCAGCAATTAGAGCCTGGCGTTCGGCTACCAGAAGATAAACTGGCCGAGCGATTTAACGTTAGCCGAACCGCCATTAGAAAGGTTCTTCAGCAACTCGCGATTGAAAACTTTATTACCATCCAGCCGAATAAAGGGGCAGAAGTCAGAACACCAACAGCAACAGAGGCCCAAGAAGTCTTTGACAGCCGGGTACTTATTGAAACCAACTTGCTGCCCACTATTATCGCCAACTGGCAACCGTCTGATGCTAAGAACCTCAGCACTATCATCGCACTTGAAGATAAAGCGAAAGCCGAAAACGATTTTGTCGCTACAATCAAATACACTGCATTGTTCCATATTGAGTTAGCCAAAATCGCCAACAATCACACCCTAAGCCAGTTTGTTGAACAACTCGCCTTTCGTTCGTCTTTGACCATTGCCGTTTTTGGCACAAAGCACAGCGTCGGTTGTGATTGTGGTAGTCATGCCGAGTTAGTTTCGCTACTTGATAACGGTGAAGAAGAATCTGCGATGAAGTGGATGACCCATCACCTAAAAGTGATTCAAAACAGCCTTGTTTTCGATAGCGACAATAAAGCCGTCGATTTCAATTCACTTTTCCATTAATTCTAGGAGCCCACGGATGCGGATCCAACTTATCAACCCCAATACCTGCAAGGGAATGACAGATAAAATTGCACTCTGCGCTGAACACATCGCCCTGCCAACCACGAGAATTACCGCCTGCTCTCCCCTGCATGGGCCGGAAACGATTGAATGTGCCCGCGATGAAGTGCTCGCTTCAAGCGGATTGCTAGAAGTGATCCGCGAATGCGAACAAGAAGAGAGTAAACCAGATGGCTATATCGTCGCCTGTTTTGGTGACCCGGCGCTTGATGCCGTCAAAGAGCTAACCAAAGCACCAGTGATCGGTATTGCCCAAGCGGCTTTTCACACTGCAAGCCTTGTTGCTAATCGTTTCGCAGTCGTTACCACCCTTGCTAGGACAATTCCCACCGCCGAGCACTTACTGCAACGCTATGGTCTAGCGGAACGCTGTTGCGCCATTCGAGCAATCGAGTTGCCCGTTATGGCACTGGAGCAAACTGATCATGCCACCTTCAAGAAACTTTTAGCAGCTTGTCAGCAAACCCTGCAGCATGATGGCGCCGAGGCGATTGTGCTCGGTTGTGCAGGGATGTCAGATTTGGTGTCAGACCTACAAAGCGAACTTGGTGTTCCCGTAATTGACGGAGTAACCGCCGCTGTCAGCATGGTTGAATCCCTCCATCGGCTATCCTTATCTACATCAAAGATTTCAACCTATGCCCCGCCCCCCACTAAACCATTCACTGGTCGCTACCAGCACTGGTCGAATACTGCAGGCAAGGAGGACTAGCCCATGAGCAACGATGACGCATTACTGTCGCGCAATGCCACCCTCAAACCCAGAGATATGGCGGGCTATGCCGGCAAACCACCCCATGCCAATTGGCCCAATAATGCTAAACTGGCTGTGCAATTCGTGCTTAATTTCGAGGAAGGTGGCGAAAACTGCATCCTACATGGTGATACTCATTCCGAAACTTTTCTTTCAGAAATTGCTGGCGCGGAAGCCTATCCTGACCGCCATATGAGCATTGAATCTTTATATGAATACGGTTCGCGCAGTGGTGTCTGGCGGATCTTCAATGAATTTGAAAAACGCCAGTTGCCATTGACCATCTTTGCCATCACCACCGCGCTGGAGCGAAACCCAGCTGTTACCCAAGCCATCATAGATAATGGTTATGATGTCGTTTGTCACGGCCTGAAATGGATCCACCACCAGCATATGCCAGTTGAAGAAGAGCGCGAACACATGGCGCAGGCGCTTACCCGTATAGAAAGTCTTTTAGGAAAGCAGGTGGTAGGTTGGTATACCGGCCGTGATTCAAAGCATACCCGCCAGTTGCTGGCCGAGCACCCCTCTATATTGTTCGACTCCGACTACTATGGTGATGACCTGCCATTTTGGACCACGCTTGATACTCCATCGGGCGAAAAGCCACATCTGGTGGTGCCCTACACTTTGGATGTCAATGACATGCGTTTTTCCTCCCCCTTTGGCTTTAGCCATGGTGAAGAGTTTTTCCAGTACCTCAAAGACACGTTTGATTGTTTGTACGAAGAAGGAGAAACATCGCCGAAGATGATGTCAATTGGAATGCATTGCCGGATTTTAGGAAAGCCTGGACGTATTCAGGCACTGAAGAAGTTCCTCGACTATATCAGCGGATTTGACGATATCTGGGTCACCACCCGTACCGATATCGCCAAACACTGGGTTGCCCATCACCCTGCTGGCGGGCAATAGGAATAGGATTAGCGCAACCAGAGTTCAAGCTGTTGAGTGACCTGCGGATCACTCAACAAATCATTGTGCTTCATCTCGTAAAACACTTTCTGATCGGACTCAGCAAACATAAGATGACGTTCATTAACCGTGTGGCACCCCAAGGCACTGTTTAAAGGTACAAGGCCGTCACCAATTAATCGCTCGGCTAACAAGCTCTTTTGGCTTGCTGTTGTGGCCGCTATCGCAAAACAGTCAACACCTTGCGGTAATGGTACACCACAGCGCTCATCGGGCATGTTATGAAAGCGATCGGCTCCTTGCCAATCTTCATCAATCACATTGCCATAGCGAAGATCGGTGATCCCCGCACTACGAAGGTTACTGAGTAGGTTAAAAGGCGCTGTATAGGGTGTTTTACTGAGAATAACGCCAAACTTATTACCTATCCGCTCTAAAGGGGCCCCTTGATGAGGTGTACCCAGAAACACCATTTTTTTCAATATATCGGGCCACTGCATTGCCTGTTTCTGGCCATAGTGAACCGCACTTCTTGCCACTAACCCGCCCATGCTATGAGCAACAACAGACAACTCCTCTATCGGCGTTGGCCATTTTTTGACAAATTGCTCGATGAGCTCAGACAACTGTCTACCATTCTGCGATGTGTGCAAACCCGTGTTATAACGAAGATAAACTGGGGTATAGCCCAGTGAGGCAGATAGTTGCTGACCATGATCGACCTCGACACCATCATGTTTCCCCTGCCATAACCGATCATTCATGCATAAACCATGGATCATCAGCAGCACTTTGCTTTTCGCCTGTGGAATAGGAAAGCTAGGTAAAGGCGCGTCTAATGGCAAATTATCGTCTAACAGCAAGGGCACTTGCTGATAATAAAAAGTCATCGGGATCGCAAACTGATTGTTCTTTTCCACCAGCTGATCACCCATCACACCATTTAGGGCTGACAGGACTGAAATGCGCGCCACAGTTTCGATTTTATCTTCGTCGAGTGATTCAAGCCAAGGCTGTTGCTTTTCTAGAATTTTATCGATCCCACTTCCCACCAATTCGGTCACCGTATAAATATTCTTATACACGAAACCGGTGAGACCTCGGGTTTTATCGGGTGCTGACCCACTCGGCATCCCCATCGTACGCCAAACCGACTGGTGTACGCCTTCAGCGATCCGTGTTGCCCCCACTGTCGCTTGAGTGGCTAGTTGCCCGAGCCCTCTAAGGTCGGAGGCGTAAAAATGCTTAAATCGCTTTGTCGATACTTGGGTAACCATTTAAAACTCCATTTCGCGTCGTTATTATGGAGAAACGCGGGGGATCAGCCTCATGCGTGTATACCCAAGTAACTTGGGTATATAACATAAGCTTCCAAGCTCATAGTGAGGCAATAATCTAGAATTGTGAACCTAGATAATTAAAACACCGCCCTTTCCGGCCAAAACATGATGGTTCAGTTGAATTGGCCAACCTTTATTTTGCTAACTATTCTTTTGCTAACCCTTCTTTTGCTAACCAATGCAACGCTGTGTCAGTAAGCTGCTCGGTATAGGGGTTGATCTTCCAATGATCAGGACACCAACCTTTCACAAATCGCTGGAAGTCCGCCCAGGCAACGCTGTATAACGGTCGCCATTGCTGTTCGACATCATCACCATCAATATTGGGGTGATACTCAAACAAGAACTGCTTCAATGTAGCAAAATACTCATCAAGGTAAGCTTGGATCTGGCTCTCGCTTTCGTTAAAGTCCAACACGCTGCTAAGCAGCAAGCAAACATCCTTCATACCACAACCGCCACCGACATATTGGAAATCGACCGCAGCAACCGAGATGACCGATGCAGGATCATTACTCTCGGGTGTAAAACAAAAATTAGCCAGCTTGGCATCACCATGCACCAAGGTTTGGTATTTACAACAAGCCAAGGTGGTTTCTATCTTTCCGGCTGCCGCTTTCAATGGTAAATCTTCAAGCACAGCCAGTTCATCTGGCCGAGTCGCCAAATGCCAATACGTCCCTGTCGGCCATAACCCTTGTGGCTTTATCGCTTGGCGGCAAGACATAAACTGAGCATGAAACTGGGCCAACCAGCGCAAGCAAGCCAAGACCGCAGGGCTCTCGACATGCTTATGGACTTCGTTGTATCCCATCGTGGCTAAGTCTTCCAACACGAGCAGGATTTCATTCTCTTTCTGTTCGACCATTAAACACTTTGGCACCGGAGCCTGACAGAGGTTGGCATACTCACGATACCAATTCACTTCAACTAGATAGGAATCCAATTTACGTTGGTGCGACCGCGATGTATTCCAGCCTCTTGGGTGCGATTGAGAGTCCGGATTTATTGCAGGCAAGACAATGTATTTCACGATGACCGACGAAGTATTACCTCCGTCGACGTGCAGCCTCACCAGTTCACCATAACCGCTCCACAAGCTCTGTATGTGCTCTACGTTTTTTACGCGTTCAACACCTATGGTGCGGACCACTTTCTCAAAAATACATTCAGGAATATTCATAATATTAATCAGTGCTCTAGCTACTCTCACCTAGCACTTTTTACATTTATCCTTTCTCTCGAAACCCATAATATTTCCACGCCTATCTACTTTCATTTCACAACATTCATTGAATAAACGATTGAGTTTCTCACGGCTTTTTTTGACTCTCGATTTCAAGGTTGAGTACTTCACCCCATGCTGTTCGGCATAGTCTTTCTGTGATGTACCATTGAGCTCAATTGCACTGAGCAACTGGGCGTCGTCTTCAGGCAATGCTTGGATGAACGGCATAATACAGTAGGAAAGCTGATGATGAACCGTTTCATCCCCCTCGGTATACCAAAGTTCATCCTTCGTAACGCCCTTGCTGCGGGCACGCTTACGATAGAAATCGATGATGGTGTTATTGGCGAGTTGAAACAACCAAGGTTTCAGTTTGTTCTTGTCCTTAACAGTATTAATCTGTTGATAGGTCTTGATAAGGATCTCCTGTAGCAAATCATCCACATCATCAGGACATGAAACATTCGACTGCAAAAAGCGCTTCAGGCTTGTCTGATATTGCTGCCATACATCTTCTATACAGAGTACGCTCTCTGGCAACGCCTTCTCTGACATACCTTTTCTCCAACACAAAAAGGTTATGGTAATTTACCCATAACCTTTAAAATTTAATTAAAGATATAACTAAATATTAGCCGCAACAACTGCTTGTGGTACAAGCAGCCTTGCATTATCACTCTACACCGATTTCCAAGTACGCATCAGAATAAGTTAAAACTGTTGAAATGCCGCTCGAAGTCATCAGTGACAGAGACTTCCACCCATTGAGGCGCTAAGATAAAGACGGAAAAAATAACTCTCGAGTAAAGTCCATTTCTGCAATCATTTGGCCATGAAATACCATTAGCCATTCAGCTGTATTTAAGGTGTTGTCGCATACAGTTCCTATCTTATTCACTATTTATGCGAATCATGAGTTCACTACCTGTTTGCCGCGCAGCACTGAGCACCCCATTTATTCATTTTCTCGATGAACATGGTCGTGATCCATCACAGCTTCTCAAGCGCTTTCGTATTAATAAAGAAACCTTGGCAACACCTAACCTGTATATACCCTCCCATGTCATCGGGCTCATAATTGACTCGGCATCAAAGGCTTCAGGACATAGAGACATCGGCTTCCATGCCGCACAACATGTTGGTAATCAGGCGCTCCACCCAGAACTCAACAAGCAATTGGTCAACATTGAAGAGATATCTGATCTGCTCAATACACTGTTGTCCTTCCAACACCTACAAGGTTCCCACTTCAAATTGTGGTTTGAGAGTTACAATGGAGAATTTCGAATTTGCCACCAGAGTTCGCTCAAAGTGACGAATACAAGCTATGAACATGCCAATGAGTTCACCACATTCTTGATTATCAACCTATTAAAAGCACATCTTGGTGCCTCATGGCAGCCTAGGTATTTAGCTTTTGATCATCATTGCACTCCGAAAGCCAAGATCGTGGGGCAAACAACCGAAAAAAAAGTCTGTTATGGTACACGCTACAGTTACGTACCCATTGATTTTAGTCTTACTGACATGGTGCCGTTAAAGCGCCATCCCGAGCAAAGACTTGGATGCTCAATAACCCGGGTGAAAGGAATTGTCGACACCTTCTGGCAGGAAGAGCATTTTAATATTGATTTTGTTGCGCACCTATTCGGTGTATCAGAGCGAACATTACAGCGCTTATTCATCCAGCACAACACGACGTTCAGAGACTACATCAACCAGAAGAAGATAGAAAAATCGATGGAGTTACTCCAGCAAGGTTTGAGTGTTCAGGCAGTCGCGGAGAAATTACACTATTCCGACCCTTCTAACTTCTCTAGGGCGATGAAGAAGTATATCAAGCTGACTCCAACCCAATATCTGAAAAACCTAACTTGTACCCCCTAAAAGGCCAGCTAATGTGTATACAATCAACCCGGCCTCAAACCATTCACAACAATGACAGGTGATCAACCACGTAGGGGTAAGCGACCAATTTAATGCGATCTGATCAAGCGGGGGGATGCTCAATAGTGAAATGCGAGGACAAGGTATTTATATTTACCAGACAAAAGCACTGCCGCGGCATGGTTAAGTAACCGATTCGAAAAGTATATCGTTGCAGGATTTTTTCGTAATGTTATAGAAAGTGATAAGAATGAATAAAAAAAAGCCCTTACTTCAGCGGTAAGGGCAAGGACCTAAGAGTACTACTTACTATTTCAGATTAATTAAATCCATATCAATAGAGATAAGATTTATTCTGATACACTTATTTTAATCGGTGCTGAATGTAATGATTCATCAATACTGCTGTTGACGTCTAGCCACGTATCTGTTTCAGTATCAAAAATATGTCCCTGTCCACTAATCGGGTTCTCACCAGTCCAAAACTCCAAAGAATTAAGCACCAAGTAATCTGCCCCTACCGTTACCGCATACAAGGGAGACATTGCCATGTTCAAACCACCACGAGCGTAACGATTATCTACCGCTTTAACGTTATATTCCATTAGCTTATTAGTCGCCACATTACTGCCGACACAACCGCTTAATAGCACGGAAGTCACACCCATCACTACACATCGTTTAATATTATTAATAGCCATACAACTTATATTTACAAGCAGAATTATCGACGAAGGGAATACTATCCTCAATTAAAATTTCGTCTACTAAAAAGGCCAGTTTTTGTTATCAAACTAGCAACTTTAGCAATCAATATTCACTTGTCGCAAAATGACATGTACAACTATAAAATCCAGACTCAATACTCCATGAAACTTGATATGACCCCGAATTCAACTCCGAAGTGCGACACCCTCTAATATCAAGCAGCCATAACCATCGTTTTAAAGACGACAGATGGC
>NZ_JBNNXT010000058.1:0-29715 GCF_052873815.1 Photobacterium sp. DNB23_23_1 | reverse complement strand
GTCCCCAAAGGGTATCAAAAATGTGTTCAAGAGAGTGGATCAACCTGACCAGTTAATTTTCCAGTTTGGTATAAGAACAAAGAGCAAGAGCTTGAAATCTAGTGGGCTTTTCTAAAATCTGCATCGCCTATCGCCTATCGCCTATCGCCTATCGCCTATCGCCTATCGCCTATCGCCTATCGCCTATCGCCTATCGCCTATCGCCCAAAAAACAAAACCGCCCATTGCTGAGCGGTTAATTAAGTTCGAATGTTTGGCTTACAGCGAGTAAAGAATATGCGAGCCGTACGACAAGCTGGTAAGCAAGATGGTCTTCTCGTCAATGATATCCATTCTTCGGCTCTGCTGAGCATCCATACGGTAAATTTGGTTGATGATCTGCAGATGTTCCGGTTGGAAGTCTTCATTGGTGCCTGAAGTAATATCTTTGAATTCCAGAGGTTCGGTCAGTAGGTACTTACCGCTGACATCCCACTTGCCTGACTCCGATATATGGATGGTGAGTGGTTGTTCATTGTCACTGAAAAGCCTCATCAAGGTGATGCGCGAATAAGTGTAGTTCGGTAGGTATACCACATGGCTGGTTTGCTCGACACGGCGCAGCATACCGAGTTGCTCTATCTCGGTCTCTTCGATGCGGCTTACAGTCTTTGATTGCCACTCGCGAGAGAGCAGGAGTTGCTCTTGCATGTAGTCGCTGGAGTAATAAAGCCAAGTACTGAACAGGACGGATAGGCCAAACAGGATAAATGCCCAATACCGATAAACAAAATGTTTTGCGGTCTGTTTGTGAGTATTTACTGACATATCGAAACATTGTCCTTATGGCTAGTCAACAAACGAAGGGTCACATTCTCAGCTGGATTATCAAACGAGTGAACATAGTTAACCCACAGCTGAGAGTGTTGGCCGCCAGACACAATGACTTCCATTGGACGCTTGTCTGCCGGGTGGTAGCTAAGATAGCTTTCAACGCATTGGGTGATCATGCCTTGCCATTGTGTTAGCGAAGGATGGTTGGCCGGGGTAAGGACCGGAACATCATCGACAACGGCAAAAGGCTCGAAAGCCGCTGACTTTGGTGGCATTCCGAGGTTAACAAGAATAGGTAATAGCAGGGCCATCAGTACCAGTACACCAGAGATCGCTGCCATCGGTAGTGGGCGTTTTGGAGTCTGTGAATGAGAAGCAGGTGAATACGTTTTGGCTGTCGTGACCTGCTGGCTGTGCTCAAACAGTTCACGTTCAATTTCAGACGGCTCGTCCAATTTCTCGGCCAGTGTTTCAGCCTGCGCGGCACTGGTGCTAGAGTCGATCTCTGACAGCGACTCAACCATGGCAATCATCTGGTAACCGCGTTTGGGTACGGTTTTGATGAATTCCGGTGATTTTGTGGAGTCTTTAAGCGCTTTTCTTAAGGTAGAAATGGCTTGGGTCAGGCTTGAGTCATCCACCTCAAAACCTTGCTCTCGCCATACATATTCATGTAGGCGGTGGCGAGTGATGATGGCTCCTGGATCTTCGATAAGCAAACTGAGAGCCCGGCTTTCATTACTGCCGAGGCGAGTAAGCTCATCACTTTCGTGTTGGTCGATCAAGCTGTTGTCATATGGATCAAACAAAAAACGTTGACCAATAAGGAATTTACTTTCTAATTTATTCATTTTTAGCACCAAGGGTACGCCTGCGGCGAATATATACCATGCATACCCTGAATCTCATCTGAATGTAAAAATTATAAAAAACGGTTCTGAAAAAACATCAAAAACATAAAAGCTGCATTTTAGGTTGAAATTGATGCGTTTGGCCACATCTATATACTCAGGCACTTTGCTTAAAGTGAAATGTAAAGGGATGCAGCACCAGGTATGCGGCTGTTTTAGACCCCTGAATGTTTATTGATACAAGTTTCGGAGTTGAAATGAGCGAACACACTATCCATAAAAACAAGGAAACCCGTGGTTTTCAGTCTGAGGTGAAGCAGCTGCTGCAATTGATGATTCATTCTTTGTACTCCAACAAAGAGATCTTTTTGCGCGAGTTGATTTCTAATGCGTCCGATGCCGCAGATAAGTTGCGTTTCCGTGCACTATCTCAGCCAGACTTGTATGAAAATGATGCCGAGCTTGGCGTGAAGCTATCTTTCAACGAGCAGGCTGGTACGCTAACCATCAGTGACAATGGCATCGGTATGAGTCGCGATGATGTGATTGAGCACCTGGGTACGATTGCCAAGTCAGGTACTAAGGACTTCTTCGCCAAGCTGAGCGAAGATGAGACGAAAGACTCTCAGCTGATTGGCCAGTTCGGTGTCGGCTTTTATTCTGCTTTTATCGTGGCAGATTCCGTGACCGTGAATACCCGTGCAGCGGGTGTTGCAGCCGATCAAGCGGTGTCATGGCAGTCGGGTGGTGAAGGTGACTACACGATTGAAGATATCGAAAAAGAGAGCCGAGGTACCGAAATCGTGCTTCACCTTCGTGAAGACGAGAAGGAATTCCTGAGTGAGCACCGCTTGCGTGAGATCATCGGCAAATACTCGGATCATATCGGTATTCCTGTTCATATCCAAACCGTTGAGCGTGACGAGGAAGGGAAGGAAACAGGTCGTAAGTGGGAGCAAATCAATAAAGCGCAAGCGCTTTGGACCCGCAATAAGTCAGATATTTCTGAAGAAGAATACAAAGAATTCTACAATCATGTATCCCATGATTTTGCCGAGCCGTTGACCTGGAGTCATAACCGCGTTGAAGGTAAGCAGGATTACACCAGCCTGCTGTATATCCCATCGAAAGCGCCTTGGGACATGCACAATCGCGACAGCAAGCACGGCCTGAAACTGTATGTTCAACGCGTCTTCATTATGGATGACGCTGAGCAGTTTATGCCGTCTTACCTGCGCTTTATGCGCGGCCTGATTGACTCGAACGATTTACCGCTGAACGTATCGCGAGAAATCCTACAGGACAACAAGGTAACTCAGTCACTGCGCAAGGCGTGTACCAAGCGTGCCCTGACCATGATGGAGCGTTTGGCGAGCAAAGACGCTGACAAATACCAAACGCTGTGGAATGAATTCGGTCAGGTACTGAAAGAAGGCCCGGTGGAAGATTTCACTAACCGTGAGAAGATCGCTAAGCTACTTCGTTTCAGTTCGACCTATGCCGAAACCGTTGAGCAGACCGTTTCGCTTTCTGGTTACATCGAGCGGATGAAAGAAGGTCAGGATAAAATTTACTTCCTGACGGCTGACAGCTTCAGCGCGGCGAAGAACAGCCCACACCTAGAGCAGTTCCGCAGCAAAGGGTTGGAAGTGCTGCTAATGCATGATCGCATCGATGAGTGGTTGATGGGTCACTTGCCTGAATTTGATGGTAAGTCGTTCCAAGCGATCACCAAAGCCGACCTTGATCTGTCTGCCTTTGAACAGGAAGAAGAGAAAGAGAAACGCAAGGAAACAGAAGAAGCCTTCCAATCGGTAGTTGAGCGAAGCAAAACGTACCTTGGCGAAAGGGTGAAAGACGTACGTACTACGTTCAAGCTAAAAGACACCCCAGCAGTTGTGGTTACCGATGAAAATGAGATGGGTACCCAAATGGCGAAACTTCTGGCTGCTGCAGGCCATGACGCACCAGAAGTCCAATACATCTTTGAGTTGAACCCGGAGCACCCTTTGGTGATTAAGATGGCTGATGAAGCTGACGAGGAAGTCTTTGGCCGTTGGGTGGAAATGTTGTTGGGGCAGGCGATGCTGGCGGAGAAGGGCACGATGGACGATCCATCCCAGTTCCTTGCCGCGGTGAATAAACTGCTTGGCTAATGTAAGGGAAAAATAGCGCCGGAGTAGGGTATGACGAAGGTCTAATCGCCAGCTACCGGTGTCAAATTGTATTCTGATACAGCATGTAACCGCAGCCCAGTCAGGGACTGGGCTTGCGACTACGGCTTAATCAGTGTATTTTTCACTTCTTTGAAAACTCCATTCAAATCTAAAGGGGAACAAGATGCGCATCATTCTTCTGGGCGCTCCAGGTGCAGGTAAAGGTACTCAGGCACAATTCATCATGGAGAAATTTGGTATTCCACAGATTTCTACTGGTGATATGCTACGTGCGGCAATCAAGGCTGGTACTGAGCTAGGTAAACAAGCGAAATCCGTCATTGATGCTGGCCAGCTTGTGTCAGACGACATCATCCTAGGTCTGGTTAAAGAGCGTATTGCTGAAGACGACTGTGCAAAAGGCTTCCTGCTTGACGGCTTCCCACGCACAATTCCTCAGGCTGATGGCCTGAAAGAAATTGGCGTTGAAGTTGACTACGTGATCGAATTTGACGTAGCTGACGACGTGATCGTTGAGCGTATGGCTGGCCGTCGTGCCCACTTAGCTTCTGGTCGTACTTACCACGCAATTTACAACCCGCCGAAGGTTGAAGGTAAAGACGACGTAACAGGTGAAGATCTTGTTGTTCGTGATGACGACAAAGAAGAAACTGTACGTGCTCGCCTAGGTGTATACCATGAGCAGACAGCTCCTTTGATTGCTTACTACAACAAAGAAGCAGACGCAGGCAACACTAAGTACCTTAAATTTGACGGTACTCAACCTGTAGCAACAGTAAGCGCAGAGCTGGAAAAAGCACTGGCTTAATCGCACGTTGCTTAGCAAGTTTTCAAGCGGGCTGGCCATTGGGTCAGCCCGCTTTTTTATTGCAGAAAAATGATCTAATTATTATCTGATAAGGTATAACCGACTGAAAAGAAAACTGATACAGTTATATCAACCCATAGTTGACTTGATCGGCCATTACCGCCGTTAGCGTGAAGGATGATATGAGCGAGCAAAACATAGATAACAATAATCAAACCCGCCCGTATGGGGTTCTGCTAGTTAATCTGGGAACACCTGATGAAGCAACACCGGCTGGAGTGAAGCGGTTTCTATCTGAATTCCTTCATGACCATCGTGTGGTTGATATGAGCCGTTGGCTATGGTGTCCGATCTTACACGGGGTAATTTTGCCTGTCCGCGCGCCGAAAGTTGCCAAGCTGTACCAGTCAGTATGGATGAATGAAGGCTCCCCACTGATGGTGTATTCGAAACGTCAGCAGCAGGCATTGCAAGACTCCCTGGGAGTACCCGTTGAGTTGGGCATGACCTACGGTAGTCCGAGTATGCTCGATGGCCTTGATGCACTCAAGCAGCAGGGCTGCGAACGCGTATTGGTGCTTCCTTTATACCCGCAGTACTCACGTACTACCACTGCGGCGGTGTTCGATAAAGTGGCGAAGGTGCTTAAGGCGAGGGCGGAGATCCCCGAGTTGCGCTTTGTGAACCACTATTTTGACCATCCTGATTACATCTCAGCGCTGGCTGAATCTGTTACTGATTTTTGGCAAGAGAACGGCAAGGCTGATTATCTGCTGTGTTCTTACCATGGGATACCAAAGCGCTATGCTGACAATGGCGACCCGTATCCTGAACACTGTAATGGCACCACGGCTCTGCTGGCTGAACAACTCGACATGCCGCGTGAGCAAATGAGTATGAGCTATCAGTCTATTTTCGGCCGTGAAGAATGGCTCAAGCCTTATACTGAAGGGACGATTCGAGAGTTGGCTCAAAAAGGCGTGAAGCGTCTTGATGTGATTTGCCCGGCATTTTCGGTGGACTGCCTAGAAACGCTGGAAGAGATCGCCGAAGGGTGCAAAGAGGTCTTTATTGAAGCCGGCGGGGAGAGTTTCAATTTGATCCCTTGCCTGAATGACAGCCCAGACCATATCAAATTAATGGCTTCGCTGGTAAAGCAACATAGCCAAGGTTGGTAGGGATTAACCTAATAGCGACCGAGTGTCGCCATAGCTTAACGCCCTGTATGGATAACTTTCCTGATTAGCTACAAAGCTCTCACATTCTGTGAGAGCTTTTTCTTTTTTGTTCTATATTCTGTGATAGAATTCGCAAAAATTTCTCAACAGACAGCTCATTGACATGAAATTTCCAGGCCAACGCAAATCGAAGCATTATTTCCCGGTCCATGCTCGTGATCCCCTTCTTAGTCAAGCTAAGCAAGACAAGCGACTAACACGCACGCATATTGTCGGTATTGACCAGACACTGGTTGATATTGAAGCATGCGTCGAAGATGAATTCCTGGAACGCTATGAGCTAAGTAAAGGTCACTCGTTGGTGATCTCCGATGAGAAAGCTGAAGCGCTATACCGTGAGCTGAAAGAAAAAGAACTGATCAGCCATGAATTCGCTGGTGGTACTATCGGTAATACCCTCCATAACTACTCGGTGTTGGCTGATGATAAATCGGTCCTATTGGGTGTGATGAGTAAAGATATCGAAATTGGCAGCTATGCCTATCGTTATCTGTGCAACACATCAAGCCGTATGGATATGAACCACCTGCAACCGGTCAATGGCCCTATCGGCCGTTGTTTCGCTCTGATCTCTAAAGAAGGCGAGCGCACTTTCGCGATCAACGAAGGGCGCATGAACCAGCTTGACCCAAGCAGCATTCCGGAAGATGTGTTTAAACGCGCTTCAGCCTTGGTACTCACCGCTTACCTGGTACGTTGTAAAGACGGCGACCCAATGCCAGCAGCTACCATGCAGGCCATTGAATACGCCAAGAAGCATGATGTGCCTGTCGTTCTGACATTGGGGACCAAGTTTGTGATTGAGGATGATCCACAGTGGTGGCGTGACTTCCTTCGTGATCATGTGACGGTTGTTGCGATGAACGAAGATGAAGCCGAAGCCCTGACCGGTGAATCTGATCCATTGATCGCCTCTGAAAAAACCCTTGAGTGGGTTGATTTGGTGCTTTGCACTGCAGGCCCTGTCGGTCTTTACACGGCTGGCTACACTGAAGATGAAGCCAAGCGTGAAACCAGCC
The DNA here is from genome assembly GCF_052873815.1 of Photobacterium sp. DNB23_23_1. Taxonomy (NCBI): domain Bacteria; kingdom Pseudomonadati; phylum Pseudomonadota; class Gammaproteobacteria; order Vibrionales; family Vibrionaceae; genus Photobacterium; species Photobacterium sp. DNB23_23_1. Next base: position 22,809 of record NZ_JBNNXT010000058.1, on the reverse strand, counting down.
TACCGTTGCTACCGGGTGAAATTCCTGAGTTCAACCGTTACGAATTCAGCCGCCCAATGCTGAAATCAGAGTGTCAGACCCCGATCAAGGTGTACTCTCACATTGCCCCATATATGGGTGGCCCTGAACGTATCAAGAACACCAACGGTGCCGGTGATGGTGCATTGTCTGCACTGTTGCACGATATGTCTGCGAACCGTTACCACAAAGACAATGTACCGAAGTCGAGCAAGCATCAGTTTGATTTCCTGACTTATTCGTCTTTCTCACAGGTTTGCTTGTACTCGAACCGAGTGAGCTACGAAGTATTGGCGCAGCATTCTCCGCGTCTGTCTCGTGGCCTGCCTGAGCGTGAAGACAGCCTGGAAGAAGCATATTGGGAACGCTAAGTTTTAGTGCCAATAGACGCTGAAAAAGAAGGTCAACGTAAGTTGGCCTTTTTTGTGTCACAAAGATAATGAAACAATTTAGTAACTTTTTGCTCTAGCATCTATGATTATTTTGCAGCATACAACAAGGAGAGAATAATCATGAAGAAGCATGCAGTGGCAATAGCAACATTATTAGCGTTGGGGGCGGCAACGCCAGCGTTAGCAGGGGTTACTTTGGAGCAGGGGACACAAGAGTTTGGCCTCCAAGGTAGTCTAGACCTTGACTATGTTGATGACTATCTGTTTGTCCTTAACACATCCTATGGCTATTTTATTCGTGAAGATTGGGAAATCGGTGGCGTGTTGGATGTAAGCATGAGTGACAGCTCACAGCAGTTCCAGCTAGGTGCTTTTACTGAGTATAACTTTACCAATAGCACTAACTGGGTGCCATATTTGGGTTTAGCAGCCCAAGTCGCAAACCTGTCAGGGAGTGATGGTGATTTTGACTTCGACTTTGAAGATGCGACTGCGATGACGCTTAAATTTGCAGGCGGGATTAAGTATTTTGTTAACCCACATGTAGCGATAAGTGCCGAGGTGAATTACAGCATCGCGACGGATGATATCAATGTGACGAAAGATGGCCTCGAAGATAGTTTCACTCGCTTTGTCTTTGGTACACGCTTCTACTTCTAGTTTGCGTAGCCAGTTAACACAAAAAACGAGAGACCAAGTCTCTCGTTTTTTTATATCACACCATAAAACTAGACGGTGGGGTTAGTAAGCTTCGTTGTGGACGGCAGCCACCGCTCGGCCTGATGGGTCCGCGCTGTTCTTGAAGCTCTCATCCCATTCGATGGCTTTGGCACTAGAGCAAGCGATTGATGGGCCACCTGGCACACATTTAGCTGCATCTTCGAGTGGGAACAGCTCTTCGAAAATCTCACGGTACACGTAAGCTTCCTTGGTTGTTGGTGTGTTGTATGGGAAGCGGAACTTCGCTGTTTCAAGCTGTTGATCAGACACTTTGGCTTCAGCAACCTCACGCAGGGAGTCAATCCAGCTATAGCCTACGCCATCAGAGAACTGCTCTTTCTGACGCCAAGCAACCGATTCTGGTAGGTAATGGCCGAAACACTCGCGCAGAATGTGTTTTTCCATCTTGCCGTTGCCACACATCTTGTCTTCTGGGTTAAGGCGCATAGCCACTTCCAGAAACTCTTTATCGAGGAAAGGAACGCGAGCTTCGATGCCCCATGCTGCCATTGATTTGTTGGCACGGGCGCAGTCAAACATGTTTAGTGCGAGTAGCTTGCGGACCGTTTCTTCATGGAACTCTTGAGCGTTAGGCGCTTTGTGGAAGTACAGGTAGCCACCGAAAACTTCGTCGGCACCTTCGCCTGACAGTACCATTTTGATACCCATTGCGCGGATCTTACGTGACATCAGGTACATCGGAGTCGATGCGCGGATGGTGGTAACATCGTAAGTCTCGATGTGGTAAATCACATCACGGATAGCATCAAGACCTTCCTGAACGGTATAAGTTAGTTCATGGTGCACGGTGCCGATGCTATCGGCAACAACCTTGGCTGCTTTTAGGTCCGGTGCGCCTTCTAGGCCAATGGCGAAGGAGTGCAGGGTTGGCCACCAAGCATCAGACTCTTCGTTATCTTCGATACGGCGAGCGGCAAATTTCTTGGTAATAGCTGAAATTACAGAGGAATCCAAGCCACCGGAAAGCAGTACACCGTAAGGTACATCAGTCATTAGCTGGCGTTTAACCGCACCTTCCAATGCATCGGTCAGCGCAACTTTATCCGTCTTGGCGTCAACCACTGCATCAAATTCCATCCAGTCGCGCTTGTAGTAGCGGGTTGGTTCACCGGCTTTGCTCCATAGGAAGTGGCCAGGAGGGAATTCACTGATTGATTTACAAACCGGAACCAATGCCTTCATTTCTGAGGCTACGTAGTAGTTACCGTGCTCGTCATAGCCATGGTATAGCGGAATGATGCCGATATGGTCACGGCCGATCAGGTAGGCATCTTCCTGCTCATCGTACAGGATAAAGCCGAAAATACCGTTGAGGTAATCAAGTAGCTCAGGGCCTTTCTCTTTGTATAGCGCCAGAATGATTTCACAGTCAGACTCGGTCTGGAACGGGTAGTCTGGGGCAAATTCAGCACGTAGCTCTTTGTGGTTGTAGATCTCACCATTTACCGCAAGGGCATGTGTTTTATCAGCATTGTAAAGAGGCTGTTCACCGCTGTTCAGGTCGACGATAGCCAGACGTTCGTGAACAAGAATGGCTTTATCCGATGAATAAATGCCAGACCAGTCAGGTCCGCGATGGCGCATTTTTTTAGACATTTCCAATGCGGTTTGACGTAATGCCGTTGCATCACTCTTGATGTCTAGGATCCCAAATACTGAACACATACTACCTACCCCAAAATTACTAAATGTTGCTATCCATGAAAATTGCCGGAATCAGCGTGGCGGAGTGCATAACCATATTTGTATAGGTTTGCATTTCTGATGCGTTAGCACTTTGTTATGTGCTAGGCAGTCTTGTCCACATCATCGCTGTCCTTTTGTTAATTGTTAAAATTGCGTATTCAACAATGAATTGCAACCATCAATTTCAATTCAATAAATAAAAAGAGCTGATGATGAATAATATTCAAAATTAACGCCAAATTCCGAATGAAAGTTAACTGTGGGTGATATTTTGCGCACAAAAACAAACAGCAGCCGAAGCTGCCGTTTTACCGTGAAGAGGTGAAATTAGTTCGACTTAATTTGTGGCGTCAAATGTTCACATACATGACGGGCAAAACCGCTACCGGCTTCATGGTAAATATTGAAGGCAGCATCGACTCCTAGTGCTTTGAGCTCTTCTTCGTCATCACTGTATTTGGCGATAGCGGCGATTTGGCCTTGGTAATTTCGCTCACGGATTTGCTCGAGGGCAAAATTATTGGCTTGGCTGTGCGGCATGGCAAGTAGGATCAGCTGGATATTTTGCTTGGAGATCACTCGGGCCCAAAAATCTGAGTCAGTTGCATCGCCGTGAATGACATGGCGGCCTTGAGCTTGGTGTAGATCAACAGAGTCTTCTCGGGCCTCGACACCGATGATCTTATTGCCGTAGGTTGCAACCAGCTCGTCATAGGCCCCACTGCCAATCCGGCCCATCCCCAAGATCAGAATTTGCTTATTTCCCAGATCAATCAGGCGATCACTGACATTGAGTTTTTCAGGTTCAAATTCCTTGAGCCACTTTGAGGCTCCTTTGTACAGGCGATGCCCCAAGCTGTTGAGCGGGGCGGCAACAAGAAATGAGAGGGAGACCGCAATCGCGATAGCGACCAAGAAGCTGCCTGGAAGCATCCCCATCTTGTAGGCGAGACCGCCGACGATAAGACCAAATTCACTGTAGTTAAACAGAGTCAGGGTACCGAGCAGGGAGGTGCGGACCCGGTATCGGAACAAATTAAAGATAACGTAGTACAAAATCCCCTTGATCGGTAGCATGAGCATCAGTAGCAGTGCCATCAGTAATCCGTCGAGCGTCGGCTGCTCTGCCAAGCCAATGTTGAGGAAAAAACAGACTAGCAATAGCTCTTTAAGGTTGAAAAGCGATTTTGACATCTCTGATGATTTGGGATGGGCAGCGAGCATCATGCCCATGATCAGCGCGCCGAGATCTGCCTTCATTCCGACGAATTCAAACAGGCCGGCACCGGCGACTAGCGCGAGGAAAATACCATAGAGCACCAGCATTTCACCGTGCCCGGCACGGTCAAGGATTTTAAACAGCGAAGGGCGCAGCAGTGGCAGGGCAAACAAGGCAAGGGCTGTGATTTCAGGGATCTTACCGGTCGACACGGTCAGGAAAAGCACCGCGAAGATATCCTGCATAACCAGGATCCCGATGGCTAGGGTACCGTAAGTTGCGTTGAGCTCGCCTTTTTCCTGTAGTGCCTTGATGGCAAATACGGTACTGGAGAACGACAGAGCAAAAGCAAGCAAGGCAATTTGCGCCACATCGAGACCTGCCATCATACCAACCCCTAGTTGCTTTAGGGCAAGTAAAGCGAGGGTAAACAGGCCGGTCGTAAGCAGGTTGTGCAGGGTGGCCCCCCCCCAAATTTCTTTGGTTAGCAGGGTTTTGACATCGAGCTTTAGGCCGATGGTAAAAAGCAGTAGTGTTACACCGAGATCAGCCAGGGTCGATAATACCGGGGTTGATTCATAGCCTGCGGTATTCAGGGCAAAGCCGGCGACAAGGAAGCCCACGAGCGGGGGCAACTTGCACCTAAGTGCGATAAAGCCAGCCAAGAAGGCGGCGATGATGTAGATAAGTTCCATGCTAGGCTGACATTCCTTTATGGTTTTTCGCCAGGCCAAATATGGATAAATTAGATGTGTGGACTGGCTGTTGGGTATGTACCTCTATCGATGAGGGTACTTTATTGACGGCAAAATATAACACGAAGGGCAGTCTTCTGTCTGAAGTCTGCCCTTAATATTTTGTAACAGGATGAACAATCTGAAAAGCTATCTTATTGCTTTGTTTTTCGCTTTACCCTTTGTTTTCGTTACTCTTCTAGCAAGCGTTGCAGCAAGACACCGTTAAGCATCGCACGCTTGATCATCGAAAATGCACCGATGGTCGGCTGGGTGTAGAGCACTGATTCAACGATTGGCAAGTCTTTGTTAAAGGTCGAAAGTGACTGGGTTTCCACGCAGCGGCGAATCGCCGGAAAAATCACATCTTTAGCTTGGGTAATATTACCCGCAACGATAATTTTCTGGGGGTTAAACAAGTTGATGGTCATTGCCAGGGCTTTGCCCAATTGATTACCCACCTTGATTAATGCTTGGCTTGCCAGTTCGTCGCCCTTATTGGCTGCTTCGCAGATGGCTGGCATGGTGACATCTTCCAGCTCTTGCAGTGAACTCGGGTAGCCTTGGTCAAGCAGGGCTTGAACGTGGCGGATAATCGCCGGATCGGCAGCGACGGTTTCTAGGCAGCCAAAGTTGCCACACTGGCACTTGTCGCCAAGTGGGTCGATCTGGATATGACCTATCTCACCGACATTTCGGTTAAAGCCCAAGAAGACCTGACCGTTGACGATGATCCCCGCACCGGTACCGTGGTGGACACTAACCAAAATAGAGTCTTTGCAGTCTTTGCTCGAACCGAAATAATGCTCAGCCAGTGCCAAGCCGCGGATGTCATTGCCGACAAAACAGGCAACACCGTATTTGTCAGTGATAATTTCCGACAACGGCAAGTTATCGACATCAATATGTGGCATGTACTCCACCACACCACTTTCCGGATCAATCAGGCCCGGTAGGGTAATCCCGAAGGCAACCAGTTCGCGCAGGATATTCTGGTTATCGGCAATGAACTTGCGGATATGTTCAAGCAAGCCATCAATAAGTCCTTGCGCGTTGGTATAGTGGAAAGAATGCGCTGTACCGACAATGTGCTTGCCGCTGAGATCATAAATCGTTAGCTCGATGTAGTTGCGCCCAAGACGAATCGCAATCGAGTGGAAAGGTGCTGACTCTGTGGTCAGCGAAATTGCACGCCGGCCTCCGGTGGAAGCCTGCTGCGCGACCTCTTTAATCAAGCCGCGCTCCAGCAGTTGGCGGGTGATTTTAGTAACACTTGCAGGTGCAAGCTGACTGATATCAGCAACCTGGATTCGAGATATAGGGCCTTGCAAGTCGATGAGCCGGTAAACAGCTGCACTATTCAGCTGTTTTACCAGATCAACATTACCTATTTGTCCGCCTGTCATAGTTAATTCTGCTCGTATTCGCCGTTAACAACAGTCGCCTGAACCTTGTAGTCACGATCAAAAATGGCTAAGTTTGCAACCATGCCTTTTTTGATGGCACCCAGTTTCTGATCAACGCTGATAGCGCGAGCAGGGTAGAGGGTAGCCATTCGAATCGCTTCGTCCAGGGCGATACCTGCATGTTCGACACTATTCTGAACCGCTTCGATCATTGTGAGTGCCGAACCACCAAGTGTGCCATTTTCATCAACACACTTACCATCACGGTAATATACTTTCTTGCCGACAAAAATAAAGTGATCCATGTCTGCTCCTGCAGGTGCAGTTGCATCGGTGACCAAAACAAGTTTGTTGCCTTTCATACGGTGGGCCAGGCGGATGTTGGCATAATCGACATGGAAACCATCAGCAATCACACCGGTATAGACCTCTGGCGTGTCATAAATGGCACCGACCATGCCTGGCTCTCGACCGGCCATAGGGGTCATAGCATTGAACAAGTGGGTAGCGAAACTGATCCCTGACGCAAAGCCTTTGCGGGCTTCGACGTAAGTGGCATTGGTGTGACCTGCAGATACTACTATCCCGGCTTCAACCAATTGCTCAATATGGCTATGGTCGTTTTGCTCCGGCGCTAGGGTTACCTTGGTCACCACATCGGCGTTTTCGCATATGGTGTTGATCATTGCATTGTCAGAGCGGCGGATATGGTCAACAGAGTGGATACCTTTTTTCATCACATTCAGGTAAGGACCTTCGAGGTGCAAGCCCAGTGAATGGTTTTGGTATTGACCCTGGTAGTCGCGCTCGGCAGCGATAGCTGCTTTCATATCTTCGTCTGAAGAGGTGATCAGCGTTGGCAGAAAGCTGGTGCAGCCTGATTTCAGGTTGGCACGGTGCATGGTATGGATCGTGTCGGCATTGATCTCATCATTGAGCATGACTCCACCACAGCCATTCAGCTGAAGGTCAATAAAGCCAGGTGTCAGATTGGCACCCTCAAGGTCACGGATTTCAATATCAGCAGGAAGTTCAGAAACGGGGCAGACAGCGTGAATGTTCACGCCGTCAATAATGACGGCGTGGTTATTCAGCACATCGCTACCGGTGTAAATACGACAATGGGTTAGCGCGTACATGAATAACTCCTTGATTATAGATGTTTGATGTTTTCAGCTTCAAGCTCACGGAAGTACTTCACTGTTTTCACTTTTAGCTCTTGTGTGGATGGTTCATCGCACACAAGAAGAGACTTAGGGTGAAGCTGAAGCGCAGACACTGTCCATAAGTGGTTAACTGAGCCTTCTACCGCCGCTTGTAGCGCTAGGGCTTTATTGTGACCGGTTACGAGTACCAAAATTTCGGCTGAATCCAGTAGGGTACCGACACCGATGGTCAGTGCGTATTTCGGTACTTGGTTGATATCGCCATCGAAAAATCGGGAGTTCGCGATGCGGGTATCTTCCGTCAGGGTCTTAATGCGGGTACGAGAGGCAAGAGAAGAGGCGGGCTCGTTAAAGGCAATGTGGCCGTCGTTGCCCACGCCGCCCATGAATAGGTTAATTTTGCCATATGACTTAATTTTCTCTTCGTAACGTAGGCATTCAGCGTCGTGATCTTCTGTGTTGCCGTTAAGCAAATTGATGTTTTCTTTTTTAATATCAACATGATTGAAGAAATTGTTGAACATAAAGCTATGGTATGACTCTGGGTGGTCAGCAGGGATACCAATGTATTCATCCATGTTGAAGGTAACAACATGCTTGAAGCTTACTTCGCCTGCTTGATAAAGCTCGATAAGACGCTTGTACGTAGCTAGCGGGGTGCCACCTGTTGGTAGGCCCAGCACGAAGGGACGTTCCGCTGTTGGCTTAAATTTGTTAATACGATCAGCAATATAGCGGGCTGACCACAAACCTACATCTTTAGCTTCATTCAGTGGGATTAGTCTCACAGTGACACCTCATTCCAAAATTAAATTACAGTCAAATCATAGCGTGATATCGCATTTGTTTCGCATGATAAAATAAGTTTTATGATCGAGCTAGCAAAATCGCCTGCTAATTGCCCATACTGGTGATTAAGATCACAAATGACGACCTTTTAATTTGCGGGGCGAAATAAAATTCTTAAACTGCAAGTAACTTAATCGGATAACTAAAATAAGTTATCCAAATCGATTCTAAGAAAACCATAGGGGGAACTAAGGGTGAATATTCTTGGATATTTTCAAAAAGTAGGTAAAGCATTGATGGTGCCAGTCGCCACGCTTCCTGCAGCTGCAATTCTAATGGGTATTGGTTACTGGATTGATCCGAACGGCTGGGGTGCGAACAGTGCACTGGCAGCCTTCTTGATTAAAGCTGGTGCCGCAATCATCGATAACATGTCTGTACTGTTTGCCGTTGGTGTTGCTTACGGTATGTCTAAAGATAAGGACGGTGCCGCGGCACTATCTGGTTTCGTTGGCTTCCTTGTTGTTACCACACTACTTTCTCCGGGCGCAGTTGCTCAGATTCAAGGTATTGACGCAAGCGCTGTTCCAGCGGCCTTCGGCAAAATCAACAACCAATTTGTTGGTATCTTGGTGGGTATCGTGTCTGCTGAGATCTACAACCGCTTCTCACACGTTGAATTGCATAAAGCACTGGCATTCTTCTCTGGTAAGCGTCTTGTACCTATCTTGACCTCTTTTGCTGGTATCTTTATTGCCTTCGTACTAATGTACGTATGGCCAACAGTTTACGGTGGTCTAGTAAGCTTCGGTGAAGGTATTCAGGGTATGGGTGAGCTAGGTGCGGGGATCTACGCATTCTTCAACCGTCTGCTAATCCCTGTGGGTCTTCACCACGCACTGAACTCTGTATTCTGGTTCGACGTCGCGGGCATCAACGATATCCCTAACTTCCTAGGTGGCGCGAAGTCAATTGCAGAAGGCGTTGCAACCCCAGGTGTTACTGGTATGTACCAGGCTGGTTTCTTCCCAATCATGATGTTTGGTCTACCAGGTGCGGCGCTAGCGATCTACCACACTGCTAAGTCAGAGAACAAAGATAAAGTTGCATCAATCATGATTGCTGCAGGTTTCGCTTCATTCTTCACCGGTGTTACTGAGCCGCTAGAATTCTCATTCATGTTCCTAGCACCAGGCCTATACGTACTTCACGCATTCTTAGCGGGTATCTCTGTATACATCGCAGCGTCAATGCAGTGGATTGCAGGCTTCGGTTTCTCTGCAGGTCTGGTTGATATGGTTCTATCAACACGTAACCCGCTAGCGGTTAACTGGTACATGCTGATTGTACAGGGCCTAGTATTCTTCGGCCTATACTACGCAATCTTCCGTACGGTTATCGTTAAGTTCAACCTGAAGACGCCTGGCCGTGAAGACGAAGATGAAACAGCATCGAATGCAGGTGGTTCTCAGGAAACGGGTGAGCTAGCTAAGCAGTACGTTGTTGCTCTAGGTGGTGTATCTAACCTAGAAAACATCGATGCATGTATTACTCGTCTACGTCTAACGCTAAAAGACAGCAGCCTTGCTGATGAGAAGACATTGAAAGCACTGGGTGCAATGGGTGTGGTTAAACTGGGTTCTAACAACCTACAGGTTATCCTGGGCCCTCTAGCTGAAATCGTTGCTGGTGAGATGAAGAAAGTCTCTCCAAGTGAAGATCTATCAGCGGTAAAACTGCCTTAATGACTTTTTCTTAAGTCATAGATAACGACTTTATCGGCCTCCAATCGGAGGCCGATATTCCATCAGACTCAATAGTCACCTGCGACCATACACTTCAAAGAAACGCCTTCCTTTCAGGTTTGTGCCTGCGGTTTTCGCTTATTGTTATGTTTGTTTTCCCTGAAGGCTATCAGCGGTTGGTGCTGTACTGGGGGCCGTTGCATATGAAAATCAGCATGCCGGGTTTGGCGCGGCAATATTCGACTGATGTCGGGGGCAGAGGTACGTGCAGTGAGTGCGGACCGCCAGCGTTTTCGTCGCTCAGTCACGCTGTAATTGCAATTGGCGGGGCTAACCTTGCCAGTTTCGACCTATTCTTTTAGATACCCCGTGCTATTACGGGGTTTTTTTATTCATATCGACAAACAATGTACACTATTTGTTGAGTCGGCCCCTATATTTATGGATCATAGGGGACTTAAAAATCCTGTAAGCACACGAGGTCTAATTGATGAGTGAATCTGAAGCTCGTCCAACTAACTTTATCCGCCAGATTATTGATGCGGATTTAGCTAGTGGCAAACATACAAGCGTACATACCCGATTCCCGCCGGAGCCGAATGGTTACCTGCACATCGGCCATGCTAAATCTATTTGTTTGAACTTCGGTATTGCTCAGGACTATCAGGGTCAATGTAATCTTCGTTTTGATGATACAAACCCTGAGAAAGAAGACATCGAATACGTTGAGTCTATTAAGAACGATGTTAACTGGTTGGGCTTTGAGTGGAGCGGTGAGATTTGTTACTCATCGAACTACTTCGATAAGCTGCACGGGTTTGCTATTGAATTGATTAATAAAGGCTTAGCGTACGTTGATGAGCTAAGTCCAGAGCAAATGCGCGAATACCGTGGCACTCTTACCGAAGCCGGTAAGCACAGCCCGTACCGTGATCGCAGCGTAGAAGAAAACCTTGAGCTGTTCGAGAAAATGAAGAACGGCGAAATTGAAGAAGGCAAAATGAGCCTACGCGCTAAAATCGACATGGCATCACCGTTTATGGTGTTGCGTGATCCGGTTATTTACCGTGTGCGTTTTGCCACTCACCACCAAACCGGTGACAAGTGGTGCATCTATCCGATGTACGACTTCACCCATTGTATTTCGGATGCGCTAGAGGGCATTACGCACTCTATCTGTACCTTGGAATTCATGGATAACCGTCGTCTTTATGACTGGGTGCTGGACAATATCACTATTGATTGTCAGCCTCGCCAGTACGAGTTCAGCCGCCTGAATCTTGAGTACACAGTGATGTCTAAGCGTAAGCTTAACCAGCTGGTAACCGAGAACCTGGTAAATGGTTGGGACGATCCGCGTATGCCAACTATCTCGGGCTTGCGTCGCCGTGGTTTCACTTCAGCGTCGATCCGTGAGTTCTGTAAGCGTATTGGTGTGACCAAGCAAGATAACACCATTGAAATGAGCTCGTTGGAATCTTGTATCCGTGATGACCTGAACGAGAACGCACCGCGTGCGATGGCTGTTCTGGATCCAGTAAAAGTTGTGATCGAAAACTTCGATGGCGACGCTGAAATGCTGGAAGTGGCTAATCACCCGAACAAGCCAGAGATGGGGAGCCGTCAGGTACCGTTCACTCGTGAGGTATACATCGAGCGTGAAGACTTCCGCGAAGAAGCGAACAAGAAGTATAAGCGTTTGGTGCTCGGCAAAGAAGTTCGCCTGCGTGGTGCGTATGTGATCAAGGCTGAGCGTATCGAAAAGGACGAAGAGGGTAATATTACGACTATCTTCTGTTCTTACGATAACGAAACCTTAGGTAAAAACCCAGCGGATGGCCGCAAGGTTAAAGGCGTGATCCACTGGGTATCTGCAGAGCAGGGTATCCCAGCTGAAATCCGTTTGTACGACCGCCTATTCACAGTGCCAAACCCAGGTGCAGCAGATGACTTCGTCTCTGTGATCAACCCTGAGTCACTCAGCGTGATGAATGGCGTGGTTGAACCATCATTGATTGAAGGTGAAGCGGAAAAAGCGTTCCAGTTCGAGCGTATGGGTTACTTCTGTGTCGACAGCAAAGACTCTTCGAAAGAGAAGCTAGTCTTCAACCGCACTGTTGGCCTGCGTGATACTTGGGCGAAGATTGGCGACTAAGCTTCCCTGAGCCTGATAAGAAAAAACCAGCCTATTGGCTGGTTTTTTTATTTGTGTACAACAACAAAAACGCGGCTGCTTGAGTGGCCAAGTGTTGAGATCCTGGCCTTATTGTTTTTTACTTGGGCCTAATTATTTTTTGTCGTGTAGTGAACTGTCTTCTTGGCAGTTGCCTTCTGCACAGTGACCGTACAGGTACAGGCTGTGGTTGGTAAGGCGAACATTGAAGCTAGCAGCGATTTCTTTTTGGCGCTCTTCGATGATGTCATCAGAGAACTCAATAACTTTACCACAGTCTAGGCATACGAGGTGGTCATGGTGATGCTGTGTTGCCAGTTCGAATACCGATTTACCGCCTTCAAAGTGGTGACGCGTAACAATGCCTGCATCGTCAAATTGGTTTAAAACGCGGTATACCGTCGCCAAGCCAATTTCTTCACCGATATCGATTAGCTTCTTATACAAGTCTTCAGCACTGATATGCTGGCAATCCGGCTGCTGTAGCACTTCCAGAATTTTTAGGCGTGGAAGGGTTACTTTCAGGCCAGCTTGTTTTAGTGCGTGATTGTTATCTGACATTGGAGTTTCCTATTGGCTACCCGCACCCTCATGATACGGTAGTCTTGCTCTTCTTTCCTCATTATAAGTGACCACAAGGTAACAATAAACCTAAAAACAGGTCAATCTTGCTGATATCTAACTTTTCTTTTTGTTGCCTGATTGTTGTGGGAATGTACATTTGCGAGGTAAAGCAAGCTCATCGTATCCGTTGTGACGAGTATTTTCGTATACCTATTTTTCCGACCGTTAATTGTTAACTTTGCCCTGAATATAAGGCCTTCCTTCTGGGGTTCGGGAATACGTATTGTTTGCATTTCTGATGATTACCGAGATGTACGGATCAAGCTAAAGTTAATATTGTGGAATAAAAATGCTAATCATACTCAATACGTCATTGGGATTTTTCGCTGACCGATCCGGTGTGCGCCTTGATGCTAATAGGGAACCTCGGTAAAGAATATTTCGTTTGGATATATCCAGATTGGTATAAGTTTTTCAGATATAAAAATGCCGGGCATCAAGCCCGGCATTTAGTCTCAGGTTGATAAAATATTAGTCAGCAAGCTCTGCTAGGCACATTTCATCAAAAATCTGGTTGACCCACTTCTGGACACGCTCTTCGGTCAATTCTGGCTGACGGTCTTCGTCAACACACAGGCCAATGAAGTGGTTGTCGTCTACCAGAGCTTTAGATGCTTCGAACTCAAAGCCTTCAGTCGAGAAGTGGCCAACGATAGTCGCGCCACGACCTTCCACGATTTCACGTACTGTGCCCATCGCATCACAGAAGTATTCAGCGTAGTCTTCCTGATCACCACAGCCAAAGATAGCAACCAGTTTGGTTGAGAAGTCGATTTGCTCTAGCTCTGGGAAGAAGTCATCCCAGTCACACTGTGCTTCACCGTAGTACCAAGTTGGGATACCTAGCAGCAGTAGGTCAAAGTTGTCGATATCTTCCTTGCTGCATTTTGCGATATCTTTGACTTCAACTAGCTTTTTGCCCAGTTGTTTCTGGATCATTTTAGCGACCGCTTCTGTGTTACCAGTGTCGCTACCAAAGAAGAGTCCTACACTTGCCATAGTAGAAATTACCCATTATTAATGTTTGACCGTTAGCTTGCTTGCCAACGTATAGAAATAGCCTTGTCAGGAGTTACCCTGATGGTCAATGATCGCGGTAAGTAAAGTCAGCACGCTGCTGCTTTTGGCAATCAATGACAGTATTCGTTAAGTATTAACCGATGCCTGCGCCTTCCCAGCTGATTTGGATCAGGCCTTTGGTTACAAAACCGGCACACCCAAGGAAAAGAACCAGCCAGACGATTTTTCGGCCAAAAGGCGGAACATTGCCTTGTTTTAGCACGTCTTTAATGGCCATGCCGATAAAGAAAAATATCGCGGCAAAGAGCAAATCTAGCCCAATAGATTCAAGCAAATCCATGTGCTCATACAACATCTGTGTCTCCTTTCCACATTATCGTCACTTTTGAGCCAGGCGCGCACTATATCATAGACAATACCCGCCTGTTAACGCTAAGCAGCCTGCAAGAAGTTCAAAATGATACGATTAACCGTTTCAGGTTTTTCAGCATGCAACCAGTGGCCAGTATTGGCCACCAAGTGTGCCTTAGCATTGGGAAATTGGGCACCAATCGCTGCGCGGTGTTCCGGTAGAATATACTCAGAATTCTGGCCCTTGATAAATAAGGTCTTGCCAGTGAACGGTGCGATATCTTGCCAGCCCATGATAGTGCCATAGTTGGTAATCAGACCTTCGACATTGAAGCGCCAGTCAAACACACCGCTTTCTTGTTTGGCAAAGGATTTGAGCAGGAACTGGCGAACACCCGGCTCAACCACATGCTTAGCAAGCAAAGGTTCGGCTTCACTGCGTTTGCTGACGGTGTGGCGAGAGACTTCGCGCAGCCCGTTGAACACGTTTTCGTGGCGGTGGACGTGGTAGTGAACCGGAGCCATATCCAAGACCAATAAATGGTTGATCCGGGCAGCGGCGAGCTCGGTTGCTGCCATTGCCACCTTGCCGCCCATAGAATGACCAATCAGCGAGAAGCGCTCGATGTCGAGTTGGTTGATAACGGTAAGGATATCCTGTGCCATTTCGCGGTAGGTGAACTGATTGCTGTGTGGGGAGCGGCCATGATTACGCAGATCAACGCTGATCACTTTATATTTATCTTTCAATGATCTGGCCATTAGGCCAAGATTATCAGCGCTGCCAAACAGGCCGTGGATCAAGACGATCACATCGCCTTGCCCATCGACTTGGTAATGAAGATTCACAGACTATTTTCTCTTGTAGTTAACGCTTTACCGTAGAGTATAACCTCGGATCACGTTATAATCTCTCGGTGATTTTTAAACGGAACGATAATGAACACTACGATGAAGACTATTGAGGTAGACGAAGAGCTATATCGTTATATCGCGAGCCAGACCCAGCACATTGGTGAAAGTGCCTCGGATATCCTGCGCCGCTTGCTGATGGTGCCTGACCATCAATCTGTTGCGACCTTGCAACATGATGTAGTCATGCCCGTACGTCCTAAAGGGGTCGTGGTAAGCAAAGATGCGGGCAACGTGGTACCTAATAATGATCGCGTGAAAGAAATGCGTTCGTTGCTGATTTCTGACGAGTTTGCTGTGCAGGAAAAAGCGATTGGCCGATTTATGTTGGTATTAACCTCGCTTTATCGTATTGATCCTCAAGGCTTCTCTGAAGCGGCTGCTATTAAAGGGCGTACCCGTATTTATTTTGCCGATACTGAAGAGAAGCTGCTAGCGAGTGGCAAAACCACTAAGCCTAAGCCAATTCCGGAAACACCTTTTTGGGTGATCACGAACACGAATACAGATCGTAAACGTCAGATGGTTGAACAGCTGATGGTCAAGATGGGCTTCGGTGGCGACATCATTGAAAAAGTTTGCGGTGAAATTTAACCGGCATTATGTCAATTTAGTTTTTACAAGGATACGTTAATGGCTATTCATCCTCGTGCGGGGCAGCGCGCCCTGCAAGAAGATATGCACAATATTCCCGCGTTGGTGGCAAATTATTTCCTGATTGAGCCAAGCGCTCAAAATCCCCAACAGAAGGTCGCATTTGGTACTTCTGGTCATCGTGGAACTGCCGACAAAGGAACCTTTAACCAGCACCACATTTGGGCGATTGCCCAGGCTGTGGCTGAAGTTCGAGCTGCCAACGGCGTAACAGGTCCACTTTTCCTCGGTAAAGATACCCACGCACTGTCTGAGCCAGCATTTACCTCGACGCTTGAAGTATTGGTCGCTAATGGTGTGCAGGTTGTGATTCAGCAAGATAATGGCTATACCCCAACACCGGGTATTTCCCATGCTATTTTGTGCCACAACAAGGTACAGGAAGACAAAGCCGACGGTATTGTTATCACGCCATCGCATAACCCACCGCAAGACGGTGGGATCAAATATAACCCGGTCCATGGTGGCCCGGCGGAAGGTGCACTAACAACAGCAATCGAAACTCGTGCCAATGAAATCATTGCAGCGGGTATGGCTGATGTTAAGCGCGTACCAATCGCAGACGCTTTTGCTAGCGACCTGGTTGAAGAGCGTGACTTGGTGGCACCTTACGTTGACGATCTGGTCAATGTTATTGATATGGCCGCGATCCAGAAAGCCAACCTGAAAATTGGTGTTGATCCACTAGGTGGTTCAGGCATTGAGTACTGGCGTCAGATTGCTGCGCATTACGGCTTGGATCTTACGCTGGTGGATGAGTCTATCGACCCGTCATTCCGTTTCATGTCTTTGGACAAAGATGGTGTGGTGCGCATGGACTGTTCGTCGCCTTACGCGATGGCTGGCTTGCTGGCACACAAAGACAAGTTCGACTTGGCATTCGGTAACGACCCTGATTATGACCGTCACGGTATTGTGACGCCTGCTGGCCTGATGAACCCTAATCACTTCCTAGCGGTATGTATTGACTATCTTTACCGCCACCGCCCTGATTGGGCACAGGAAGTTGCTGTTGGTAAAACATTGGTGTCCAGTGCGCTGATCGACCGCGTTGTTGCTGATCTTGGCCGCGAGCTTTGCGAAGTACCGGTAGGCTTCAAATGGTTTGTTGATGGTATTTACAGCGGCGAGCTTGGTTTCGGTGGTGAAGAAAGTGCGGGAGCATCATTCCTACGCATGGACGGCACACCTTGGTCTACCGACAAAGACGGTATCCTGCTTTGCTTAGTTGCGGCAGAAATCACCGCTGTAACGGGTAAGAACCCGCAACAATACTACGAAGAGCTGGCTGCCAAACACGGTGCGTCTGAGTACAACCGCCTGCAGGCTGTAGCTAACGGTGAGCAGAAGGCGGTACTGAGCAAGCTGTCTCCAGAAATGGTTGCCGCTGAAACGTTAGCGGGTGATGCGATCACTGCACGCCTGACGCATGCGCCGGGTAACGGTGCTGCGATTGGTGGTCTGAAAGTGACGACTGAAAATGGCTGGTTTGCTGCCCGTCCGTCAGGTACGGAAGATATCTACAAGATCTACTGCGAGAGCTTCAAAGGCAAAGAACACTTGGCTTTGCTTGAGAAAGAAGCGCAGGAAATTGTCAGTAAGGTATTTGCCGACGCTGGCCTGTAACTTTTCGCTGTTCTTTCACGAATGGTATTGAAAGCGCCCGTTAATAGCGGGCGTTTTTTTATGTCTGTATCTTTGGCTATTGGCTATTTTTTCATTGAAGACTGCGGCCAGTGTTCGGGCATGACGAACCACACTTTATCATCAGGTGCGATAGCCATAGTCGGATTGCTGACGGATGTCAGCACTGGCTCATCGGCAATTTGTCTGAAGCAAGGTGGCGCGATCCACTCCGGTTTGGCGATGGGACGCAGATCTAAGCCTGCCGCTTGCTGAGAGTAGCACCACAATCCATGCGTGGCACCTTTTGCTAATTTGATATCTGAGCCGGTATAACCCTCGAAGGCTGGGTAGAACAAGCGACCTTGCATGATCAGGCGGCGGCGCTCAATCTTTCCAAATTGCGTTTGGTACTGCTTAATGAAAGCGGGGTGGTCAGAAATCATCAGTTGGTGGCTGAGCATCTTATTGGCTTTTTTATCCAGGTTATCTCGGGCATTGGGGCCGGGCCAACTACCTTCATAGGCAAGGAAGAATTTAATCGCCACCTCCCAGTGCTCGACCCGCCCGCTGTGTAAATCCTTTACCAGAAAATCAATCGCGCCAAGAGTGCGCTTGTTGACCGTCAGTTGGGCTTCCTCGGCAAGCAGCTCATAACGAGGGTGGTGTAGGATCAGTTGTTGCCACAACCATTGGTAGAAGTAACCCAAACGGCGCCCACCTTGATATTCAACCTCATTGGGGAGTACGGCTTGGCTAGCAAAATCGTCAAGCCATTCTTGGTCAGCAATAAAAGGGTGGGCGGCCAGGAGAGGAGAGAGCTTTAGGATGGCATTGAGGCTGTTATTAACATGCTCTCTAGCTGTTTTTTTATTGTAAAGGTTAGACATTTTGCTATAAGGCCCTTCTTTTTATAATGATAAAGACTAATAAGTCCTTGTTTTTAGGTAGTGATGCCTAATGAAATCACATATCTTATAGAGGTAAGACCAGTCTGTTGTTTTGCTTGGCCAAGGAGGCGTTATGTATACTCGCTATTCACCATTGCGTATTTTGGTTCGCCGTACATTTGTTGTCACTGTTGGTGTGGTCACTTTTCCTGTCATGATGTTCACCGCAATGGAAACACGCTCACGGCTTTATAGTTACCTGCATCGGGTATGGTTGAAAACCAGTACCAAACCCGTTTGGTTGAGCCAGACCGAGCTTGCAGCTCAGCATCTCTATTGAGTATGACTGCCATTCCTACACATCAGTAACCTCAAAAAGCTTGGTTATATAGTGACCTTACTAGATAAAGCTGCCAATCGGCAGTTTTTTTAGGTCAACAGGCACTGGGATTTGGGTATAAAATATCGAGATTGCGGAGAAGGAAATAGACGATGAACAATATCCAATTAGAATCAGTGCTTAACGAGTTGCTGAGCCCACACCAGATCAAAGACTATTGTCCAAATGGCTTGCAGGTTGAAGGTAAGTCAGAGGTTAAGAAGATCATCACTGGGGTAACAGCCTGTCAGGCCTTGATAGACCGAGCGATCTCAGAGCAAGCTGATGCGCTATTAGTACATCATGGTTTTTTCTGGAAGGGAGAGCCCGCTGAAATTCGCGGCATGAAATATCGTCGTATCAAAGCGCTTATTGAGAATGGTATCAACCTATATGCTTACCACTTGCCTTTGGATGTACATCCGACATTAGGCAACAACGCAAAACTGGCTGAATTGCTAGATATCGAAGTGCTAGGAGGCTTGGAAGAGGGGAATCCGAATTCGGTGGCAATTTATGGTCAGTTAGCTCAGCCGCTAAGTGGTGAAGAGTTGGCTGCGAGGCTTTCCATTACCTTACATCGTGAGCCGTTGCATATTAGCGATAATGCGCCACAAGAAATAAAAACGGTGGGATGGTGTACTGGTGGTGGCCAAGACTTTATAGAATTAGCCGCAAATAAAGGGTTGGATGCATTTATTTCAGGAGAAATTTCCGAAAGAACAGTTCATATTTCCCGAGAGTTAGGCATTCATTATTTTAGTGCTGGTCATCATGCAACTGAGCGCTATGGAATTAAATCATTAGGTGATTACTTAGCGGAAAAAAATAATTTAGATGTTGAGTTTATCGATATAGATAACCCAGTTTAACACTAAGTTAACCATTTTGGTGGCACAAAAAGGCTTAATGCGAGCGCATTAAGCCTTTTAATTTGTGTTGTAAAATTTCATCTTTCGTTATTTTGGAGGTATTGTTTCTGTTAGATCTGGGTCTAACTCATACTTTGTTTCAAATTTTTGTTGGGTTTTAAGCTGAATTCGGCCTGAGACTTGATAATTGTCAAAGATTCGACCTGAATCATCGTGTGGTCATACGAAATTTAATTACAACTCACCGTTGTTTCAGGTAATTTAAATTTACTCGTTTTAATGAACTCGAATGCTTTATTCAGTAAGCGTTCAGGGATGTAATAAAAATTAATTGGCACGATGCCTTTAATAACGAGTTTTAAATTACTTTGACCTATTCAGCGAATGCTTTTTATCAGTTTGAATTTGTACTGATGTCGACTGAATGTATTTAATTGGAGATTCCCCCCATGACTAAAAAATGGTTTACCGAAACGGTTGCCAGTACTGTGTCCAATTTGGGTACGTCAACCGAGAATGGCTTATCTTCTGAAGAAGTGAAACAGCGCCAGGAGCAATTTGGCGCCAATGAACTGCAAGAGCAAGCCGGTAAGACTGTGCTTGAGCTGCTAGCCCACCAATTTATGAATCCATTGATCTTTATTCTAGGGGTCGGTGCGATTGTTTCCTTCTTTACTGGTCACTTGATTGATGCCGTAGCAATCGGTGTCATCATCGTTATCAACGTACTTATCGCTTTTTGGCAGGAATTTAAAGCCCAGAAAGGGATGGAAGCTTTGCGCGATATGGCTGCACCGATGGCGCAGGTTCGTCGTAATGGCGAATGGATGGATATCCCAGCACGCGATATTGTCCCGGGTGATGTCCTAAAGATCAGCACAGGTGACATTCTTGCTGCTGATGTTCGTATCGTTGAATCGAATCGCTTATCAATTGATGAAGCTGCACTAACTGGTGAATCTGAGCCTGTTGATAAAACAGCGGATGCGCTGGAAGATGGCCATATTGGCCTAGGCGACCAGATTAACATGGGCTTCATGACGACTATGGTTACCTCAGGTACTGGCTTGGGTATCGTAGTGAGTACCGGCATGCAGACTGAAGTTGGTCACATCGCTGATATGATGGCAAACACTGAAGAAACCAAGACTCCGATGCAAGAGCGCATGGACACTATCGCCAAAACACTAATGGCTGTAGCGTTGGGCGTGGTTGCGGTTGTTTGTGTTATTGGCCTGTACCACGGTATGCCATGGCTTGAAATCCTAAATACAGGTATTTCACTGTCTGTTGCAGCAATCCCTGAAGGTCTGCCAACTGTTGTTACTATCGTTCTTACCATGGGGTCAACCCGTATGGTTAAGAGCAATGCACTGGCTAAGCAGCTAGCAGCAATTGAAACGCTAGGCTCTACAACGGTTATCTGTTCTGATAAGACAGGTACCCTGACTCAGAACCAAATGCAGGTGATGAAAGCCTACGATGCATCTGGCCGTAACTGGGAAGTAAGTGGTAAAGGTTTCTCCCCTCAAGGTGAATTTAAGCCGCTTTCACACAGTACTGATGTGAAAGACAGCCCTGAGATGATGCAAGGCTTGGTTGTTGCGACACTATGTAACGATGCTGAGTACCTTCAAGATGGCGACAAGTCTTCTGTACGTGGTAACCCAACCGAAGGTGCACTGATTGTTGCTGCTGCTAAAGCAGGTCTTCAGCAAGCTGAAATGCTGTCTACGGGTGGCTACTCGATTGTTGATAAGTTCCCGTTCGATTCATCTCGTAAAATGGCTTCCGTCATTGTTAAGGGTCCAGAAGGTAAGCACTTCCTTGCAATCAAAGGTGCGCCTGATGTTGTTCTACGCAACGCTTCTGGTTTCATGGTTAACGGTGAAGTGGTTGCTAACCAGCAAGCCGCTGTTGAAGGTAACCTAGCCGTTGCAGCAAACCCAGCAGAAGAGCTAGTCGCTAGCTATGAAGCTGCGATTCAGGATTTTGCACACCAGGCACTTCGTACACTAGCGGTAGGTATCCGTGAGCTGTCTGAAGCTGACCTAAAGCGTGATCCTGCAGAGCTTGAGAAAGATGTAACGATTCTTGGCCTATACGGCATCATGGATCCACCACGCCCTGAAGTACGTGCCGCGGTTGATAGCTGTTACGACGCTGGTGTGCGTACGGTAATGATCACTGGTGACCATGCGCTTACAGCTGCTGCAATTGCCCGTGAAATCGGTATTATCCGCAGCGAAGAAGACTTGGTTGTGACGGGTAGCCAGCTAGATGACATGGACGATGAAGAATTACGTCGTATCTGTCCGAACGTTGCCGTATTTGCCCGTGTAACACCAGAGCACAAACTGCGTATCGTTCAGGCTCAACAGCACAACAACGAAGTTGCTGCGATGACAGGTGACGGTGTGAACGATGCACCAGCCCTTCGTCGTGCTGACATTGGTGTTGCTATGGGTATTACTGGTACATCGGTTGCTAAAGACTCAGGTGACCTGATCTTGCTGGACGATAACTTCAGCACCATTGTTAAGGCTGTACGTCAAGGTCGTCAGATTTTCGATAACCTACGCAAGTTTATCCGTCAGGCACTGACTGCGAACGTGGGTGAAGTATCGGTAATCCTGTTTGCCTTCCTGTTCATGGGTCCAGAAGTGGCACTGCCACTAACGCCATTGATGATCCTATGGATCAACCTGGTTTCTGATGGTCTACCAGCACTAGCACTAGGTGTTGATCCAGAAGAAAAAGATCTGATGGAGCGTAAACCTCGTAAGCGTAACGAAAGCTTCTTTAGCGATCACCTAGGTACGCGTATCGTGATTCGCGGTCTTACCCAGGGTGGCATGAGCTTCTTGGCATTCAACTGGGCAATGAACGCTGGCCTAAGTGCTAACTACGCACAGACAATGGCCTTTGCAATGCTAGTGTTCTGTCAGCTATGGCACATCTTTGATTCACGTTCGTTTACTACGCTATTCCGCAAGAACCCATTCACCAACAAATCTTTGTTGGGTGCGGTAGCGGTCTCTGCAACGTTGTCTCTAGGTGTGATTTATACAGGCGTTGGTCAGTTCATCTTCAGCACTGAAGGTCTAACGGCTAGTCACCTAATCACTGTGTTCCTAGCTGCATCTCTTCCAACGCTAGTACTATCTGGCTTGAAAGAAGTGACTAAGATTAAGTTTGTTTAATCGCAAATAGCTAAATATAAAAAGGGCCTTCGGGCCCTTTTGTATTTCTGGCTATAGCAGGAACGGCTATTGGCTAGTGGAAGAACAAACAGTAAAAGTAATAGTTTGACATGTGGAGGATTTATCAATAATTGTGATCGCCCATCGCCCATCGCCCATCGCCCATCGCCCATCGCCCATCGCCCATCGCCCATCGCCCATCGCCCATCGCC
>NZ_JBNNXT010000057.1:0-31763 GCF_052873815.1 Photobacterium sp. DNB23_23_1 | reverse complement strand
TCATTGATAATTCTTTTGTTGACTATCATTTCACGAGTGCCCACACAGATTGCATGGTCAAATTGTTAAAGAACAATGTTTGTCACAACAGCTCTGAACCAGTGCTTTACCGTGACAACGGAGGCGCATTATAGAGATTTGGTTGGGCTTGGCAACACTAAATATTCAATTATTTCGTCGAATCAAACCAACCGCGCAAACAATAGACAATCATATTTGATTCCGTTTAATCTACACACTAATCCTGAGCTTATTCCTCTATCGGAACAATCAATTCTTTGGGTAGCGACAGTACCTTGACCAACTCATTCCAGTTGGCACGTAAATGAAGGGACACAAGATACACTTCAGAGACCAACACCATTACTTGGAGCAGTTAACCAGCTTTATCATCTACCTGCTTATACAGTGAATTAATAATAGTGAAAGGATGTAAAAAAGCCCTCCTTAAAATTAGGAGGGCTTTGGCTTTAAATCGGATGTTACTGTTTGGCTTCAATATGGCCGTCTTCAGCGACAACTTTTATCGGCTTGCCCGTAACAAACTTGCCTGACAGTATGTCTTGCGCCAACGGGTTCTCTATATATTGTTGGATTGCACGCTTAAGCGGTCGAGCACCGAAGACAGGATCAAACCCAGCCTCTGCAATCAGATCCAGTGCGCTGTCCTCCAGTTTAAGCTGGTAATCACGCTCTTCAAGCCGTTTCACCAAGCGGGCGATCTGAATACTGGCAATATTCTTGATGTGCTCGGCACCTAGCGGGTGGAATACCACGGTTTCATCAACACGGTTAATAAACTCCGGACGGAAGTGCTGACCCACCACGTCCATTACCGTCTGTTTTATTCCCTCGTAATCCAGCTCACCAAAGTGCTCTTGGATCCGGTCTGAACCGAGGTTGGAGGTCATGATCACCACACAATTACGGAAATCTACCGTCCGGCCTTGGCCGTCGGTCAAGCGCCCATCGTCCAGCACCTGCAGCAAAATATTGAACACATCTGGATGCGCTTTTTCTACTTCATCCAGCAATATCACCGAATAAGGGCGACGACGAACCGCTTCTGTCAGGTAGCCCCCTTCTTCGTAACCAACATAGCCAGGAGGTGCACCAACCAAGCGGGCAACCGAGTGTTTCTCCATAAACTCTGACATATCGATCCGCACCATGGCGTCATCACTATCAAACATAAAGTGTGCCAGAGATTTACACAGTTCAGTTTTACCCACCCCGGTTGGACCGAGAAATAGAAAAGAGCCAATTGGACGGTTTGGATCAGAAAGCCCAGCCCGGCTACGGCGAATGGCATTCGCCACCGCATCGACCGCTTCATTCTGGCCGATAACTCGCTTGTGCAAGGCATCTTCCATACGAAGTAACTTGTCGCGCTCCCCTTCCAACATTTTGGCGACCGGGATCCCGGTTTGGCGGGACAGTACTTCCGCTATTTCCGCGTCAGTAACTTTGTTCTTCAACAGGCTCATTTCCTGCATTTCCGCCTGGGCAGCCAAATCGAGCTGCTTTTCCAACTCAGGGATCTTGCCGTATTGCAATTCAGACATTCGGTTGAGATCACCTGCTCGACGAGCAATTTCCATGTCGGTGCGTGCTTGTTCCAACGCTGCCTTGATATGCTGCGTGCCAGACAAGGCCGCTTTCTCTGCGTTCCAGACCTCTTCTAACTCGGCGTAGTCACGCTCTTTTTTATCCAGTTCATCACGCAAATCGCTCAGGCGCTTCTGGCTGGCGTCGTCACTCTCTTTTTCCAGCGCCTGCTGTTCGATTTTGAGCTGGATGATACGACGCTCCAGGCGGTCGAGTGATTCGGGCTTGGAATCGATCTGCATGCGGATACTTGATGCGGCTTCATCAATCAAGTCGATCGCTTTATCCGGCAGCTGTCTATCTGAGATATAACGATGTGACAGTCCTGCCGCGGCAACGATAGCCGGATCGGTAATTTCCACATGATGGTGGAGCTCATAACGCTCTTTAAGGCCACGCAAAATAGCAACGGTATCTTCTACAGTTGGCTCGTCCACCAGCACTTTTTGGAATCGGCGTTCAAGCGCGGCATCTTTTTCAATGTACTGGCGATACTCATTGAGGGTGGTGGCACCAACACAGTGTAGTTCACCTCGAGCCAGTGCAGGTTTAAGCATGTTACCGGCATCCATAGAGCCTTCGCCCTTACCGGCACCAACCATGGTATGCAGCTCATCAATAAACAGAATGATACTGCCTTCTTCTTGCGATAACTCGTTAAGGACTGACTTCAAACGTTCTTCGAATTCACCACGATATTTAGCACCCGCAATCAATGCCCCCATATCCAAGGAAAGGACACGCTTATGACGCAATCCCTCAGGGACCTCACCATTGATTATGCGCTGCGCCAAACCTTCAACAATCGCTGTCTTACCGACCCCTGGCTCACCGATGATCACTGGGTTGTTCTTGGTACGGCGCTGCAGCACCTGAATGGTACGGCGAATTTCATCATCGCGGCCAATAACAGGATCCAGCTTGCCTTGCTCGGCACGTTCGGTCAGGTCAATGGTGAACTTTTCCAATGCCTGTCGATTTTCTTCGGCATTGGGATCATCGACATTCTGGCCACCGCGGACTTTTTCGATCGCCTGTTCTATTTTTTCGGCGGTCAGCCCTTTTTCTTTCAATAGCTGACCGAGCGGCCCTTTGTCATCCACCGCAGCCAAAATAAACAGTTCAGACGAAATATATTTATCTTTACGCTTCTGAGCTAACTTGTCACACATGTTGAACAGCATGCCCATGCCATGTGACAGCTGCACATCACCGCCGATACCGCTTACTTTCGGTAGTCGCTCCAATAGCTCGGACAATCCAGAGCGCAACTGGGCAATATCGACATTCAACAGGGTTAGAAGTGGACGGATGGTACTACCATCCTGGTTCAATAGCGCCACCATCAAGTGGGCGGGCTCTATATACTGATGGTCTCGCCCCAATGCTAGCGATTGAGCATCAGAGATTGCCATCTGGAATTTGCTAGTAAAACGGTCAAGACGCATAAGTCCTCCTATCTTCTCTCACCATTAGATATGGTGTCCTCGCTCTCATTTTTCAAGCTAAATTTTCCTCTGTGAGTCGTCTTCAGTATCATTGACCCGTTACATCAATAATCACCAGATAACAAAAAGCCCTGCAATAGCAGGGCCTTAGTAGAGTATGTTAGATTGACTATTCCAGCCAAATCAAGGTTGCCTGGCGGCCAGTGACCCCATCGCGGCGATACGAATAAAACCGCTCAGTATCGGAGTAAGTACAGCAATCGCCACCAAAAACATCGTCAACGGACACTTCTGCAAGGCGCTGGCGAGCCAGTTGATACAGATCTGCCAACCACTTCTCACCATGAGGCTGAAAAGCTTGGGCGGCAGCAGGGTCATGGGCTATAAACAACTCTCGCACTTCGCCACCGACCTCAAATGCCTGCGGCCCAATAGCCGGGCCAAGCCAAGCTATGATCTCCGAGCCAGGGACCGAAAACTTAGCGACAGCCTGCTCAATAATGCCATCAACCAAACCACGCCAACCGGCATGGACTGCGGCAACTTGTGTACCTTGTCGATCACACAAGATCACCGGCAAACAATCTGCTGTCATTACCACACAAGGCAGTTGCGGCGTTGCGGTATAACTACCGTCAGCATCAATAACGGATGATGGGGCCTGTTCAAGACCCACAACGTCAATGCTGTGGGTTTGGTTCAACCATACTGGTGCGGTAGCCAATCCAAGTTGATCCTGCAACCACTGACGATTTTGCAGCACAACCTCTGGTTCATCCCCAACGTGGTTACCGAGGTTCAAGCCTTGGTAAGGTCCGATACTGTTACCACCTTCACGAGTGGTCGCAATGGCTTTCACATTAGCAGGCGCTGGCCAGTCGGGGACAATCCACATATTAGTACTCTTCTTCTTGGTTCGCGTCTTTATCCTTACGTAGGATACTGATCATCGCCACCATGTCGATTGGAAGTGGCGCACGCCATTCCATCAGCTCACCAGTGATCGGATGAGCAAGACGAAGCATTCGCGCATGCAACGCCTGACGATCAAACGCACGCAACGCCTGAACAAGTTCATCGGATGCATTTTTCGGCGGACGAGGACGGCCACCATAAATCGTATCACCAATCAGCGGATGGCTTAGGTAAGACATATGCACACGGATCTGGTGGGTACGACCAGTTTCCAGGCGCAGGATAATACGCGTATGCTCACGGAAATGCTCAGCCACGCGGAAGCGGGTGATCGCCGGTTTACCAAACTCACTAACAGCCATGCAGATACGCTTGGTCGGGTGACGGCCAATAGGTTTTTCAACCGTCCCACCACCAGTCATCCTTCCCATCGCAATCGCTTCGTATTCACGAGTGATCCGACGCTTTTGTAGCGCACGAACCAGACGAGTCTGCGCCTGAATTGTTTTTGCCACCACCATCAAACCTGTGGTGTCTTTATCCAGACGATGGACAATACCGGCACGCGGCACTTCAGCCAAAGACGGACAGTGATAAAGCAACGCATTGAGTACCGTACCGTCTGGCGTACCTGCACCTGGGTGTACGACAAAGCCACGCGGCTTATTGATGACGATAATATGCTCATCTTCGTGTACGATATCGAGTGGGATGTCCTGAGCCACCCAGCGGACTTCGTCTTCGATTTCCGCTTTGATAAACAGCTCTTCACCGCCCATCATTTTCAAACGTGGTTTTGTCGTGACTTCCCCATCGACAGAAACCATACCATTAAGGATCCACTCTTTGATCCGTGAGCGGGAATAATCGGGGTGTAATTCAGCGATAACCTGATCGAGGCGCAAGCCAAGTTGGCTATCATTTACTGTATTTGTTAACTCTATCTGCTGTGCCATAGCGAACTTTTTTAAAAAGCGTGGGACTAAACGTCAAACGCTGCGTAAAATAACATAATAGTGTCATTGTATCTGTTAACGGCTCAGACCGTAATGGATCCACCGAAATAAAATTTTTTATCAAGGAAACAGTCGCCGCAATGAAACGCCTGACTCTATCGTCTCTTCTTGCCGTCGCCATACTTTCAGGCTGTTCAAGCACGGAAGAAGTGGTACCGGATGTACCGCCATCTGAACTTTACGCCACAGCCCAGCAAGCCTTGCAAAGCGGGAGCTGGACCACGGCCATCGAACGACTGGAAACTCTGGATTCCCGTTACCCGTTCGGTGCCTACTCTGAACAAGTTCAGCTGGATCTTATCTATGCTTACTACAAAAATGATGATCTTGCTTTAGGTGAAGCAACCATCGATCGTTTTAACCGCCTAAACCCAGCTCATGAAAAAGCCGACTGGGTGCTGTATATGCGCGGTCTAACCAGCATGGCGCAAGATCGCAGCTTTATGCATGATTTGTTCAGCATAGATCGCCACGACCGCGATCCTGAGCCTGCCCGTAAAGCCTTCCGTGACTTCAAACGCCTACTCGATCGCTATCCGAACAGTCGTTATGCTGCGGATGCCCAGGCACGTATGGTCTTTTTGAAGAACCGCTTAGCCGATTACGAGCTGGCTGCTGCCGACTTCTACCTACGCCGTGAAGCATGGGTAGCTGCGGTCAACCGCTCCCAGCTGATCCAACGCGAGTATCCAAATACTGAAGCTGCTCGCAAATCCTTGCTGATCATGGAAAGCGCTTACGAAAAACTTGGCTTAAGCGAGCCTCTGGAAAACACCCGTAAGCTCATCGCACTCAACCCAGTCTAACCTGCTGGTGTTCAGCCATAAAAAAACAGCAGCCTAGGGCTGCTGTTTTTTTTAATTACGATTATTTGCTTCAACGACCACTTGATAAAAGACTGGTTAAAATTAACGCAAACCTTTGTTATTAATCGAAATAAACCCCTGAATAGCACCAGCCACCAGCGTTCGTTCTTCCCTCATACTGCCCCAACTTTCTAACGTTCTACAAGCACTTTCGTCAAACTTTTTTGCAACAAGCAAGACATGATCACAGAATTTTTCTGGACAATATTTTAAAAATACAATCGTGATCGTGATCACATTATTGATTCCTGAATTTAGTAATCTGAATTCAACCCAACGAAGGGTAGCAAAAGAGGAAAGATAATTATGACAGTAGACATTACCGGCAAAAACCTAGATATCACCCCTGCTATCCGTGAGCGTATTGAGTTTAAATTCAAAAAGTTAGAAAAGTATCAGGTTCCACTTATCAGTAAGCACGCGGTGATCAGCACCGAGCCAAACCGCCAATTTAAAGTTGAAGCATCTGCTGCTATTCCTGGAGGTCAACTCGTCGCCTCAGCAGAGCATGACGACATGTATGGTGCCATTACTGAGGTATACCAAAAACTGGAACGCCAACTGAACAAGCAAGCTCACAAACCAACGGCACGCCGTGCAAGCCACAGCGACAAACCGCAGATTGAAGAAGCAGAAATAGAAGCCGAAGAAGAAGCATAATTATTCAAGAGGATTTGATAAACAGCCCTGCCCTGCAGGGCTGTTTAGTTTCTGCTTGACAACACTTCCAAGGCTGAATAATGTTGAACCATCACTTACCCAAAACCATAACATTCATTATTTATGCAAATAACCACACTGTTTTTCTTTAGCTTCTTTTTTATGTCACCTTA
This sequence comes from Photobacterium sp. DNB23_23_1, assembly GCF_052873815.1. Taxonomy (NCBI): domain Bacteria; kingdom Pseudomonadati; phylum Pseudomonadota; class Gammaproteobacteria; order Vibrionales; family Vibrionaceae; genus Photobacterium; species Photobacterium sp. DNB23_23_1. Next base: position 25,077 of record NZ_JBNNXT010000057.1, on the reverse strand, counting down.
ATGGGGGCTATTCGTTGTGCAAGAAACAAGCTAAAGACGAACAGACAGCCTCCTAACCAGGAGGCTTTTTTGTATGAATAAGAAAGACAGGGAACGACAATGACAGAACCGCAGTATTCGCTGGACGAAATCAGAACCAACGTCAGCCGTATCGATAATGAAATACTTAAGTTGCTTGCCGAGCGCCGCCAATTGAGTTTGGAAGTGGCCAAGAGCAAAATCCAAACCGCCAAGCCAGTGCGAGATCAAACCCGTGAGCAAGCACTATTGCTACGCTTGATCGAAACAGGCAAATCCTTGCAGTTGGATGCCCAGTACGTCACCCAGATCTTCCATACCATTATCGAAGATTCCGTCTTGTTTCAGCAGGCTTTCCTGCAAAAAATCGCCAACCCAGAGAGCTTGCAACCTGTCGCCCGCGTCTCTTTCCTTGGCGCAAAAGGCTCTTACTCCAACCTTGCCAGCCGAAGTTATTTCAGCAAGAAGCAGACCAAGTTGGTTGAACTCAGCTGCTCGACATTCCGCGATGTTCTGCACATGGTGGAAATTGGTAATGCCGACTACGGTGTCCTGCCAATCGAAAACACCAGTTCAGGCTCGATCAACGAAGTCTATGATCTGCTCCAGCATACCAGCCTGTCGATTGTCGGTGAGATCAACCAGCCTATCGAGCATTGCCTACTCGCAGTGGCAAATACCAAGCTTGAAGACATTGATACCCTGTACTCGCACCCTCAGCCGCATCAGCAATGCAGCGAATATCTCCATTCAATGGGCAATATTACCCAGGAGTACTGCTCAAGCACGGCAGAAGCGATGAAACAAGTGGCTGAGCTCCAGCAGCCTAATGTGGCTGCTATCGGTAATGCCTCAAGCGGTGAGTTGTACGGGCTGACCCCGCTCAAATCCAATATTGCCAACCAGCAGGAAAACTACACCCGATTTATTGTCGTCGCGCGCAAGCCGGTTGATGTTACCTCGCTGATCCCAGCCAAAACCACCCTGACCATGTCTACCGCCCAGAAAGCCGGTTCACTGGTTGAGTGCTTGCTGGTACTGCGTAATCTCAATATTAATATGACTAAGCTTGAATCACGCCCTGTCATTGGCAACCCGTGGGAAGAGATGTTCTACGTTGATGTTGAGGAAAACCTCAAATCGGAAGTAATGCAGGATGCACTGGAAGAGCTGACTCGCCTGACCCGCTTTATCAAGGTATTGGGCTGCTACCCGAGCGAGAACGTCAAACCTGTTGACCCTGAAACGGGTGATTTGATTCTGAGGGGGTAGGTGGCATATTACTGAATAGGATGTCAAAACCTACCCAATAGGGACATTGGGTTGGAGCTATATGGATGTATTTACCGCGATTTTGACATTCCTGTTCAGTGATGTGCCGGTGCTCTCGCTAGAGGCTACACCCAGTATCAAAATGACGTTTATCTAGATGCCAAGCCAGCTAAAAACAAAAGCCCACGCACTTTGCAGTGCGTGGGCTTTATTATTCTTGTCGAAGTCGCTGTGCTTAGTGACCTGACGAGGTACGGTGAGTCGAGTCGTTCGCCTGTCTAAGTAATCCCTGGCTCTCGATTAAAAAATGCTGGGCATAGTCCCCAAACCAATTTTCAACCCGGCCAAAGGCCTGCTTGAACGTCTCTTTGTCTTGATTATCCAACATCACAATGGCTTCGCCAAAACGTTGATGGAAGCGTTTGATCATCGCTAGGTTCTGCGGTGACGACATAATAATATCGGCATACAGCTGGGCATCCTGGGCAAACAGACGCCCCACCATAGCCAGCTCCAAACGGTAGATTGGTGAACTGAGCGATAGCAGTTGCTCTAGCTTCGGATCTTCTTCGGCAAGGTGTAGGCCATAAACAAAAGAAGTGAAGTGGCGCAGCGCCTGGATCAAGGTCATCCCTTCATCGTGCTCAATCGCACTGATCCGGTTGAGGGTCGCACCCCAAATTTGGATCTGCTCAAGCAACCATTGGTAACTTTCTGGATTACGGCCATCACAATAAGCAACAACCTGTTTAGCCAAGCTGGCAATGTCTGGACCAAACATCGGGTGCAAACCAACCACTGGGCCACGATGCACTTCCAGCATTGCCTGAACAGGACCACTCTTCACCGAGGTCAAATCAGCAAGAATACAGTCTTCCGGCAGGTTGCCCAATTTAGCGATGATGGTTTCGGTCAAGTTGATCGGCACCGACACGACCACCATGCCAGCATCGTCTAGCAGCTCATCCGCTCGATCCCAATCCTGACTGCCAAGTTTGCGAACCTGATAACCCGACAACTCAAATAAACGGCAGAACAAGCTACCTAGCTGACCATGGCCACCAACGACCACAATCGGACGCAGATCCGGCTTGAGGCATTTGAAGCCAGAATCATTTTCACTCGCGTAAGACTCACGCATAGTACGACGCAGGATATCTTCAATAAGATCCGGCGGTACCCCTTTACTTTCTGCTTCCTGACGTCGTGAAGCCAGCATAGCGGCTTCACGATCAGGCGCATAAATCGGCAAGCCATGTTGGCTTTTCACATGGCCGACCTCTTCGACCAAAGATAGACGGCGAGCTAGCAGCTCCACCATCTGGCGGTCGACATCATCAATTTGATCTCTTAGTTTACTTAGTTCAGCGACCATCTATGGCTCTCTGCATTCGTGGCGGATTTAGTCTTCAATACGCTTCTGAAGAAATGGCGTAAGCTCTTGGTGAGTATGGCGTAACAAGGTATCGGTCGATTCCCAATTAATACAGGCATCGGTGATAGACACACCATAAGCCATTTCTCCGCGCGGAAGATCCGTACTCTGGTTTCCTTCATTAATATGGCTTTCCAGCATCAAACCAATAATGGACTTGTTGCCCTCACGGATTTGGTGGATCACATCTTCGGCAACCAACGGCTGACGACGGTAATCCTTGCGGGAGTTAGCATGGCTACAGTCTACCATCAGCGACGGAGAAAGGCCTGATGCATTCATCTCGTTTTCACATTCAGTCACAGAGACAGAATCATAGTTGGTTTGCTTGCCACCACGCAGAATCACATGGCCATCAGGGTTGCCCTGGGTATTCAGCAAAGCGACTTGGCCATCCCGATTAATCCCCATAAAGCGGTGGCCTGAAGCTGCAGCCTGCATCGCATTAATCGCAGTGCCTAAGCTGCCATCGGTGCCGTTCTTAAAGCCAACCGGCATCGACAGGCCACTTGCCATTTCGCGGTGAGTCTGAGATTCCGTGGTACGGGCCCCAATGGCTGCCCAGCTGAACAAATCACCCAGGTATTGCGGGCTGATCGGATCCAACGCTTCGGTCGCTAGCGGGATCCCCATTTCAACCAAATCAATCAGTAGCTGACGGCCAATATGTAGGCCTTCTTCCACTTCGAATGAACCGTCAAGGTGTGGGTCATTGATCAGCCCTTTCCACCCCACCGTTGTACGCGGCTTTTCGAAGTAAACCCGCATCACAATGTACAATTGATCGCTTAACTCTTCAGACAATGCTTTTAGCTTAACTGCATACTCTTTAGCGGCTTCAATATCATGGATCGAGCATGGGCCACACACCACCAGTAAGCGGTGATCACGCTTGTGGATGATATCAGCAATAGTCTGGCGAGATTGACGAACGAAGTTAAGGGCGCTTTCACTGACTGGCAGCTTGGTGCGCAGCTCTTGTGGTGTGATTAATACCGACTCGTTTTCGATATGGACATTATTCAGCTGGTCTTTTTGCATGAGGGCTTCCCTGTAAACTAATTAATACAAAAAATAGAAAGAAAAACAGGAACGCCCTGTTGTTAAACAGACAATAGCAGGCCTAGGATGAAGATTGCAACACCCTGTAAAGAAAAAAATCCACCGTAAATTAAAGTTTACACCAAAAGCATTTTTGGCGCTATTGGCCAAAGCCAGTTACCATAATGGCAATGCCCACTCGCACCCCCTATGGCAATGGAACTGATTTTTTCTCTCTTACAGCAGCTCAGTGTATACCTGGTACTGGCATACCTGCTTAGCAAAACCCCACTCTTTATGCCCCTGACCACTATTTCAGGTCGGCTATCACAGCGCTTTACTTGCTACATCCTGTTTTCCCTCTTTTGTATTTTAGGCACTTACTTCGGATTACACATAGAAGATGCGATTGCCAATACCCGGGCAATCGGTGCAGTTATGGGCGGTTTACTCGGTGGACCTGTTGTTGGCTTTGCCGTAGGCTTGACCGGCGGTCTTCACCGCTACAGCCTCGGGGGCTTTACCGATCTGGCTTGTGCTATCTCCACCACCGCCGAAGGCCTGATCGGCGGCTTGATGCACAGTTACTATGTGCGCCGGGGCCAAGCCGATCAGATATTCCGTCCACAAGTGGTATTGGTTATCACTCTGGTAGCCGAAATTGTCCAGATGCTGATCATCCTTGCTGTTGCCGAACCGTTTGAAAAAGCACTTGTTCTGGTCAGTGCCATCGCCTTACCAATGGTGATAGCCAACTCGATCGGAGCAGCGTTTTTCATGAGCATTATCCAAGACCGAAAGACCATTTACGAAAAGTACTCTGCGGCCTTCTCAAGCCGAGCCCTTAAGATAGCCCAGCGTTCGGTCGGGATCTTCAGCCAAGGTTTTAATGAAGAAAGCACCAAGAAAATCGCCAAGATCATTTATCAAGAAACCGGCGTCGGTGCTGTCGCGATCACCGACCGCGAAAAAATCCTCGCTTTCATCGGGATCGGTGACGATCACCATTTACCCGGAACCCCGATATCTTCCGGCTATACCCATCGTGCCATTGATGGTTGCGAGCTAGTATATGCCGACGGCTATGATCTCCCCTACCAGTGTTCGCTGCATGACAAGTGCAAACTCGGTTCGGCACTGGTGATCCCACTGATTGGCGGTAACCACGAAGTACTGGGTACCATCAAACTCTATGAACCGAAGCGCAAGCTATTCTCGACGGTTAACCTCACGTTGGGTGAAGGGATCGCCAAGCTGCTGTCCAATCAGATTTTGACCGGGCGCTATATCCAGCAGCAGAACTTGCTGACCCAAGCCGAACTTCGCCTGCTGCAAGCCCAGGTCAATCCGCACTTCTTGTTCAATGCCCTCAATACCATCAACTCAGTCGTCAGGCGCGATCCGGACAAAGCTCGTCAGCTGATCCAGCATCTGTCACAGTTCTTCCGCCGTAACCTCAAGCAAAATATCGAAACGGTAACCCTGCAAGAAGAGCTGCATCATATACATGCTTACCTAGAGATTGAACTGGCACGCTTTTCCGACCGGCTCACTGTCGAGGTTAATGTTGCCCATGAGTTGATGACCATGATGGTACCAACCTTTACCCTACAACCGCTGGTCGAAAATGCGATCAAACACGGCACTTCGTCCTTACTGGAAAATGGTAAAATCACTATCAACGGCTTTATCGAACAAGATCACGTTATCCTCGAAGTCGAGGATAACGCCGGAAACTATGAACCTATTGGTGAAGAAAGTGGCCTTGGTATGAAGATTGTCGATAAGCGGCTGAAAAATATGTTTGGCAAACAGTACGGCCTAGTCATGACCTTTCAGGCCCACGAATGGACTCGGGCAACCATCAAACTGCCTGTTGATACCCTCACACACCTTAACGGAGAACATGCGGCATGATTAAAGCCCTTGTCATTGATGATGAAAAATATGCCAGGGAAGAGTTGATTGACCTGTTGGAAGAAGATGGGTCTATCGAGGTTATCGGGCAATGTAATAATGCCATTGAGGCACTGAAAAAAATTAATGCCCTCAAACCCGATGTCATTTTTCTAGATATCCAAATGCCGCAAATCACCGGTATTGAAATGCTGAGCATGCTCGACCCTGACACCATGCCCAAGGTCGTCTTCGTTACCGCTTATGACGAATACGCTCTCAAAGCGTTCGAGGACAATGCCTTCGACTACCTGCTCAAGCCAGTGGAAACATGCCGCCTGACCAAGACCATCAAACGGCTGGCGCGGGAATGCCAGTCAGCCGACTACTCACCACTTATCAGTGACATGCTGGAGCTGATCCCTTGCAGCGGACACAACCGAATTCTGTTGCTTCGCCCAGACGAAATAGAAACCGCTTATTCCGATCTCAGTGGCGTTCACGTTGTCAGCCACGATACCGAAGCAACCACCCAGCTAACCTTGAAAACGCTGGAAGAAAAAACCCCGCTGATCCGCTGCCACCGCCAGTATCTGATCCACCCGACAGCGATCAGGGAAATTAAATTATTGGAAAACGGCCTCGCTGAAATTACCACATGCGGAAGCCATCAAGTTCCGGTCAGCCGCCGCTACCTCAAAGAGCTCAAAGATCGCTTCGGCCTCTGCTAACCACTTTTAGTCCAAATAAAGTGATGGCAGTACATCCTCCATCACTTTAATTCCTCTCTCTGCCTGCAGGCTATCCATGTACAACAGGCCTGAAGTGACAAAGCCCCTGTGGCAATACCCTGACAGTGATCACGGAATTAACATTCAAGCACCTGTCGCCTACCCCTCGGTAAAACCGCCAACCCAACTCGATAAAACCGCTTAATGGCCTAATCGACCACTCACCCTGCCATACAACCACTCACCCCTTTTGCGGGTGAATATTGCAGGCAAACCGTTAGGATGGCAGCTATCAAAATACGTTTTGCGCAGTTGCCGAGGGTGTAGTAGAGGCACGGAACGCAAAACTCACATAACCCACTCCAATAGGATTAGAGAGACAAGATATGGCCTGGTTTCTGATGTGTGTTGCGGCGCTAGTAGGTGGTTACTTCATCTACGGTGCGTTCATTGAAAAGATCTTCGGTATTAACGAAAAACGCCAAACGCCGGCTTTTACCAAGCAAGACGGTGTTGACTATGTCCCTATGTCGAACAAGAAAGTCTACCTTGTTCAGCTACTTAACATTGCCGGTGTCGGCCCGATTTTCGGCCCAATCATGGGGGCCCTATACGGTCCTGCCGCTATGTTGTGGATTGTTATGGGTTGTATCTTTGCCGGTGCTGTCCACGATTACTTTTCGGGCATGCTATCGATACGTAACGGTGGTGCTTCAGTACCGACGATTACCGGCCGCTACTTGGGCAACGGTGCAAAACACTTTATGAACATTTTTGCTACCGTACTGTTGCTGCTTGTGGGTGTGGTATTCGTATCGGCGCCAGCCGGCATGATCACTAACCTGGTCAATGAGCAAGCCAATATCGGCATGTCGATGACCACTATGGTAGTTATCATCTTTGCCTACTACATCATCGCCACTATCGTTCCAGTCGATAAGATCATCGGCCGCTTCTACCCGCTGTTCGGCGCGTTGCTTATCTTTATGTCTGTTGGCCTGATCACCGCTATCGCCTTTTCAAGCGAGCACTCGCTGCTTGGCGATTACGAGATGAGCCAGATGTTCACCAACATGAACCCGAATGACCTGCCACTATGGCCTGCGCTATTTATCACCATCGCTTGTGGTGCTATCTCTGGTTTCCACGCTACCCAGTCGCCACTGATGGCACGTTGCATGGAAAACGAGAAGAACGGCCGTTTCGTGTTCTACGGCGCGATGATCGGTGAAGGTGTGATTGCCCTTATCTGGTGTGCCCTCGCACTATCATTCTTTGGTTCGGTAGAGTCACTACAAGAAGCCGTCGCTAACGGTGGTCCAGGTAACGTGGTTTACAGCTCATCTATCGGTCTGCTCGGTGTATTCGGTGGTATCGTTGCTTTCCTTGGTGTAGTTATCCTACCGATTACCTCGGGTGACACCGCATTCCGCTCAAGCCGCCTAATTCTGGCTGAGTACTTCAACCTGGAACAGAAGTCGCTACGCAACCGCCTACTGATGGCACTGCCGCTGTTCGTACTCGGTGGTATCCTGACTCAAGTTGACTTCGGTATCATCTGGCGCTACTTCGGCTTTGCTAACCAGAGCACCGCGGTAATGATGCTGTGGACAGCATCGGCTTACCTGCTGCGCCATAACAAGCTGCACTGGGTAACAACAGTACCGGCTATCTTCATGACCACGGTATGTATTACCTTCATCCTGAACAACAGCCAGCTAGGTTTCGGCCTACCAATGACGGTATCGACTATCGCAGGTATCGTAGGCTCACTATCTATCGCCGGCTATGTTATCAAGCGTTCTAAAGGCAAAGGCGAAACCGACCTTGCTGACGAAGAGACCGCTGAAGGCAGTACGGAAATCGCTTAAGTTTTCACCGCCCCCTGAAAACACAAAAACCAGCCACAAGGCTGGTTTTTTAATATCTGGCGATGGGCGATGGTGATATGGGCGACAAAGTTTTCCATCCAGTATGAAGCGTCAAGAAGTATGACCAAGGAGAGTTAGTCGTTCTCATGCGAAAGTGCTTAGGTTCTTCTAATAACCAAGATCCCACTTTTCCAAGAGTCTGCATAAATAGCCAAACAGCACACTCTTCGCCATTTTTCCAATAGCCAAACTCAGAGCTCTCAGCCCTAGCACCATACCGATAGCAAACCGCCACTAGCCACTAGTCTATCGCCCCTTGCCTGACTTACCGCCCATAAAAAAAGCCCACCTTGCGGTGGGCTTTTTCATTAAACGTCTTACGTGTCGAGAATTACTTAGAAGTAAGCTTCTCGCGGATACGTGCAGATTTACCTGAACGCTCACGTAGGTAGTACAATTTGGCACGACGTACTGCACCACGACGTTTAACAGTAATGCTGTCAACGATTGGAGAGTGAGTCTGGAACGCACGCTCAACGCCTTCACCGTTAGAGATCTTACGAACAGTGAATGCAGAGTGTAGACCACGGTTACGCTTAGCGATTACAACGCCTTCGAAAGCCTGTAGACGCTCGCGGTTACCTTCTTTTACCTTAACTTGTACAACAACAGTGTCACCTGGTGCGAAAGTTGGTAGGTCTTGTTTTAGTTGCTCGTCTTCGAGCTGCTTAATGATGTTACTCATTGGTAAATACCCTAGAATAAACTGATACTAAATTAATTAAATGCTTGCCTTGTGTTCGCGGATAAACTCCGCCAGCAAGAATTCCTGATCGTCAGTCAGAGCTAGGTTTTCCAGGAGCTCTGGTCTTCTCAACCAAGTACGGCCCAGCGATTGTTTCAACCGCCAGCGGCTAATGTCCTTGTGATTCCCAGACAGCAAGACCTTAGGGACTTCCTGCCCGTCCAACATTTCAGGACGCGTATAATGAGGGCAATCTAGCAAACCATTTGCGAAAGAATCTTCTTCCGCCGACGCAAAGTCTCCCAGTACACCCGGCACAAACCGGACCACTGCATCCACTAAGGTCATAGCTGGTAGTTCACCACCCGTCAGCACAAAATCGCCGATAGACCATTCTTCGTCTACCTCTTGTTGGATAATGCGCTCATCTACCCCTTCATAGCGACCACAGATAAGAATCAGATTCTCATTCTGCGCCAGCTCCTCAACACCCGCTTGATCAAGCTTACGGCCCTGAGGTGACAGGTAAATGACTTTAGCCTGGCCATCTACGGACTGTTTGGCAGTATGAATGGCATCGCGCAAAGGCTGCACCATCATCAACATACCCGGTCCGCCACCATATGGTCGGTCATCAACCGTCCGGTGTTTGTCGTGGGTAAAATCACGAGGATTCCACGTTTCCACTGACAAAAGGCCTTTTTTTACCGCCTGGCCTGTTACCCCAAAATTGGTAATGGCATTAAACATGTCAGGAAACAGGCTGATTATGCCTACCTTCATTTGTTCACCTATTACCGGGGATTAAAATCCAGGATCCCAGTCAACTTCGATCCGCTGAGCAGTGCGATCAATCGACTTGATGACCTGCTCATCGAGGAACGGAATTAAACGTTCCTTCTGGCCAAAAGCATCTTTCAGGTTGGCTTTGACTACCAAAACGTCGTTGGAACCTGTTTCCAGGATGTCAGTAACTTTACCTAGGTCGTAACCTTCGGTTGTCACTACTGCCATTCCATACAACTCACGCCAGTAGAACTCGTCTTCTGACAGTGCTGGTAGTTGGTCAGCCAATGCGTAGACTTCAGCGTTAGTGAACATCTGAGCATCCTCACGGATATCCAAACCTTCTAGCTTAGCGACTAAACCCTGACCATGGCGCTTCCACGATTCAACGCGGAGCTCCTTCCACTCACCTTTGACTTTAATAAACCAAGGCTGATAGGAAAAAATGCTTTCAGCTTCTTCGGTGTAAGAAAAAACTTTGAGCCAACCCTTGATGCCATAAGTGGAACCAAGTTTCCCAACAACAATGCGGTCTTGTGTACTCATCGCTTCTCTAATACCTGTCATGCTAATTAAGCCGCTTTAGCAGCGTCTTTGATTAGCTTAGCTGCGCGGTCAGACACAGTAGCGCCTAGACCAACCCAGTGGTTAACACGGTCAAGATCTAGACGTAGACGCTCTTCCTGACCCTTAGCTAGCGGGTTGAAGAAGCCAATTTTTTCGATGTTACGACCGTCGCGTGCGCAACGTGAGTCAGCAACAACGATTTGATAAAATGGACGCTTCTTAGCGCCGTGACGTGCCAAACGAATGGTTACCATATCGTCCTCTTTGCATTACTGTAAATGAAATCGGCCCCGCCATGGATATAACGGGGCCCGTGCCAAATTAAGCTCGGGAATTTTACTCTTTAAACTGACGAATGCAACCGCTTTAGCTAAATTTTCACCAGTAAAAGAATGTTGACATACCCAAGCCCAATGTATTTGTGGGAATTAATGCCGATTAACGGCCGAACATTCCGCCCATACCACCACCCGGTGGCATCATGCCTTTCATGTTGCGCATCATGTTCTTCATGCCGCCCTTCTGCATTTTCTTCATCATCTTCTGCATCTGGGTGAATTGCTTGAGCAACCGGTTAACGTCTTGGACCTGAGTACCAGAGCCCATCGCAATACGCTTCTTGCGCGAGCCTTTAATCAGCTCAGGGCGCTGGCGCTCTTTAACCGTCATCGAGTTAATGATAGCTTCCATCTGGTTGAACATCTTGTCATCAACCTGATCTTTGACATTGTCTGGTAGCTGGGACATACCCGGAAGTTTGTCCATCATCCCCATCATGCCGCCCATGCCTTTCATCTGCTCAAGCTGGCCGCGGAAGTCTTCAAGGTCAAAGCCTTTCTTTTCCTTGAATTTCTTGGCCAGTTTCTCGGCTTTTTCCTTATCGACATTACGCTCTAAATCTTCGATAAGCGACAGTACGTCACCCATACCAAGGATACGTGAGGCAACACGGTCAGGGTGGAAAGGTTCTAAGGCATCGGTTTTCTCACCAATACCCAGGAATTTAATCGGCTTACCGGTAATGTGGCGCACAGACAGCGCAGCACCACCACGGGCGTCACCGTCAACCTTGGTTAGGATCACACCGGTCAGTGGCAGGGCTTCGTCGAAGGCTTTGGCCGTATTGGCCGCATCCTGACCTGTCATGGCATCGACCACGAACAGGGTTTCCACTGGATTGATGGCCTTGTGGACATCTTTGATCTCGTCCATCATTTCGCTGTCGACATGCAAGCGACCTGCAGTATCGACAATCAGGACATCATAAAACTTGAGCTTCGCTTCGGCATGAGCTGCCGTAACGATGTCAACCGGCTTCTGGTCAGCCGTGGATGGGAAGAAATCCACACCCAAATCACCAGCCAGGGTTTCTAACTGTTTGATCGCCGCCGGGCGGTATACGTCGGCAGACACCACCAGCACTTTTTTCTTCTTGCGCTCTTTCAGCAGCTTACTCAGCTTACCAACACTGGTCGTTTTACCCGCACCCTGTAGACCGGCCATCAGAATAACCGCTGGCGGCTGGCTCGCAAGGTTCAGGTCTTCATTACCTTCACCCATGACCGCTTCAAGCTCGGCCTGAACGATCTTGATGAACTCCTGACCCGGTGTCAGACTTTTCGATACCTCAGTACCTACCGCGCGTTCTTTTACACGCTTGACGAAGTCACGGACAACAGGAAGCGCAACATCAGCTTCGAGTAACGCCATACGTACTTCACGCAGCGTATCCTTGATGTTGTCGTCCGTCAGGCGGCCACGGCCACTGACATTCTTAAGCGTTCGCGATAAACGCTCCGTTAAATTTTCGAACATGTGCTACTCGCTCGTTACGCAACTAATCGGTATGATCTTGCTAGTATAACGCAATCCATACCCTGCTTTCATGCCCTGACGGACACTTTCACTGTGATATCCCCTGATAAAACCGCCTCGGTAGGCTATTGATCTCGCTTTATCATGGCGGGCAGACGGCTAGCAAGGTATAATTGCGAACTCTTACCATCTTAAATAGTTAAGTTTACTATGGATATGTTGATTGCCGTAATGGCGGCATGCCTTTACTTTCTTGCCCTAGGGCTGGTTGTACCGGGGCTCACCAACAGCAATGGCATCAAGACCAAGCCGGTCTTTGTTTTCGCCGTGGCCGCTATTGCCCTTCATATCCTGCTGCTCAAAGATCTCATTCTGGGTGGACAGGGACAAAATCTCAGTATTTTAAACGTGGCCTCGCTGATCAGTTTACTGATTGCAACGATTACCACTGGCGCGATGTTAAAGATGCGGGTCTGGTTCCTGCTGCCTATCGTCTACAGCTTTGCAGCAATTAACCTTACCGCCGCCACTTTCCTTCCGGGCGCCTTTATTACTCACCTGGAAACCCATCCAGAAGTGCTACTGCATATCTCTCTGGCGCTGTTCTCTTATTCGACCCTGATGATTGCAACCCTGTATGCGATACAACTGGCTTGGTTGGATCACAAGCTGAAAAACAAGAAGAGCCTGGTGATTAATCCGAACATCCCTCCTTTAATGATGGTCGAGCGTCAGCTTTTCAAGATCATTTTGGTCGGTAACTCGCTATTAACCGTCACGTTGGTGACCGGATTTATCTTTATTCAAGATATGCTGGCACAAGGCAAGACCCACAAAGCCATCTTTTCTCTGCTGGCATGGTGTGTTTATTCTGTCTTGTTGTGGGGACATTACCAGAGAGGATGGCGTGGACGCCGTGTGGTCTGGGTTAGTCTGGTCGGCGCATTCCTATTGACACTAGCCTATTTCGGTAGCCGCTTCGTCAAAGAAATTATCATTGGGGTATAAATTACGTGTCCCATTCATTGACACCCAGTGAGTCTGGGTACAAAGTTCAAGTAACAGAAACGTTAAGGAAATAGGTTTTTGGACGATATATCCACGGGACTTTTATTCTCCCTCTTGATATTACTTCTTGTTATTTCCGGTTATTTTTCCGGTTCTGAAACCGGAATGATGGCCCTCAACCGCTACAAACTGCGGCACTTGGCCAACCAGGGACACCGCGGGGCCAAGCGGGTTGAAAAACTCCTGTCGCGTCCCGATAGGCTGATCGGCCTGATACTGATCGGCAACAACCTAGTCAATATTCTCGCATCCGCCATCGCCACCATTCTCGGTATGCGTCTCTATGGCGATATGGGGGTAGCCATCGCCACCGGTGCTCTGACCTTAGTCGTACTGGTGTTTGCTGAGGTGACCCCGAAAACCCTTGCCGCCCTTTACCCTGAACGTGTTTCTTACGCCAGTAGCGTCGTATTGCAACTACTGATGAAGCTGCTTTATCCGCTGGTCTGGTTTGTTAACGGCATTACCAATGGCTTCCTGATCTTGCTCGGTTTGCGGGTTGATAATGCCAACAATGGCAAGCTCAGCTCGGAAGAGCTACGAACCGTGGTAAACGAAGCCGGTGGCCTGATCCCTCGCCGTCACCAGGACATGCTGCTGTCAATCCTCGACTTGGAAAATGTCACCGTGGAAGATTTGATGGTGCCGCGCAGCGAAATTGCCGCCATCAATGTCAACGATGACTGGAAATCGATTGTCCGCCAGCTTAGCCACTCCGCCCATGGTCGCATTGTGCTGTTCCGAGACAATATCGATGAAGTGGTCGGCATGCTGCGGGTGCGCGAGGCCTACCGCCTGATGATGGACAAGAATGACTTCAGCAAAGAAAACCTGCTGCGAGCAGCGGACGAGGTCTACTTCATCCCGGAAGGGACACCACTCAATATCCAGCTGCTGAAGTTCCAACGCAATAAAGAGCGCATTGGCCTGATTGTCGATGAATACGGTGATATCCAGGGCCTGATCACCTTGGAAGATATCTTGGAAGAGATTGTCGGTGAATTTACCACTTCTATCAGTCCGACTCTGGCTGAGGAAATCACCCCGCAGCCTGACGGTAGCCTGATGATTGAAGGCAGTGCCAATATCCGGGATCTCAACAAGAGTCTTAACTGGGGGCTACCGACCGATGGCCCGCGTACCCTCAACGGCTTGATTCTGGAGCACCTGGAAGACATTCCCGACAGCCAGATCAGCATCGAGGTTTCCGGCTACCAGATGGAGATAATCGAGGTCTCTGGCAATATGATCAAGCAAGTTCGGGTGCTCCCCAACCAGCTAAAGAAGACGGGCTGATCTTAGTATCAGCCTAAGCGACAGATACAGTAAAGCCGGCATTATCGCCGGCTTTTTATTGGCTGAACAGTTGCTGATCTGCGTTATTTTACACTTAGATCTTGCAACATAGCCTCTGGCAGAGCCAGCTCATCATTTTGGTTCACGGCAATACCCTGCTCAATAATATGGCGGGCAATTGCCTGTGCTTCCTCTAACGAGTGCATGCTGTAAGTTCCGCACTGGTACTCGTTCAGCTCGGGGATCTTGTCCTGCGACTCAACCTTCAGTACATCTTCCATCGCCGCAGTCCAGCTCTCGGCAACTAGTTGCTCGGTCGGGGTACCGATCAAGCTCATGTAGAAACCGGTCCGACACCCCATTGGCGAAATATCGATAATTTCTACCTGATCAGAATTTAGGTGATCACGCATGAAGCCGGCATACAAGTGCTCAAGAGTATGGATCCCGCGCTCACTGAGGATATCTGCGTTAGGACGACAGAAACGCAGGTCGAAAACAGTAATAGTATCGCCTTTCGGTGTCTGCATGGTCTTGGCTACCCGTACAGCCGGAGCATGCATACGAGTGTGGTCAACGGTGAAACTATCTAATAGTGGCATTGCTTCCTTACTCCTTGGCCTTAGCACCGGTGATTAAAGCACTCCGATGCATTCATTATTAAAAGTTATATCACACCACGGCAACCCAGCAAGTGGGTTTTGCGATCGCCTGGTAGCCTCTCGCTAGAACGGCCACCAGCTGCGGTTATTTTCCAGCTCTTGGCGGCACTGCTTGAGCTGCCAGCCATAATCTTTGGCCTGCTGTTCAACACGACGAGAAACCTTCAGCAACGTCGGCTTGGACTTATAAGTCCCGCGACGGTAACCTCCCCGACCATCGTGGTAGGCAAGATACTGGTTATAGGTATCCCATTTCGAAATCCCGAGCTGACGCTGGGTTTCATGGGTATACCAGCCAATAAACATCAATGAGTCGGAAAAATTGGTGCGGGAGCCACCATTTCGTGTTGCCTTTTGATAATCAGACCAAGCCGGGTCCTGCGCTTGCGCATAACCATAGGCGCTACTGACCCGACCCCATGGGATAAAGCCCAGCACATACTTTTTCGGCGGTCTGGCATCATGACGAAAACTACTTTCCTGCTTCACAAATGCCATGGCAACCTGCATCGGTGTGCCCCACTCTTCTTCCATATCCAACGCGGATTTATACCATTTCGGGTGCTCACGGAAGATATTGCACAAATTGTTTTGATCTTGGGGAGGGGGCGTCGCACAGCCGGAAAGAATCGCTGCAGCACTGAGGATAAGTGCCAAACGGCAATACCTCGATTTAACAAACTTAAATGGGGATTGGGCAAACATGGAACTTCACGCCATCCTTGTGGTCTGAATCTATGATAGTTAGCTAATGGCGACTATCATCCCTGCGAAATGAATTATCGGGCAGCAAGGTCGCTGCCCTCTTTTTTATTTTATATCAGCAAAATACGCATCAAGAAAAGCATCAAAAGACAGCTCATCGCTGTTTTCGATTAGCTTTTGCCGCTCAACAGATTCCGCCGCTTCCTGCTCGAACATATCCGAAGAATAAAACTGATACTGGCGTTCATTCAAACTTGCGGCATGGGCTGCTGCCAAGCTTTGCCCCACCGAACCAATTCCGTTATTTTCACGGAGCGCATCAAGCAACTGTGCCGACAGGGTCAGCTCGGGCTGTTCAATCCAGGTAAGCAGGCGAGCCAATGTCTCTTGATAAGCATCAGAACCGGCAGCGGCATCCATGGCCTTGGCTACATCGGCAAGCTCAGCAAAGACACGGGCACCCCAATCCTGAACTGACAAACGCTCACCATTACAGCCGATTTTCAGCATGAGATCCGGGTTGCGACCATCGAGAACCACACGATTCCAGTTATCACGCCAGCACGCCAGCTCTGCGTCATCCATCGATGCCGATGGCGACAGTACTGCCCAAGTCAGGAACATATCCAAGAAGCGCACCTGATCAGCAGTAATACCGATTGGGCTGAATGGATTCACGTCCAGTGAACGAACTTCAATATATTCGACGCCACCACGGCTCAAGGCCTCAGATGGCTTCTCACCATTTTTGGCAACACGCTTAGGTCGGATTGGCGCATACAGTTCATTTTCAATCTGCAGCACATTGTCATTCAGCTGGCGGTATTCACCATCAACTTTTACCCCGAGTTTGGCAAACTCAGTCGATGGCGTGCGGATTGCCTTTTTCAGGCCATCCAAATATTGCTCCAAGCCATTAAAGCCAATCTTCAGCGAGCTTTGTTCATGGTTGGTATAACCCAAATCGCTCAGGCGAAGCGCCGTGGCGTTGGGCAAAAAGTAGGTACCGCATCCGATCTTCTCGAAATCCAGTTTCGATTCGGTATTCTCGAGGAAAGATCCACACAGTGCCGGGGATGCCCCGAACAGGTAAGGGATCAGCCAGCCAAAGCGGTAGTAGTTGCGGATCAAACCGAAGTAGGCGTCAGAAACCGCATCTTGTCGCTCTTGTTCTGGTTGCTCACCAAACAGTGTGTCCCAAAAACTATCCGGAAAAGAAAAGTTAAAGTGTACCCCGGAAATAACCTGCATGATGCTGCCATAACGGCGCTTCAGGCCTTCACGGTACAAGGTTTTCATCTTGCCGCTGTTTGAGCTGCCGTACTGGGCCAAGTTGATGTCATCTTGATCACCGACCACGCATGGCATCGACATCGGCCAGAGTTTTTCATCGCCCAGTTTGCTGTAGGTAAACTGGTGGATGTCACTTAGCTGTGACAACAGGTGATCAACATTCTGAGAAACCGGCGTAATAAATTCCAGCAATGGCTCGGCAAAATCTGTCGTCACCCATTTGTTAGTCAACGCTGATCCCAGCTCCGCCGGATGAGGCTCGCTAGACAGTTTGCCATTTGGGGTAATACGCAAGGCTTCGCGCTCAAGACCTCGCCCTAATAGGGTCAGGGCATCAGGATTAGCCGCAACCTTTTGCAGCCTCTGTGAAAAATCCATCACTGTTATTCTCAATCATCAACAACTCAGTCCGGTAGATTAATCATAATTGATACTGATTACCATGATTATTGCATCGAAACTCTTTTACCTATGAGTAACAATCACAACTAACGGAATAATAGTAAAACTCAATTCAAATAATAAAGCCGGCACAAGGCCGGCTCTCATCGGTTACATATTTGGCGAAAGTGCCCTTATCGGCAAACCGAGGGTCTCGAGCTGTGGCTTCAAGCTGGCAGCATCACCGACCACAATGATCTGGTAATCAGCCGGGTCAAACCACTTTTCCGCCAACTCATCGATGCGCGCCTTGGTAATAGAGGCAACGATTTCATTGCGGGTATCAACAAAGTTTTCCGGTAGCGAATAGGTCAAGATCTGGCCCAGCAACTGCGCCTTCTTGCTTGGGGTTTCATAGTTCAGGGCATCTTTCTGTCCCACCGCCAAGCGCATGAAGCTTAGCTCTTCGTCCGTCACCCCTTCACTTGCCATTTTTTCAAGCTCAGCGAGAAATTCCTTCACCGAAGGCAGTGTCGCATCCGCTCTTACCTGGGCGTAATACACCGATAAACCAACTTCCTTTCCACCACTCTGATAACCGCCAGCACCGTAGGTGTAGCCTTTGTCTTCACGTAGGTTAAGGTTAATCCGGCTATTGAAGTTGCCTGCGAGGTTGAAGTTTGCCAACTGAGTTTCGTACAGTTCACCAGTTGCATCGAACGGCAAACCTTGACGGGCAAAACGGATCACCGTTTGTGGCGCGCCCGGCTTGTCCACCAGCCATACGGTTTGTTTTGGCATCGCTGGCATTGCCGGCGTCACATATGTCGGCTTGGGCATCCCCTGCCAATCGGCTAAAAAGCCCAGTGAAGACGTCAACTGTGTCTTATCAATATCACCCACGACCACAATATCCGCACCATTCGGGGTGTAGTAACGACGGTAGAAGGCTTTGGCATCTTCTAGAGTGATAGACTCCAGCGAGGCTTTAGTTCCCTCCGGTGGCAAACTAAATGATGTACCACCAAACAACACTTCACGGGTTGCCTGTCCGGCTAACCAAGCTGGGCGCTGGTGTTCATAGATTATCCCTTCAAGGGCCTGCTGCTTCACGCGGGCAAAATCAGCCGGATCAAACGCAGGCTGGAACAAGCGTTCCTGCATGATATCGAGCGTTTCCGGCAGGAACTTGGTTAGAGAGGTGACAGAAACCACCGTGCCATATTTTCCCGCCGAGAAACTGACCGTACTGCCCAGGCGATCCAAACGAGAAGATAACTCCTCAACTGTCGATTCCTGTGACGCCTCAGCCATCATACTGGCCGTCATCTTGGCCAAACCTGCCTTGCCTTCCGGCTCAAAGCGGCGACCTGCCGGGACGACCATCTGGATTTCCACCGTGGGTGTCTCGCGGTACTCGGTACCCAGCACCTTGATGCCATTGGCCAACTCGAACTGGTACAGCTCTGGCATTACCGCCTCAACAGGAGATGACGGCTGTGGCATCACTGTACGGTCAAAATCATCTACGGGCTCACGCATCTGCTGTTGTAATTTTTCCTCAGACACTTTGGTGTATTCAGGAATAATACGCGGGGGCGGGGTAAAGTTAGATTTTGCCGCCTCAATACTGGTGCGCCCTCTTGGCACCACACTCAATGTCACACTCGGATGACCATTGAGGTAGCGCATATACACCTGCTCCATACTTGCCGTTGTAACAGAGCGTAAGTTATTCAGCTCGGTTCCAAGGTAACCCGGGTTATCAAAGAAGGTTTCATAGGAAGCAAGCTGCGATACTTTACCGCTGACGCTCTGCAAACCGAAGATGGCATTTGCTTCGACCATGCCCTTGAGCTCTTCCAGCTCTTTGGTTGACACGCCGCGCTGCTCCAGACCATCGAGGATAGCGGTCACTTCTGCGCGAAGATTTTTCAGATCGCCTGCTTTGCCGCTTTGACCTATAGCGTAGACATACATGGTACACGCCAGCTCTGCACAGTCATGGAATGCGCCCGCATCCACGACTTTACCGGTTTTCACCAGATTCTGGTACATCAGGCTGTTTTTGCCTCCACCGATGACCCGAGCCAGCATATCGAGCGACGCTTCATCATCCGCACCGTTATACGACGTCGGCCACGCCATCAGTAACATCGGCTGCTGGATTTTGTCTTCCAGCGTCAGGTACAGATCGTTTTCCAAAGTAACGGGCTGCTTGGCCGGTTTTTCAACCTCAGGTCCACGCGGGATAGAGCCGTAGTACTTATTGACCCACTCAAGTGTCTGCTCAATATCAATATCCCCCCCTATCGTCAGGGTGGCATTGTTCGGGCCATACCAACGCAGGAAGAAGGCTTTGAGATCATTGACGTCAACACGGTCGAGATCTTCAATGTAGCCAATGGTCTGCCATGAATATGGATGGGTGCGAGGGAATAAGGCTTCACCCATGCGTTCGTAGACCAAGCCGTAAGGACGGTTCTCGTAACGCTGGGCACGTTCATTTTTGACCGTCGAGCGCTGGATCTCAAATTTACGCTGAGACACGGCACCGAGCAAAAATCCCATACGGTCCGCTTCCAGCCATAAGATTTTCTCAAGCTGGTTGGCCGGTACGGTCTGGAAATAGTTGGTTCGATCACGATTGGTCGTGCCATTCAGTGTGCCACCGGCCTCGGTGATCAACTTGAAATGCTCTTGATCACCCACATGCTCCGAGCCTTGGAACATCATATGTTCGAAAAAATGGGCAAACCCCGACTTACCCAGCTCTTCGCGGGCAGAGCCAACATGGTAGGTCATATCAACATGGACCAGCGGATCCGATGTATCCTCATGCAGTAACACTGTCAGCCCATTGGCCAGTTGGTATTTAGAATACGGGATAACCGGTGTGTCAGATGACGCCCCAGGTTTGACTTGTTCGACGAATGTTATCCCTTGCGGCAACTCGGGCGCCCCGGCCTGTTGAGACTGTAGTTGGCTACAGCCTGCCAGAGAGATCAGCGCAATCCCCACTATCCACTTATGCACTTAATGCCTTCCTTATAATAAACCTTGGACCAGTAAAGCCAGTACGGTATAGCGCGCCGCTTTTCCCACCATGATGATGAAAAAGCTGAGCCAATGGCGCATCCGCAACCAGCCTGCGGCCAAACACAGCGGATCACCAATCACCGGTAACCAGCTGAAGAATAACGACCAGTAGCCGTATTTTTTTAGCCATAGTAATGCTTTATGACCGTGTTTTTCTTTAGAAGTTTTATCTGGCAGCAACCTTCCCAACCAATAATTGGTCATGCCGCCCAAGGTATTGCCGATTGTCGCCACGACAACCACCAGCCAAATCGCATTATCCCCCAGCTTTATCGTGGCTATCAGATTGGCCTCTGACCCGCCCGGCAACAAGGTCGCACTTAAAAAACCGGTGGTGAATAACACCCATAAGGCTGATTCGCCATTAAATAACTCTAGCATTTATCGTTCTAGTTGATTGATATGTTTGCTGTACCTTACCCGATCTGAGGGTAAAAAAAACGGGCTACCCCGAAGGATGCCCGTTTTAAATTGTTGCGATATTTTGCTGTCAGGCGACTTAGCCAACCAATGCCAGTAAGATACCGGCTGCAACCGCCGAGCCGAGTACACCGGCGACGTTTGGCCCCATTGCATGCATCAACAAGAAGTTCTGTGGATTAGCTTCCAGGCCGACTTTATTAACCACACGGGCAGCCATAGGGACAGCTGAGACCCCAGCAGCACCGATCAGCGGGTTAATGTCTTCTTTGCTAAAGCGGTTGAGCACCTTAGCCATCAGCACACCACCACCGGTACCGACACTGAAAGCTACCGCGCCCAAGACCAAAATACCGAGAGTTTCGAAGCGCAGGAACTGCTCTGCCGCCAATTTCGAACCGACCCCCAAGCCCAGCATGATGGTCACGATATTGATCAGCTCGTTCTGTACCGTATTGGACAAACGATCCACCACACCGGATTCACGCATCAAATTACCCAGACAGAACATCCCAACCAACGGCGTCGCAGCAGGCAGGAACAGGATGGTCATCAGCAGGACAGCCAGCGGGAACAAAATTTTCTCGCCTTTGCTAACGTCACGCAGTTGCTGCATCTTGATCTGGCGTTCTTCCGGCGTCGTCAGTGCTTTCATGATCGGCGGCTGGATGATCGGTACCAACGCCATGTAACTGTAGGCGGCTACCGCAATCGCACCGAGCAAATCGGGGGACAGCTGGCTGGCCAGGAAGATCGCCGTCGGGCCATCCGCCCCACCAATAATGGCGATCGAGGAAGCATCTGCTAAGGTGAACTCCATACCCGGTACGGCATTTAGCAAAATGGCACCGAATAAGGTAAAGAAGATCCCGAACTGAGCTGCCGCGCCGAGCAATAAAGTTTTCGGGTTGGCTATCAGCGCCCCGAAATCAGTCATCGCCCCAACCCCCATGAAGATCAACAGCGGGAAAACACCCGTTTCGATCCCAATGTAGTAGATGTAATACAGCAAGCCACCCGGCTCGGTGAAACCGGCGTTGGGAATATTGGCCAAAATCGCACCGAAACCCATTGGCAACAGCAGCAAGGGTTCAAAGCCCTTGCGGATCGCTAAGAACAAGAGGCCGGCACCGATCAGCATCATAAACAGCTGACCAAGTTCAAAATTGGCAATACCCGTCTCGTTCCAGAGAGTTAATAATCCGTCCATGGTTCCCTCTTATGCCAGACTCAGGATCGGCGAACCGACGGCCACTGAATCACCTTCTTTGACATGGAGATCTTGCACAGTACCGCTACGAGCGGCACGGACTTCAGTTTCCATTTTCATTGCTTCGAGGATCACCAATACTTCACCTTCAGATACCTGCTGCCCAGGCTGAACATTGATCTTAAAAATGTTCCCGGCCAGTGGTGCAGGTAAGTCTTCGGCATTACTTGCTTGTGGCGCAGCGACAGGTGCAGATGTGTTGGCGGCTGCAGGCTCAACCGAAGTCAGCTCACCACTTGGGCCGACTTCAACGTTATAGACCTGACCATTTACTTTCACACTGTATGCTTCTACCGTGGCCGCCGAACTGGTTACGGGAACAGGCTGCTCAGCAGCAACTTCCGGTTCACTGCCCGGGGCAGGCTCAAATGCCTCAGGGTTTTTGCGGTTTTTAAGGAAATTCAAACCAACCTGCGGGAACAGGGCGTAAGTCAGTACATCATCAACCTGATCTTGAGCCAGATCGATACCGTCCGATTTTGCCTTGGCCAGTAAATCCGTCGTTAAAACGTCCAGCTCAGCATCTATCAAGTCTGCCGGGCGACAGGTAATTGGCTCACCACCGTCAAGTACTTGAGCTTGCAGCTCCGCATTGACTGGCGCAGGTGCCGCACCGTATGCCCCTTTGAGCACCCCGGCGGTTTCCTTACTGATGCTCTTATAACGCTCACCGGTCAGGACATTCAATACCGCTTGGGTGCCAACAATCTGTGATGTCGGTGTCACCAGTGGAATGAAACCCAGATCTTCACGTACGCGTGGGATCTCTTCCAGCACTTCATCAAAACGATCCGCAGCACCTTGCTCTTTGAGCTGGCTTTCCATATTGGTCAGCATGCCGCCGGGAACCTGAGCCAGCAAAATACGGGCATCAACCCCTTTGAGGCTACCTTCAAACTTCGCGTACTTCTTGCGTACCTCGCGGAAGTAGCTTGAAATCGGCTCCAGCTGTTGCAAGTCCAAGTTAGTATCGCGCTCGGTTCCCTCCAGCATTGCAATCACGGTTTCGGTTGGCGTATGGCCATAGGTTTGGCTCATAGAAGAAATAGCGGTATCGAGAATATCGAGCCCGGCTTCTACCGCCTTGACAGCGGTGGCCGTCGAAAGCCCTGTAGTCGCATGGCAGTGCAAAGCCAATGGCACATCACAGGAGGCTTTGATGCGCTTGACCAACTCTTCCGCTTCATACGGCTTGAGCAGTCCAGACATGTCTTTGATACAAATAGAATGGCAGCCGAGATCTTCGAGCCGCTTAGCCAGATCGGTCCAAGTATCAAGATTATGGACCGGACTGGTGGTATAAGAGATGGTGCCCTGTGCATGTGCGCCGACATCAACGGCGGCCTTGACCGCTTTTTCAAAATTGCGGACATCATTCATCGCATCAAAAATGCGGAATACATCCATTCCGTTAGCGTGGGCTCGTTCAACAAACTTCTCGACCACATCATCAGCATAATGACGGTAGCCCAGCAGATTCTGACCGCGAAGCAGCATCTGCATCGGGGTTTTCGGCATCGCTTGCTTAAGCAAACGCAGGCGCTCCCACGGATCTTCGCCCAGGTAGCGGATACAGGCATCAAACGTTGCGCCGCCCCAGGTTTCCAACGACCAATAGCCGACATCGTCTAACTTCTCGGCAATGGGCAACATATCTTCAATGCGAAGACGGGTAGCGAATAACGACTGGTGGGCATCACGTAACACAACGTCAGTGATCGCTAATGGCTTGGACATGCTCACAAACTCCTTGTAAAAAAATTCTTCCTAAAAATCACAATCTCATTGCAGCAGTAATACTGTCGCTTATGCCTTCTGGTCACGGTAGCGGTGTACCGCCGCTGAAATAACAGCAACAACCTCTGGCTGAATGCCATTGTGATTAACGGCAACTGGTGATGACTGGCTAGATGCCGTTGCACTCGGTGTCTCTTTCGGCGCAATTTTGGCCAACAGCTGCACTAAATAGATCAAAATACTGAGAAACAAAAAAACCACGACCATACCGGTAACCATGATCGTCGCCGCTTCCCACAGCAAAGGACCTAAATCTGCCATAATGCTTCCCTTCATTAATTTGTAATAGGCGCGTTAACAAATACCACGTTAAGTAAATTTATGTCAAACTGATTAACAATAAGCCAATCAATGGTGGTTATTTGGTCTTTTTCTGAGGGTTTGGTCGTAAAATTACAAAAACTCTCTAAAAGAACAGTGAAAACACAATGAAAACACACGTTTTTTTGTCACTTTCCACCCTTTCGATACCATCACTTTCACCCTCCCTCTATGAAGAGTAGCAGCTACTGCCCCACCTATCTCTCATTACGTTTACGTAAACATAGTCAGCGATAACGTAAATAAACAAAGTCCTTGTTTTGTATATAATAACAGTCGCTCACAGGGAGCGGTGACCAAGACCAAACAGAGTCATCTCCTGGTCTTTTGAGTCATTCGTTGAATGGAAAAGATAAATGGGATAATACCAATCTGGATAAGTAGTTGATCAAGTATTCATGTAGGTTGGTATAAATCAATCAGAGTAGATATTTGATGGCGGATGCAGATAGAAGGGCGTGGTGTAGCCAGAAGTACAGATAGAAAAAAAGCCCAGCCTAAGCTGAGCTTTTAAATAATGGCGCGCTCGGGAGGATTCGAACCTCCGACCGCCTGGTTCGTAGCCAGGTACTCTATCCAGCTGAGCTA
>NZ_JBNNXT010000056.1:0-32690 GCF_052873815.1 Photobacterium sp. DNB23_23_1 | reverse complement strand
GAGCGTACCACTTTCGGCAGTTGGCTTCCTCTTTTACACCTTCCCATGAGTGTCGCACTTATTATCTGAATTCAGGCCATAATAAAAACATTTTCAATCATGATGGCTTCCAATAAATACCGAATTTTTAAAAGATAAAATAACCAGCAATAATATATGAGGTTAAATAAAAAACAGGCAAAACAGATATTATTAATGTCGTAAACATAACAGTACTTAAATAATTAATACGCCAATGTAAGTGCTAACGCTCCCATTATCACCATTAGCGTAAGGGTATATAATTGCTGCTCGGAAAACTTTTTGACCAAACGGATTGCCACCGGGACACCAACAAATGCGCCCATCGTCATAATAACGGCCGTTGATAACTCACTTTGGCCACCACGGCTGTAATTCAAAGCAGTGATCCCCGACAAAGCCAATGCCATCACTACCGATGAACCAATGGATTTTTTCAAATCAATCCCTAATAGCGAATTGAATGCCGGCAGCAGCATGACGCCACCGCCAACACCGGTCGAACCCAGCACAGCACCACAGACCCCTCCCGCGCACATAGCAACGTGTTTTCCCCTTGGAGCCGCCTGCTCATTATGTACTGTCGCTGATTGCTTTCTTTTTCGATATAAAGAAAACAACGACAGGAGCATAATGCCAACAATCGCTAATTCAACGGTTTGGGTCAGCAAGGAGGCATAGTACACATGGTTATTTAAATAAATGACCAGCTCAGTAATTAATACCGTGCTCGGAATTGCTCCAAGCAACATCAATCCCAGCGCTTTCCACTCAACATTACCTGCACGAATATGGGACAAGCCCGCATTCACTTTCACAAAAGTAGAGATCAAACTGGCCGTACCCACCGCCATTACCGTCCCCATCCCGAAAAAAAACTGTAAGATAGGTATGATCAATACCCCACCGCCGACTCCGGTTAAGCCTAGGCACAAACCAATTAGAGCACCTAATAATAATTTCAATGCGCCATCAAAAGTCAGTATTGATGAAACTAATTCAATAACCATTATTGTTTACTCTCGGGGTTTGGATAATGGAGCTGTAAAAAAGACATAATGTCTGAGGGCGCTTTTTGCATTTTCAGCAAATCACGCATTATTTTCATATAAGGTTCGGTATGGCGGTAATATTGCTGATACCCCCCACACAAATAGTTATGATGGGGATGCCCTTGCTTGGACGTCGAAAAGCGGTGTTTGGGGCAACCACCATGACAAGCAAAGCGATAGGTACACTGTTGGCAGCTAGGATTTAAACTCGCCCGTTTATTCTGACCAAATGCGATCGCTTCCTTACTATTATTGAGCTGGCGGATTGTCTGTTGGTGGATATTTCCCAATTTATATTCTGGGTAGACAAAATGATCACATTGGAATAGGTCGCCATTGGCCTCAAGCGCAAAGGCATGACCGCATTCAGCTGAATGGACGCAAATACCGCTTGGTTGCCCGCACCAACTTGCCAGCGTTGCATCAAAGGCTTGGACAAAGACGTCTCCAACATCCCGCCTAACCCAAATATCAAACACATCACAGAGAAACTGGCCGAACTGGTTCGCATCAACACTGAATGGTGCCAATTCTCCAACCGCATCGCCCGGTTGGCACAGGTGCAATCCAGGTTGGCTACTTGCCACTCGCTCCACAATCGGGATAAATTGAATGTACTTTATCCCAAGCTCTCGAAAGTGTTCATATAATTCAGCCCCAGACTCTGCGTTGTGGCTACCAACAACCGTTAACACATTGAATCTGATGTCATATTCTTTAAGTAAAGAAAGAGCGTTCACTACCTGCTGGTAGCTCCCTCTCCCCGAGCGGGAAACCCGGTAGGTATCGTGTATCGCTTGCGGTCCATCAATAGAGAGGCCCACCAACACGTCATTTTTTGCCAAAAAGCGGGCCCATTCACTATCAAGCCCTATGCCGTTGGTCTGGAAGGAGTGTTGGATTTGTTTACCGTCAGCATATTGTTCAGAAAGCGCGATCGCTTTTTTGAAAAAGTCCAGCCCCCGCATAGAAGGCTCTCCGCCCTGCCAGGTAAATTCCACCAAGTGGCCTTGTTGGGCCGCAATATGCTGCTTCACGTAAAGCTCAAGAGTCTCTTCGCTCATCTGCCAACCTCTGTTGTTTTCTGTACGCAAAGCCGCTTTATCGAGGTAAAAGCAATATTCACAGTTCAGATTACAGATATTACTTGCCGGCTTTGCCATGACATGGCAAGCAGATATAGAGGTCATAATTTTTACTCATGGCCACCCTGTAAAAACAGGGTGGCTTTGGAAGGTATTGAGAGAATTAATCGGCAGTGAAGCTATTGCTCTGAGCGAGCGATTTGAACCACTGACCGTGGCGCTTGGGAATACGCTGGCCGGTTTCAAGATCTAAACGGAAGAAGCCATAGCGGCGCTTGAAAGAGTTAGTCCATGACCAGTTATCAATGAAGGTCCACTGGTGGACACCGAAACAGTTCGCCCCATCATCAATCGCACGGTGCAGTTGAACAAGGTGTTCTTTCATCAACGAAGTACGGAAGCTGTCATCAATCATGCCATCTTCTTGTGCTGCGCCTTCCGAAGTTTCATCCATGGCAATACCAATTTCAGCCAAGAACCAAGGCAGGTTGCCATAGTTATCCTTGATATTCTTAGCGATATCGTAGATTGCCGTCGGCAAAATTTCGTTATTGTCTCGATAAGGGTTGAAACGACCCGTTGGGTTGATGTAGTTCTCGAAGTAATACTCCGGTGTGAAATACGCTAGGTCATACTCGGCTTCACGTGCTTTTACACGACGAGGGACATAGTAATTCACACCCAAGAAATCGACTTTGGCTGATTCAATCGCTGCCATTTCCTCTGCAGCAACTTCCGGCATCAGATCGTGATGCTTGAGGATCTGACACAGTTCCTCTGGGTAGTAGTTCAATACCATTGGGTCGAGGAAGCTGCGGTTGAATAGCAAGTCAGCATAATGCGCAGCCTGCTTATCTTCCTCGCGATCGTCACGGGTATAGCTTGGTGTCAGGTTGAGTACAGTACCAATCTGCCCTTCACATGCCATTTCACGGAAAGCCAACACCGCCTTAGCATGGGCGACCGTAATGTTAAAACCTACCTGAACAGCCAACTTACCGTCTTTTTTGCATGGGTAATGGAAATCATACAGGTATCCGCCTTCTACCGGCACAATCGGTTCATTGAAGGTGATCCAGTGCTTGATTAAATGACCAAAGGATTTAAACGCTGTTTCAGCGTATTTCACAAACAGGCCAATGACATGTTTGGATTCAAAGCCACCGTACTGCTCCTGCAACACAGCAGGCATATCAAAATGGTAAAGGTTTACCATCGGCGTTATGCCATTGGCTATCATTTCCTCGAAGTAAGCCGTGTAGAAAGCAACGGCATCCTGACAAGGTTCACCGGTTTCCAGATCCTTGATCAGTCGCGACCACTGGATAGAGGTACGGAAGGAGTTGAAACCGACCTGCTTCATCAGCTGGACATCTTCCTGATAGCGATCATAAGTTTCACAGACTTTAGCTGATCCAATTTCCTTAAAAAAACGCTCAGGATGGTCGCGGTGCCAGGTATCCCAAATTGAATCATGGATTTTATTCTTGGTGCCTTCGGTTTGAATACCCGAAGCCGCAGCTCCCCATAGGAAACCTTGAGGAAAAGTATACGTTGTCATAGTGACCTCAAAAAAGATCTATCACGCCGCCTCTGGACAGCGAGATAAAAAGTGATAGAGAGCGCCGATAAGATTGGCATCATTGCCAGCCGAACATATCTTCAGCCGTGGCCGAATTTTACAAACCGGCTGTTGGTGCAAAATGGCATCGATATGCTGATTGAGGTGGTCAATCAGATCAGGCCTGCTACTGATAGCCCCGCCGAGCAGGATAAGCTCAGGATCAAGGCAGTACTGAATATTAAAAAGGCCCGTAGCAAGATGCTGGTACCATTGGTGAATGACCGCGCCGATCTCCTCGTTACCCTGATCAGCCATCTCAAACACCGTCAAGCCATTGAGGCTCCCTGCAGGTTGGTTGATAGCTTTAGCAGCCGATTCAATCAACCCACGGGTTGATGCCACATCGCTGAAAGTCAGGGGAAAACCATTGTCGTAACCGGCAATCATGTAACCAAACTCTCCGCAGTGCAGTTGGTACCCATGAGTGACAGCACTGTTGATCACAACGGCCCCGCCAATCCCCGAGCCGATCACCACCAAACAGCAGTCATTAGCCTCGGCGGCCTCACCCAGCCATAGCTCTCCCAACGCTGCACAATTGGCATCATTTTCAATCTCACACGGCAAGCCAAACTGTTCAACGAAGCCATGTTTGATATTTGGCCCATGCAGGTACGGCAAGGCACTGGAGCCAAAAATAACACCGGAGTCGCAATCAACGGCACCACATGAGCTAACCGCGATACCTTTTATCGGGTAGTGCTCAAGCTGCAGAGAGATATATGGGGTAATGGCTTGAAAAAAGGCTTCAATATTGGTTTTGGGGCTTGGAACTGATTGGCGGTCAACAATGGTGCCATTGGCATCTATTACCGCCAATTTAATGGCCGAGCCACCAATATCGACACTCAGGAACATAGGCTAGCCTCTTCACATTCTGGGACTAACCATGCTGCTCCCCTTACACCACTGGCATCGCCGAACACTGCTTGCCTGACATCAACAATGGCTTGAGGCGAAAACAAATACTTCGGCGTCTCCAGCTTCACATCTTCAATCAACCCTGGCACATTTGACATGCCACCACCAATCACGAAAGTGTCGGGATCGATGACATTGATGATACTGGCGACACTTCGGGCGATTTGTTCAACAAGCATCCGGTAGGCATGGCGCGCTTTCCCATCACCTTGCTGCGACAGATCAATCAGTTGTGGGGCACTGAAATCAGTACCGTGTTGCTGATTAAAGCCTCGACTAAATCCGGTGCCGGAAATGAAGCTCTCAATGCAATTTTTTTGCCCGCAGTAACAAGTGCGAGCAGGCCCATCAACCTCAGGAGAATAGTTGGGCAAAGGATTGTGCCCCCATTCACCTGCTATCGCATTGCAGCCTGTGATAAGTTGCTGGTTAACCACCAATCCCCCACCACATCCAGTTCCCAACACTGCGCCGAAGACGACCTTCTTGCCCTTGCCCGCACCGTCTACGGCTTCGGACAAGACAAAACAGTTGGCATCATTTTCGATATAAACAGGTCGACCCAATTTACTTTCTAGATCAGCTTTTAGATCGTGACCATTGAGGAAAGTGCAATTGGCATTTTTCATCCGCCCGGTATGCGGGCAGACGGCGCCGGGCAAACCAATACCGACCGAACACTGCGCGCCAACCGCTTGTTCGGCCGCCCAAACCGATTCTAAAATCACCTCGACAAAAGGCTCGTAGCTTTTTGGGGTTGCCACCCGGCTGCGAAAGACTTCTTCACCGTTAAGAGCAAGGACTCGTGTTTCTATTTTGGTGCCACCAATATCAAAACCGATTCTCATTTCTTTACCCCAATCGCTTGTAAAGCTGAATCATTTCTTCAACCAACTCACGGCAGAGCATCGAGGTCATCAAATGATCCTGCGCATGCACCAGAACCAGGGTCATTTGAACTTTGCCTTCACCTTGGTCATGTTCAATCAATTGGGTCTGTACTGCGTGAGCTTCATTGGCAGCGTTGCGAGCTTGATCCAGTTGCTCCTGTGCCTTATCAAACTCGCCTTTTTTTGCCAGTTGAAGGGCTTCATAGCTCAAACTGCGAGCCATGCCAGCATTGACGATAATCCCCATCACCAATTCTTCAAGATCTAACTTATCCATTTTCAGCTCCTTTAGATCAGTGAGATCGCCCAGTTCAACACTTTTTCACCATTTTGCATGCCGTAATCAATCGGGTTGATCACTTCAACAGGCTTACCATCAGCGCGGGAAGTCAGGGAATCTTTCATGTACCCCACTTGAGGGCCAAGCAGGATCACATCGTATTCCCCCTGCTGTTGATCAAACTGATCAGCACCATGAGCAGCAATGGCGGCTTCGATGTTGTTATCCGCCGCAGCTTGTTCCATTTTTCGTACCAACATACTGGTGGACATTCCGGCTGAGCAGCAAAGCATGATCTTGTACATAATTCGTTTCCTTTAACTTGACCAATCGTTTCATAAGTTTCATCATAATGAAATAAATGAAAACCATAAACATTTTAGCCATGAATTGAGAGGTGACGCACACTATTTTTGTTACGATCTAACGCAAGATTAATGTTTAATCCTTTACATGCGATGTTTAAGCCAATGATTTTATGGTTTTTTTATTTAACCCATCTTTTTCTTTTTTTGATATAATATGAAAAAACATAACGCAGTTCATGAAATCAAGCAGACACAGAGTGGGGGCCGTGGGCCAGTTAGGCAGCAACGGGATAAAGAAAGGAAAAGTATGACCACAATTACTGATGTATCGGCAATGGCCAATGTCTCGAAGGCGACGGTTTCGCGGGTATTCAGCGGCAATGCGAAAGTCAAAGAGGAAACAAGGCAGGCTGTACTCAAGGCTGCACGTACCTTGGGCTATAACCCGGAGCAGACCAACGCGCTGCTCTCTGAACGAGCCAGTTCCGCCAGTGCGACGGTAACCAAGCAGGGGACGCTGGGCATTATTGTTTCACAGATGTCATCATCAAGCTTTGGTCAGTTCTACAATACTGCCCAGCAGTATGCCCACTCGCAAGGTCTCCAGTTGCAACTATTCAATAGTTGCAACAATACCTTTCAGGAAAAGTCCTACCTTGCGATGCTAGTAGACAGTGGCTGCGAAACTATTGTATTGATTGAGCCTAGCCTAAAAACCAGTGACATTGATGATTTTTCATTTAATAACAGTAACTTGTTTACCTTTAGTGCCAAAGAAAAGTTAAGCCAATTTTCATTCGGTTACGATCATGCTGGAGCTTGTACCTCGGCCTGTAACTTCTTGATGGCCCACAAGCACTCAGATATAGCCCTGATCCCGGGAACAGGTTCCAATGCCATTCCTTATATCGAAGGGTTCAAACATGGCCATGAAAGGCGCTCTCTGCCATTCAATGCCCAGCTGATTATCGACAATATTGAAGATGGTGCTGCCGCGGCTACAGAATTGTGTAGTTTTTTAGGCGATTTCAGTGCTGTTATCACAGCCACGGATCAAATGGCAGCTGAAGTCATGGCCACGCTGCGCCAGTTTGGCTATGAAATCCCCAAAGATATTTCAGTGATCAGCCTTGAGGGCTCTGAGCTCGCCCAGTACACCTTTCCTCGGCTAACAGCAGTTGAGATGCCACTGTCATCAATGGCAGAGGAGATGATTGATATCTGTATCGAGCAGACCAAATCAGGCAGTGATTGGAACCAGGCAGAGCTGAAAAGGTTAACTGGAAAGTTAGTTGTCAGGGAGTCCGTTGCCAAATTCCGTCCAAGCAGCAACTGGGATCTCGATACCCTACCTCGCACCTTGCACGGGAAAAATTAGCGTTTCATTTTATGAAACTCACCTTTGTGACTTTCTCCTTCGCCGATCCTGACGGCGAAGGCCTACCAGCCAAGTACTAATAGGCATCCCCCGATAAATAGGCCCTTCATAAGCGATGGAATTTTCTCCCATCAACTCCAATCACTTTTTGTACTTGATCACAAACAATGAAAATCCATGAAAAAACAGTTTCATTGTTTCATTCAACTGTATTAGCATGCTCCACATTGACCTAAAACATAAAAATCAACGTGAAGTGAAATCATGAAAATACTCGAAAACTTATTTAACAAGCATGGCGCCAAGATCAACGCCTTTGCGAATAACAAATATGTCTCCTCTGTCCGGGATACATTTATCAGCACCTTACCGCTGATCATGCCAGCATCTTTCTTTATCCTGTTCACCCAGCTCGCGTTAAATAACCTGTTTGGTTTGCCGACTTTCCTTGGCAAAGAACACGGGCTAGTCACCTATCTCACCGACGTATCTCAAGTATTGGTTGATGGTACTCTGAATATGTTCGCCCTATTTGCCTGTTTTAAACTGGCATCACTGCTCGCAATGAAAGAAGGCAAAGATCCTATCGCTACCGGCCTAGTAGCACTGGCAGCCTTCTTCATCATGACACCAGACTTCTCTATTGCCTATGCCAGTTCGCGTGGGCTGTTTTCTGCAGTTCTGATAGCCATCATGGCAACAAGGCTATTCCATGCCCTGGCCGCCAGTGACAGGCTGAAGATCAAAATGCCGGATCAAGTACCACCAGCGGTTGCAAAGTCTTTTGCCGAGCTACTTCCTGCCACCCTTACACTTTCAATGTTTGCCGCTTTCTCTGGTGTTTTTGCTATCTACAACACCTCAATGCCAGACATGATCACCTTGTTGATCCAAGCGCCACTATCTAACGTTGCTGGTAATGTTTGGGGGATCCTAACGCTGGACGTTATCCAGAACATGCTTTGGATCTTCGGTATCCACGGTGGTGCTGTACTTGGCGGCGTGCGTTCACTCCTGTTTGGTCCTATGCAAGATGACAACCTACGAGCAGTTGCGGAAGGCTCAGCCATGTGGGATCTTCCGCATGATGTAACTTGGCTGTCATACGATCTTTACGCCAACATCGGTGGTGCTGGTGCTTCCCTAGCCCTTGTCATTGCTATTCTAATGGTGTCGCGTCGTGTCCATTATCGTACTGTAGCCAAAATTGCCATCATCCCATGTATTTTTAACATCTGTGAAACCGCAGTTTTCGGCCTGCCAATCATCCTTAACCCATTGTTTGCCATACCATTTGTAGTTGCACCAACTCTAATGCTGGGCTTTGCAAGTTTCATGACCTACATCGGTTTCGTTCCACCGCTGGGTATTCTGGTACCTTGGACTACCCCAGTTGGTTTCGGAGCTTTCCTCGCATCAGGTGGTGCATGGCAGGCCTTCGTTGTCGCAATAGGCTGCCTAGCTATCGGCATCATGGTTTACCTTCCATTTGTCCGCTACGCCAATAAGGTGGCCGAGCCGGGTGAACTGATTGATGAAAAACAAGAAGAACCTGAACTAAACGCCAACATTGCCGCTTCCGAAAGCAAAGCCTAAGGGAAAAGGATGATGATCAAACGACCAAATATCTTGCTTATCTTTACCGATCAGCAGCGCAAGGACTCTCTAGGCTGTTATGGCAATGAGATTGCCGTAACCCCGAATATCGATTGGCTTGGTAACCATGGGGCAAAGTTTGAAAAGTTTTTCACCCAAAGTCCTATCTGTGGCCCAAGCCGGGTTTCCCTGCTGACGGGTCGCTACTGCAGTTCTCACGGTATCGGCACTAACGGTCCGGTTGTACCTGAGGATCTGTTAACTATCCAACACCGCCTGAAGCCTTATGGATATAAAACGGCAAATTTTGGCAAGTTGCACTTCTTGCCGCACTCATTCCGTGACCACCGTGAGCACCACCCAGATTATGGGTTTGACGAGCGCGTGATTTCCGATGAACCAGGCTGTTATGACGATCCATACACCAAGTGGGTCGAACAAGTCTCCCCTGAGAGCCTTGAAGCAGTGCGAACTGGCCTACCTTCTCAGGCCAAGCGCTTTGGCAAGCCTGAATATAGTGACCGCAAGCGCGATCCTGAAACTCCATTCGTTTTCGAAGCCGATGAACACCTGACCCACTCAGGTTTTGTCACCGAGTTAACCAAGGACTTTTTCGAACGTCACCAGAATGACAATAACCCATTCTTCTGTATTGCGGGCTACTACGCGCCTCATGCACCGGTTAACCCGCCACGCAGGTTCCTTGACCTGTATAATGCAGAAGATATGCCGTTACCGGTGACTGGCAATGAAGAGCAGGTGATGGATAAGCTTAAAGGGATCAGCAACGAAGAGTGGCAAGAGATCAGGCGCTATTACATGGCCCTTGTCAGCCATGTTGATGACTGCGTTGGTCAGTTGACGAACAAGCTCAAGGAGACAGGCCAGTACGACGATACCATTATTGTCTTTGTCAGCGATCACGGTGAGTACATTGGTGATCATGGTCGGGTGCAAAAGGGCATGCCGGGTGAAGATGTCATTACCAACGTGCCATTCATTATTCACTACCCGAAAAAGCTCAAGGGACAATCTTATTCGCAATTAGTGGAAAGTGTTGACTGGTTGCCGACCATGCTGGATTTGGCTGGTATTCCTATCCCAAAAGAAATTCAGGGGCAATCGCTGCTACCTTTAATGCGGGGCCAGACAGACCAACACAAGTCATTGATTCTGACTGAGCAGTTTGAACCCAACGGCATGCGTCAGGTATCAATCAGGGACGAAAGCCACCGCTATTACTGTGATAGCGAAGGCAAGGAGTTATTGTTTGATCTCAATAAGGATCCGCATGAGATAAACAACCTTATTAACGATACCGGCTATCGGGATATCCTGTCAGCCATGCGGTTCAAAATGATTGTCAAAATCCAGCAAGCTGCCTACCCGAACGTCGAAAAAATCTTCGCGTACTAATAACAAACCATAAATTTAAGAGTGGTGGCCACCACCACTCTATTTAAACCTTGATGCGAACCTGACGTAGGTATTCGCACGCCTAAACACAACTTTTAAATAACAACATAGTGAAGCAAATGAATAGATCTAAATTAAAACTGTGCTCTGCCCTTGTTCTATTTTCCCTGTCAAATAACGCGCTTGCCGAAAGCGCCATTGAAGTGGGTGATTTTAATTTCCATGGTTATGTCAAAAGTGGCACCTTATGGAATGACCAAGGTATGGGCAGTGATAGTTTCCGTCTGACCGATATGGGCCGCTACCGCCTGGGTAATGAAAATGAAACCAAAGTTGACCTATCACCGGATCTAATGTTCAACCACACAAGCGGTGCATGGGCGAGAACCAAAGTTCGCTTCCAAAGTGAAACCCGCAATACCTCTGACTGGGCAGCTGATACCAGCACCTTTGTCACCCGAGAAGCCTTTGCTGAAATCGGTGGCCTACCTCAACTTCCTGATTCCATGCTTTTCTGGGCCGGTAAGCGCTACATGAAAAACCGCTCCTCGCACATTCTTGACTGGGATTACCACCAGGCCAATGGTACTGGCGGCGGTGTTTGGGGTATCCCGCTGACCGATAACGTTTTGATGGATCTTGATTTGGTTTCATGGGGCAAAGAAGGTTACACCAAAGATCCAATCGAGGGAGTGGGCTACGCCGATACTCTTATTTTCAAACCACGATTTGAATTTATCCTCAGTGACATAGATTCAGTCAAAGTAGAGGCCTTCTGGATGAACCTTGGCCACAACCCGATCAGGGAATGTGACGAAGGATATATCTGCAGTCCGGAGGCTGCTGATGATGGGTTTGCTGTCACCGTTGCTTACGACAGAGCTGGCGGCTTCATGGGCTTTGGTGATACGGGCTATACCGAGTTTGTTGTCCAGTACGGCACAGGAATGGGCGCTGGTACCAATATGAGTAAGTTTGGCTGGGGCGAGGCAAACTACAAAGACCAATCATCATACCGCTTTACCCTCTCGGGCATCTCGGAGTTTGATAACTGGGCAATCCAGCCTGTTGCCATCTACCACAATGATGATGATTTCACCCAAGCCGGCGGCGAAAGGGTTTGGTGGACAGTCGGTGCGAGGCCTTCATACCACTTCAACGAGTACTTCTCGCTGCAATTTGAGGCTGGTTATGAACACCTTAAGCAAAACAACACCACCCAAGAGACCAATAATGGTGCCAATGGCGGTATGACCAAGTTGACAATAGCACCAACCCTTCACCTCGAGGAAGGCTACTGGGCTCGTCCTCAACTACGTGTTTTTGCAACCTATGCCAAGTGGGATGAGTCACTCAAGAACATCAACACCGGCAAGCATGGTTACTCCGGAGATCAAGGCTTTGGACCGGGCGGCGCTTCATACGCAGGCAAGACCGAAGGATTCAACTTCGGAATCCAGGCCGAGGTTTGGTTCTAAGTCTCAGCTTTATATAGTCACCTTTAAATAGTGTAAAAATCAATAAAAACAACCCCTTTGGCATCGAGGTCACTTTGAACCAAGATTGCCAAAGGGCTTATCGCGATAACTTAAAGTAAGGAAATAATATGAAACATGGATTTTTAGTATTTTCGATACTCGCAGCAATACCTTTAGCAGCAGCGGCAGATCCGAGCCTTACTAATCCTAATGCGACTTCAGAGACAAAGGCACTCTATCATAATTTAGCCAAACTCGGCGATCAGGTGTTATTCGGACATGAGGACTCGCTGGCGTACGGTACGAAATGGTGGGGCTATAATGAGGATGGTTCAATCCATTCAGACATTAAAGCGGTAACTGGATCTTTCCCCGCTGTCTTTGGGGCTGATATCGGCGGCATTGGTTTAGGACATGACAAGAACCTTGATGGTGTTAAATTCAGCGATTACGTCAATTACATCAAAGAAACGTTCAAAATGGGAGGTGTGAATACTATCTCCTGGCATATGTATAGCCCTGTCGACCAAAGTAACTCCTGGTCAAAGATACCTTATGTACAGACCCTAATTCCTGATGGTGAACACCACAACCAATTAACCGCTTACTTGGATGCCTTTATCGCGTTCAACGAAACGCTGAAACTAACGGTGGATGAAAGTGAAATTTGGATACCCGTGATTTTCAGGCCTTGGCATGAGCATAACGGGGATTGGTTTTGGTGGGGCAAAGGACACACCTCTGAACAAGATTATATCGCTTTGTGGCAATACACCGTTGATTACCTGAATAACAACGAACAAAATAACTTAATTTATGCCTTTTCCCCCGATCGTTCACGTATAGATATGGCTAACTTTGAACAGTCTTACCAATACGGTTATCCAGGCGATAATTATATCGACATTATTGGCTATGATAACTACTGGGATTTAGGCCACCCAGCCAACCAAACATCGGTAGATGAACAACAAGCCCTTTTTGTCGAAGGTCTCGCCAACCTGACCGAATTAGCTGAATCTAAAGGAAAAATATCAGCTTTGTCTGAAGCAGGTCAAGAAGGTGTCTGGCAAGAAAACTTTTGGACCGAACGATTTGCTGCAGGCATTTTTGCCAGTGATAAAACATCAAG
Source organism: Photobacterium sp. DNB23_23_1 (assembly GCF_052873815.1). NCBI lineage: Bacteria > Pseudomonadati > Pseudomonadota > Gammaproteobacteria > Vibrionales > Vibrionaceae > Photobacterium > Photobacterium sp. DNB23_23_1. The sequence goes on along the minus strand of NZ_JBNNXT010000056.1, from coordinate 19,509 downwards.
AGTTGCTTATGCCTTGGTTTGGCGTAACAACAACGAAGAACAAGGCAAGAAAGGGCACTATTACGGCTCTTACCCGGAAGAAGTAAATGCCAATGACTTCGTTGAGTTTTACAATAATCCTAAGACCGTATTTATCAACAATATTCCGGTAATGTATAAATAAGCCTAATTTGGTTCTTTGAATCGCTACTCATTAAATATTCACTTTTGAGTTAGACGAATTCAGTTAAAACAAAACCCTAAGATATGTTGCGACTAATGACTCTAACTCACCTTAATATCGTTGTAGTCAAACTCACACCCGCGAATACTGATGATAGAAAGCCAGTTCGAGAACTATCAAAAGATCTACTCGATAAACTCTACGCTGAAAAGGGCTATATCAGCAAAGTACTTACCGCCGATTTAAAAGAGGAATGGATCACTCTTATTACGACTCACCGTAAAAACATGAAACCCAAAGTACTTGCTGCTTGAGATAGTGCAATGTTATCAAAAAGGTTCATTATCGAAACCATCAATGACCAACTGAAAAACATTTCTCAGATAGAGCATTCTCGCCACCGGAGTCTACACGGCTTCATGCTGAAATTACTTGACGGGTTAATCATCTACTGTCTGAAACCACAAAAGCCATCGCTCAACATCACAAACACAGAAAAATTAGGGTTGATGGCGGTGGTTTCAACCGATCTGAGGTTAGATTAGTAGTTAATGAATAATTACAGGATTGGAAAGTGACTTACCACATTGTTCAGTCTTAATGGAACAGATCAATTACTTTAATACCTTGGCGATGTCCATAGACTGGCTGAAAGAGTTCTTTGAAGTGGTCAGTATGTATGGTGCATTCCCTAAAAAGGGAGTATATGAACACAGCTAGGTGTATTCGTCAAATTGAACGCAATTTTGACTAAGAAACGTTCACAACCTCACCCTGTATCAAAACCTTAAAGAAGCTTTATCTCTCAAAGGTAGTACAGCTTAAGGCAAGAACTCAGTATAATTATGAGCCTGTGAAATGCTGTTAAAAGTCGTCTACAAGAAGTAACTCGATATCGTGCTCTTCAAAGTGCTCAGTATTTTCAGGGAGCCTATCTGCAATCACAATATCTATATCATCAAGCGTTGCGAATCGAGAAAATGCCTTACGTTCAAACTTATCATTATCACAACACATCACAACTTTGTTTGAGCGCTGCACCATCAAGCGCTTGGTTTGAGCGAGTTGAATATCTGCAGCGAATGCTCCCTCACCATTTAGGCTGTTGGTACCCATAAAGGCAATATCAATATTTAGCTCGCGAAGCATGGCTGAATAGTGGTTATGGTAAGTGCAGTGATAGCCTGTTTTTACAAAGCCACCTAAGAGAAAGACTTGAATATAAGGAGAAAGCTCTAACAGCTTTGCGATGTCAAAATCGTTGGTCACCACGGTAAGCCCACGATGGTCTTGGATGTGTTTTGCGATGTGATAGGTTGTAGTACCCGTATCTAAAAGCACCGTTTGATAGTCTTTTATTAGCTCAGTCGCTTTTTTGCCTATCGCAAGCTTTGCTAGCTCATTGATGCTTTGGCGAGTGTCTGAATCGAGCTCATGATGGGCATCGGTTTTTGCTAGTGCTCCACCATAGGTTTTGATAAGGAGGTCTTTATCTTCCAACGATTTCAAGTCATTACGTATTGTTGCTTGGGTTACGGAGTAAAGTTCAGAAAGCTCTTTGACCGAAACCTTTCCCACTAGATTTAACTGCTTAACAATTAGCCCTTGGCGCTCTTCTGCGAACATACTCTTCCTCAAACAAAATATGGCGGGATAACCCGCCACAACATCTTTATCGCTTACTGAAACTCATCGAACTCAATACGTTCTCTATCTGGGCCTTCAATCATCATATAGGTCACCCCATTTTGCCCGAAAGGCAGAGGCGTTGGACCATCGACCAATGGTATATCAAGTTCTCCTAACAGATTTTGAACCTCTCCTAAGTTTTCCACTTTGATTGCAACATGGTTGATGGCACCTTCTCGCTTGCTCGTAGTTTCACCATATAGTTGATAAAACTCCAATAACACGCCATTTTTTGCGACAAACGCGATGTGGTTTTTACCACCATTTCCACTATCAAGCTGATGACGCTCTAAGATATCGAAACCCAACTTTTGATAGAAATTTACGCTCGTTTCTACATCCTGTACTGGAATGCCAATATGACCGGTGTAACTTTGAATGTTATCCATTACAGACCTCGCTTATTACAGTAGAAACCAAAGTAAGCGATGTAAGCGAAACACACAGCAGGTAGAAGGAAAGCAATCTGCATGTTGCCGCTTAGCGCATCTGAAATCATACCCATTAGAGGTGGGATAACTGCACCGCCACCGATGGTCATTACTACTAGTGAGCCACCAAACTGTGTATCTTTACCTAGACCTTTAATACACAAGCCGTAGTTTGTTGGGAAACATGGCGACATAAACAAGTTACATGCGATAAGAGCAAACAGAGACAGTTCTGATGGATTAATCGCCGCGAACGTAATCAGTACAAAGTTGATGATGCCGTAGATACCAAGCAGCTTTGAAGGTTCTAGTCGCTTCATCATCGCGGTCGCGACAGCTTTACCAAGAGCGTAAAGTACCAAACCTGCCATTAGGTAGTTTGCCGCGCTATGCTCTGTCATGCCTTGATAAATCATTTGAGCGAAACGGATTGTGAATGACCAAATACCTACCTGAGCACCAACGTATAGGAACTGAGACATCAAACCTTTACGGAAGTGAGGGATTTGCATCAAGCGACCAAAAGACTCTTTGATGTCTACCTTTGGTTCATCTTGTACTGTTTCAGGGCGACATGCTGGGAACTTAGTAAAGATAAAGATTGCCGCAATCACTAGCAGGAACACGCCCATGAATAGGTACGGTGTAACCACCTGTTCTACCATTTCATGACGAATAACGTTTGCCGCTTCAGGTGCCATCGCAAGCAGTTCTTCGTGCGAAACGTCTGATTCACTAAACACCAGTTGCTGACCGATGAAAATACCACCGAATACGCCAACAGAGTTAAACACTTGAGAAAAGTTGATGCGTTGTGTCGATGAATCAATTGGACCAAGTAGCGTTGAGTATGTGTTACATGACGTTTCTAGGAATGCTAAACCTGAAGAAACAATCAGTAAGCAGCCAAGGAACGCGCCGTAAGTCATCACATTCGCAGCAGGAATGAATAAGAAACAACCCAAGGCGTAAAGCGCCAAGCCCACAACGATTGCCGTTTTGTAAGAGTATTTCTTCACCACGGTTGCGGCAGGAATCGCAAACGCAAAATAACCAAAGAAGAATACCGATTGAACCAATGCTGATTGGGTGTCTGATAATTCAAAACCTTTACGAAATTGAGGAATCAAAACATCGTTCAAACTGCCCGCGATGCCCCACAGAACAAACACCAAGCAGACCATTAGGAATTTACCCCAAGGAATCGCCGGTAAGTAACAACTGGTATCCAGTTCTAATGCTTCAACGTCTTCATTGGTTTTTGGTGCACCATTAATTGCTGTATTAGCCATATTGTACATCCTTATTCAAATTTTCTGCTAACGAATCAAGCTGATCTAAGCGGTTATAAAAGCGCTGTGAGGAAGTATAAAGATCGTCATACACCTCAAACATGGCTTGATAATGGTCGACCCATTCTGGGATCGGCAGGATTTCTTTATCGAATATGACGACACGTTTCGCCGCTTGCTCAACGGAGTCAAATAAGCCCACACCAACACCACCGAGCATGGCGCAGCCAAGCACACCATTCTCTTCAACATCAGTTTTAACGATGGGAACGTTGTAAGCCGAAGCCTTGATTTTTAACCAAAATTCATCTTTGGCACCGCCACCAGAAGCAATCATTTGTTCAATGTTTCCTGTCTGCTTCACCATCGAATCAAGGTTCTTCTTCGCAGCAAACGCCACCCCCTCCATGGCGGAACGGAACATATCGCCAAGTCGATGTTTTCGAGATAAGCCAAAGAACTGTGCGCGAGAATTTTTGGTTTCAGAATTCCGCTCACCGGTGAGGTATGGCAAGAACAGCAAGCTATTCGAACCAACGGGTGACGCTTTTGCCTTCGTCACCAAGTCTGAATACCCAATCTTGTTCTCTTGCAAAGCAAGGCGAGCCCAGCGCATAGCATCACCGCCTGCATCAAGAATGCTGAACGTGCCCCAAGCAGGGTTCGCTAAGTGCAGGTTATTTAGTAGCAGATCAGCGGTTGGCTTCTCAGACACCACGGTAATCAGGGTGGATGTTCCGGTGCTATCCGATGCTTGACCAGAACGATACACACCAGATCCCAACAAAGTCGCAGCCATATCGGATGTACCAGCGATAACAGGCACGCCTTGTGGAATTAAAGTGTCTTGAGATGCTTGCTCACTTACATGACCAATCACATCGGTAGCTAAGAAAATAGGAGGAAGAATCGATGCTGGGATATTGAATCGCTTCAACATATCCGCATCATACTGACGGCTTGCTTGATCCATCAGATAGAAGCATGAAGCTTCACTGTAGTCCGTGGCAACGTTTCCCGTCAACTTGAAGTTGATGAAGTCCTTAGGCATCAACACTGTGTGTACTCGGCTCCAAACATCAGGTTGATTGTGCTGAACCCAACTCAATTTAAACGCTGGCCATGCCGTGGTTGGTGGGTTGTTTACGACGCTTGCGAGCGCCGCGACATCAAACTGGTTTGTGAAATCGCCTACCAAGCTTTCTGGGCGCTTATCGTTCCACAATATGGCACGGTCATCCGCAAGTTCACCATTTTTATCGAGTAAAACTGTGCCATGCATTTGACCACAAACGGAGACGACTGCGATGTTGCTCACCTTCTCTTTGTGAAGAGACAGCAGTTGTTTCACACAAGTTTGAGCACCTAGCCACCACGATGATGGTTTTTGCTCAGACCAACCTGTTTTCGGTGTGATCTGATCGTGCTCTTGTTGGATTATTTCAATGATACGACCGGATTTTTCAACCAGAGCAGCTCTGGCACTTCCGGTACCAATATCTATAGCTAATACTAAATCTTTCATTTATCGCACCTGTAAGGTAATTATTTTGTTATTTAGGAGGCGATAGAACCACTTATTACAAGGCCATGAGTCGTATCGAAAATACGACTCATGACCTTGTGATTATTCGTGATCTAATTCTGGGAATAGTTCTGGGTTAGCTTCCAATTGCTCTAATACTTCTTTTGTCGTTTTAATGCTGAGACCAAAACGACGCACACCCACTGAATATAATTGTTTGACCAATTCTAATGAGCGAATGCCACCTGATGCTTTGATCGCGATGCGACCTTTTGCTTGATCGGCAATCATTGCGCAGTTTTCTACTGTTGCACCTGTCGGAGTCCAACCAGTTGCGGTTTTCATCCACGCCATACCGGCATCAATCGCAATATCTGTTACTTTGCGAATCTGCTCTTCATTTAAGTAATGTGTTTCTAGAATGGTTTTGATTGGCACCGGATGGGCCGCTTTTACCGCCGCCTTTAGCTCTTGCTCGATGTAGTCGTAGTCACCAGAAAGCACACGACCAACGTTTACAACCATATCCACTTCACGCGCACCGTCTGCTATTAGCTGATGAATTTCAGCCACTTTTGTTGACGTCGCCACACCACCTGAAGGGAAGCCTACTGGACCACCAATCATCACTTCCGGGTAGCCTTCTAGCTCTTCACGCAGAAAAGACGTCCAGTTTGGAAGCACGTGGATGGAAATAATGTTGTACTGTTTTGCTAGCTCGGAACATGCCAAAATATCTTGTTTTGTGTTTTGTGCTTGAACGGCACTTAAGTCAATTAATCTCGCCATGTTGCGACATACACTATTCATTTTTCTTTCCTTTCGGTTATTTGTATTTTGTTGTGTTCAATTAAAAACCAACATCAAAATAAAATAAATCGACGTCAATATTGAACGTGATTTGACTCATAACCCGACTGAGAGCCAAAGAATTAATGTGATATTAATCACTACTTTTTTTGTTTTAGCTTCTCATTTGCACTTAAAACAAAAATAAAAAGAAAACACAAATAAAACCTTGATGTAACAAGGCCTTGAGCCACTAGACCTAAAAAAATCGATGATGGCATCACGTGAGCAACCGCATAAATAGAAACTGAGTTAGTAGAGCTTGCGGATACGACACCTGCAAGTTGAGGGGCTGCCCTCTATCCGCAAGTGTAGCTAGAGATACCGGCATCAATCGAGGAGCAATCACACGCATCTATAATCATCAACGACACACATAGATATTTAAGAAATCAAAAAACCACTTAAAAATTAGTACATTAAAGATGGCTGGATTTATGAAAGAGGCAAATTGAATAGCACCGGAGTAGGAACCTTAGAACTAACTTACTGCTGTGGAATGTTGACTTAGATGAGGCCAAACAAGGCCTCATTGGTTAACTACATGCTTACCTTGTATCCTTAACGAAAAGAACGTATCACTTTCTGAAGCTGACTTTATTTTTCACACCATTCCAAAGGGTTCTCATTAATTATCGAAAGTCAGTCCTGTGATAATTTTTTTAAAATACTCTGGCCAACTTACCCTCGGACGTAACCTTTATATTCCTTGCCATCGCAGGAATAAATACTGATTGTCCTTTCGATATCACCAACTCCTCCCCTTTTATATTACTAAACGTTGCTTTGGCATCAATCGAAAACCAAATTTCGCCACTTTTAAGTTCAATGTTGTAGTGATTAGGCATATCTACGATGGTAAAATTGAAGTCATCAACCGGTACAGGAAAAGATAGCTCTTGGCCTATTTGTTCTGGTTTAATCAAAAGGTTTGACGATTTTAACGCTTCGAATTTACAGCATGTAAGTAACTCATCGATATCGATGTGCTTGGGGGTTAAACCTGCACGTAAGACGTTATCTGAATTAGCCATCACTTCCAACCCTGTCCCCTGTATATAGGCGTGTGGCGTTCCAGCATCTAGGAACATGGCCTCGCCCGGAACCAATTCAACCACATTCAGTATTAACGGCGCCAACAAGCCAATATCCCCTGGATATTGCTCCGAGAGCATTTCGACTAAGTCTGCTAAACTTCCTACATTCGAAGTACTCCAAGCCATGAGGCTATCAAGTAAGGATTGCTTTTCATGCCCGCTGAACGAAAGTACCGTTTTAAATAGTAGACTCAGCCCTTTAGGGGTTTGTGTCTGTTTAAACTGCTTTAACGGTTCTTCAAGTAATTGACTGTTGAGATCAGATAATAATTTAAGAATCTCACCGTTTGTGCGGAAACCATTCATGGCGGTAAATGCTGTCAGAGCGTAAATAATTTCCGGCTTGTGATTAGAATCCTTATATTGGCGATGATCTGCATCTAATGGGATATCTTGCTCATTCTCACGGGCAAACCCTGCCACAGCTTGCGGTTTTGAAGGATGAACCTGAATGGATAACGCTTTACCTGCAGACAGTACCTTAAACAAATAGGGTAATTCACCAAAACTCTGGTACTGTTTATGACCAATTGCTGCTCCCTTATTTTGTTTGACATAGCAATTCAGTGGTAGTTTTTTCCCATCAATAGTGACCTGTGAACTGGCTTTAGGATGAGCTCCCATCCAAATCTCAGCCATTGGTTGATTACTATCGTTAGATATTTCAAAAATATCTGATATAGAACTCCTGCACCCCCAAGGGTAATTCTGAATAATATTGTCAAGAAAAAAAATATCATTTGAAATGTTTTTATTTATATTTTTCATATATCTCACTGTTAAACTGGAACTATCAATAATAATTTACAAGACCATAAGGTACAGGTTATTTTTTACAACATTTTTTATATTTTTTTCCACTATCACATGGACAAGGAGCATTTGGCTTTGTTCCAACTGCTTTCGACTGTAACTCGGCAAGAAAGCTCATAATAGCTGTTACTGGGTATCCAGCATCAAGTAAATTACGCATCTGAGTCAGATAAGGGGCTGCATGTTTAAAAAAAGCCTTATATCCCGAACATAAATAGTTATGTCCTACCATTCCACCACTCGAAATAGAAAATCGATGTTTTGGACACCCGCCATTACAAGCAAATAGAAACTCACAATTCTTACAGTCACTTGTGAGATTTTCTTTTTTACTTTGACCAAATTTAATTGCACTGTCACTATTATTCATTTCTGAAATAGTAACTGATTTAATATTACCTAGTTTATGTTCAGGGTATACAAAATGATCACAATTATACAAGTCACCGTTGGACTCTAAAGCAAATGCATGCCCACATGTTGGAGAAAAAACACAAAGTCCAGAAGGCTGTTGGCACCATGCACCTAAGGCAACATCAAACATCTGAACATAGACATTACCGACATCCCGTCTCACCCAAATATCAAAAATCTCACTCAAAAACTCTCCATATAGTAAGGCTGGTACACTCCAAGGGGTTAATGTTGCAGCACTTTCCCCTGGCATAACCAATTTTAAAGTTGATTCCTTAGGAGTATTTACGATACGGTCTACCAGTGGAATAAATTGGATATAACGAGAGCCAATCGACAATAAAAACTGGTAAACTTCTTTTGCATATTTAACATTATGTTTACCAACGACTGTTAGCGTATTAAACTCCACATGATATTTTTTAAGAATATCAACAGCCGCCATAACTTGGTGGTGTGTGCCCCTACCCGATCGAGTTAGTCTGTATTGATCATGCAATTGCTCAGGACCATCTATTGATAAACCAACTAAAAAATCATTCTTTGCTAAAAACTGCCCCCATGAATCATTTAAAAGAAGGCCGTTCGTTTGAATACTATGATGAATACTTTTTCCATTAGCATATTTATCACAAAGTTGAATAACTTTTTCAAAGAACTCAATCCCCATCAGGGTCGGTTCACCTCCCTGCCAGGAAAACTCAACATTTTCTCCTGATTGGGCTTTAATATGTTGGCTTATATACTCTTCAAGTACTTCATCAGACATTTTCCAGTTTTTATTCCGTTCAGGATAAAGCGCTTCCTTCTCTAAGTAAAAGCAATAGGTGCAATCTATATTACAAATTGAACCAGTCGGCTTTACCATCACATGGCAACCATTAACTTTACTCATAATGACACCTCACTAGAAATAGAACAAACATCTGACGAAAAAATCGCCAATATCAATTCTTTAAATCCAAATAGGACAGAACCTACATTAGGGTTAAACATAACGAAATAAATATTACCAATAACGTTAAACTGTATAACTGATTTTCGCTAAACCGTTCAAGTAACCGTATTGCAATGGGAACACCTAGAAAAGCTCCTGCAGTCATCAGAGCAGCAGTTGCAATGTCACTTTGCCCACCTCGGCTATAATTTAAAGCTGTAATTCCAGACAAAGCCAACGCCATAACAACTGATGAGCCTATAGATTTTTTCAGGTCAATGCCAAGGAGAGAGTTAAACGCAGGTAACAACAGAACACCGCCGCCAACCCCTGTTGAGCCGAGTACTGCACCGCATACACCACCAGCACATACAGCCTTAGCCTTACCACTCTCCGGTTGAGAGTTAGCTGATGAAGATATCGAACTGTTTCGTTTCTTATATAGAGAAAATAAAGAAAGCAGCATAATCCCCACAATTGCTATATCAATAGCTTGGGTGATCTGATGTGAATATTGGTCATGATTATTGAAATACACAACCCATTCAGTAATGAACCATGTTGCCGGAACTGCCCCTAATAACATTAGACCGAGCTTTCTCCACGCAACATTACCAGCTTTAATATGCGAAAAGCCCGCATTTAGCTTAACAAACATTGAGATCAAACTAGCGGTACCAACAGCTGTCACAGTGCCCATACCGAAGAAAAACTGAAGTATAGGTATGATCAACACCCCTCCGCCAACCCCAGTTAAGCCAAGACAAAGACCAATAATTGCTCCCAATACAAGCTTCAAAGCACCATCGAAGCTCAATATGACCCAAAGTAATTCCATACCCTTACTAACCCAATGAAGCCCAAATCAACTGGCAGCATTAAAACACAATGTAGCACTCGCTACAACACGATTTAAAGCGCACACTCGTCTATCAAACCGAAGCTTTAAGGCTGGGCCGGCTTTATGCTATATTATAGAGATAATGCTGAGCGCCCCCTTTGCTGAAAGGCTTAATAAAAGTGTTAAGCTCGTCAAAATATCAAACACAGAATGTAGCAATTGCTACACCTGTGGTTATCATGGCGGTTCTTAACGTGTGTTAAAGGTCTATCTATCATGAAAAAAGAACTGTTTTCAAAAGCACAGAATTTAGGCAAATCCTTTATGTTGCCTATAGCTGTGCTGCCAGCAGCAGGTTTGCTGTTAGGGATCGGCGGGGTATTCTCTAATCCTGTTACGATTCTGACATACCCTTTACTTGATAATACGTTGCTTCAAGCAATATTCGTAATGATGCGAATGTCAGGTGAAATTGTCTTTGCCAATTTAGCACTACTTTTTGCTGTGGGAATCGCAGTAGGGTTGGCTAAAAATGATAAGGGTACAGCAGGCCTTGCTGCTGTTCTTTCATTCCTTATTATGAATGTAACTATCAAGGCACTATTAACTATAACGCATCAATTAGCCTCTACCGATTTGGCAATGCAAGGACAAGCTTCAGTCTTAGGAATAACAACTTTGCAGACTGGCGTTCTTGGCGGTGTATTGTGTGGACTACTAACATCTTACGCCCATGGCCGTTATAACAAGGTAGAACTGCCTATGCTGCTATCCTTTTTTAGCGGCTCAAGGTTTATCCCCATCGTCACCTCGTTTTTCTCTATCTTCCTAGGTATTGCACTGTTTTTCATTTGGCCATATTTCCAAAGTGGTATTACAGGCTTAGGTGCTATTGTTGATAAAACTGGTTATTTAGGCACCTTCTTCTTTGGTATGTCTTTAAAAGGGCTTTTACCTCTTGGTTTACATCACCTTTTCTATATGCCTTTCTGGTTTACCAGTGTCGGTGGTGAAATGGTCGTCAATGGCGAACTCTACCAGGGGGCACAACCAATTTTCTTCGCCCAACTCGCAGACCCAAATACTACCCAGTTTTATGAAGGCGTTTCACGCTTTATGGCAGGACGTTTTGCCGACTTCATGTTCGGCCTACCCGGTGCTGCTCTAGCAATTTACCATTGTGCAAAAGTCGAAAATAGAAACAAAGTAGCAGGTATCTTACTTTCTGGTGCACTGACAGCTTTCGTAACAGGCATCACAGAGCCTTTGGAGTTTATATTTTTATTCGCAGCTCCCCTTTTATATGTAGTTCATGTCATTGGTGTTGGGTTTGCTTTCATGCTCAGCCACATGTTTGAGGTAACTATTGGTCAAACTTTCTCAGGCGGTGTCATTGACTTTATCTTATTTGGTGTCCTTCAAGGTAATGATAAGACAAACTGGATTATGGTATTACCAATAGGGGCGGCGTTGTTCTGCTACTACTACTTTAGCTTCCGTTTCATTATTACCTGGAAGAACCTAAAGACTCCAGGTCGTGAAGATACCAATGAAGTACAAGAAACAATTGAAGGTGAAGAGAAACTCGCGGGAATTGTTGATGCTTTTGGAGGAAAAGGAAATATCTCAGTCCTTGACTGCTGTGCAACCCGACTACGCGTAACTGTAAATGACGCATCACTTGTCAATGAGACCGCGTTTAAGCGATACGGGGCAATCGGTACTGTTGTTAAAGATACTGGGGTACAAGTTGTATTTGGCCCTCAGGTATCAATAATCAAAAACCAACTCAATGACTACTTGAAAGTAGCTTAATTGCATCACCTTATATTCAAGGGGGAGTTTCAATAACGTCCCTCTTTGTTGTTCTTCTGGAGTCCTTTATGAAGTCTGTCGTTTTAATGTTTGACACGTTAACTAAACACCATATTTCAACATATGGTGGCGATGCCATCACACCGAATTTTGAGCGCTTGGCAAAACATAGTGTCCAATTCAACAACTTCTATGTAGGCAGTATGCCTTGTATGCCAGCACGTCGTGAGATGCACACTGGTCGCTATAACTTCCTGCACAGAAGTTGGGGGCCGCTTGAACCTTTTGATTTTTCAATGCCAGAGCATTTATCAAAAAACAAGATCCACACTCACCTAGTAACAGATCATAAGCATTACTGGAGAGATGGCGGTGCCACCTACCATCCTCGATATACAACCTTTGAATTTATCCGCGGTCAAGAAGGCGACTGTTGGAAAGGCCATGTAGAGAAACCACATGTCAATTATGATGGAAAAGAGGAACAAGCCGTCATCAATCGTCGTGTAAAGCGAATGACTCAAGATTTTATCAACCGCGATTATATGAAGTCAGAGCAAGATCATACTCTTACCCGTACAGTTGAAAAAGGACTGGAGTTCATAGATAAAAACGTCAACCAAGATAACTGGTTCCTACAATTAGAGTGCTTTGATCCCCATGAACCGTTCTTTGTACCAGACAAGTACTTGAATATGTACGGATGCAGCCAACAAGACTTCGACGGCTGGATGTATTACAACGCAAACACTGATGCTCCAGAAAAGCAAGCTCTGATAAGGAAATTCTATCAGGCTCTAATTACTATGTGCGATGAATACTTAGGTAAAGTGCTTGATTCTTTTGATGAAAATAACCTTTGGGATGACACCATGTTGATGGTGTGTACTGACCATGGTTTCTTACTTGGTGAGCATGATTGGTGGGGCAAGAACATCATGCCTGTTTACAATGAAATCGCTAACACCCCATTCTACTTATGGGATCCTCGCTATCAACAGAAAGGGGTCGAAAGTAACGCACTCGCCCAAACCATTGATATTGCAGCAACCCTATTGGACTTCTTCGATTTTGACATTCCAAAACAGATGGAAGGCCGCTCAATATCTCAAAGCTTGGTGAGTGGTGAAAATGTAAGAGATTTCGCCCTATTCGGCTACTTTGGAGCACATCTAAACATCACTGATGGCAATCATGTCTATATGCGAGCACCTCGCGAGCGGAAGAATACGCTAAATGAATACACACTGATGCCTACCCATATAGATAGCCGTTTTAATGTTGAAAACCTTGCAAATTCCGAGTTGCACGACGGATTCGAATTTACCTTGGGCGCCAAGATTCTCAAAGTGCCTACGGCCATCAACTATACAAATGCATTTCGATTTGGTGATAAGTTATTCGATTTGAACGTCGATTCGAAACAGAAAAATCCTATCTGTGATCATGAAAAAGCACTCGAATTCTCACAGGCGATTATTCAAGAGTTACAACGAAACGAAGCCCCGTCTGAGCTTTACTCGAGATACTCTCTAGATACAGTGAGTTTAGATAACATTACCCAAGAGTATGAATCATTCACCAAATATCAAAAGAGTCTTTTTGTTGGTATCGAACTAGCACACTACAGTATTGCAGAAGGGCTAGAAGTTATTGTAAATGTCGGTACAGATAGAGATAAGACACTGAGCCAAGTCAATGAGATTTTAAATACATACTCACGACCAGTTGAACAACAAGATGTATTTGACATAGCAAGAACACTTTTCGTTGATGAGCAACTTAAAAGGGCAACCTATCAATTGAATATGGCGATGAGACATGACTAATGGGTGACAGTAACTTACTCACTTTAAAGGCTTTTGGACATCAAGCTCAAATACGAGTCAAAGGTGCAGAACTCATCTCTTTCTCGCATGCGAATTTAAGAAAGAACTGGATATGGCAAGGTTCTGAATGGCCTTGCTCAGCACCAATCCTCTTCCCTATTATTGGTAACCTCAAAAATGGTCACTATAAATATAATGGAAGCAAATACTCTCTGCCAAGGCATGGCTTTGCACGCCACCAAGAATTTCAGGTTGTAGAAAAAACGGACGGTACAGTAACTTTAAGCATCATTGCTACCAACGAGACCAAAAAACATTACCCATTTAACTTCAACCTGAATGTCACTTTCAAACTGAATGCCGATGGGTTAATGGTCAGCTACAAGGTTAAAAACCTATCTAGTGGGAGACTATGGTTCTCGATTGGTTCACATCCAGGGTTCAACATTGACTCAAATACTGAAATTCAGTTTGAATCTATATCACAGCCATTTATCGGAAAAGATGGTTTTACACAACTTAATCAATATGCTGGAATACCTATTACTCAGGGTAGCTTTCAATTAGAGAGTTGGGATTTTTCTCAAGGTGCACTTTACTTTAAAAACCTTCCTGCCCAGAGAGTACATATAAAAGATTCTCTGTATGGAAAGCGAATAATGGAGATCCCATCCACACCATACTTTGCACTATGGAAGGTCCCTAATGCTGATTTTATTTGCTTAGAACCATGGTACGGAATCACTTCTGACGGGAATTTTGAAGATCAAATTGAAGACAAGAGAGGAATAATTTCTCTCGCAGAAAATGAAGAATTCTATACCCATTATAGACTTCTACTATAGTTATAAATAGGTTGGGTTCATTATAATGGACCCAACTAACTCTCCCCTCCCAACCCCCCTAAATAAATTTTAATCTCTATATAAACCGGCTAAATAAATATTACAACTTTAACAAGCTGCAACATGAATAACAAATCACCCTTGATATACAAAGACATATTTTACAATTATAAATCATTCACATCTACATTAAAATGACAAAATAAAATAGAACAACACCTATAAATAATAGTTATCAAAACAATCATTTTAAATAATTTCAAAAACCATTATATATAATATAAAATTAAATCTATCATGTTAATTAATTTACATGGCAACTTACACTGACGTGTCGAAGAGGAAATTTCCGCAGGGAAGCGGTATATACAAATCGAAATAATTATGACCAACCAATATAATACTACATTACAATATGAAAAATGTTCTCCTAGCAAGACTAAAAAATAACATCGAAATTCCAATTATTAAACCAGAAAGCTATAATAATGCAATGTTGTTAGCCGAAACCTTAAACAATAAGGGGGTTTCAATAATTGAAGTTTCAATGCGTGGTTCAGACCCCCTAAAATTACTTTCAGGAATTTCAAAAAAATATCCTAACATATTATTATTAGCCAGTTCAGTATCCTCAACTGAAGAAGCATTAAAAACAAAAGAGTCAGGTGCCAATACTATTATTTCAAGTCACACTGACCATGAAATGATTACCTTTTGCAAAAAAAACGATATAAATTTAATACCAGGCATAATGAATTCAGAGCAAGTCGATAAGGTAACAATAGAAGGATTTAATATAATCAAATTTTTTCCCACTGAAGAATCATGCGGGACTTCATTTTTTATGATATCAGAAAAACTAGTCAGAGCTTTGAAGCTAAAAAGTAAAATAAATAAAAGATACCACAATATTGCTCATTATATTAATGTAAAACTGATTACATGCATTGCCGGTTCATCAACTATATCATGAATATTGTCGCTATCACAGCATGCCAAACTGGTATCGCACATACATATATGGCTGCCCACGCACTTATAAAAGCAGCAAAAAAGAATAACATAAGAATAAAAATTGAAACACAAGGTGCAATGGGAATAGAGAATGAAATTACGAAAGATGATATAAAAAATGCAGACTGTGTGCTTATCGTATCAGATATCCCCATAGAGAATGTATCGAGATTTAAGTCAAATACTACACATAATATACCTATAAAAGAAGTTTTATTTGATGTAAACAAGGTTATTTTAAATTACTGTAAAAAAGCCAACGTCTAAATAAGGTAGCTTTGCATGCCCCACCTAGAAAGGGGCGTTTATTTAGTTCAGCTCTAGCTCTCCCTGTTCTTGACGCTACTTCTTCTCTTGATGATTTACATATCGGCGGATTATTTCTTTATTAATACCAGCGCTATCAACAAATACGTGAGAAGCTTGTTTATTTGTCCTCTTTGACTTCGCGAAAATAAAGAAAACATTTAGTATGGGGCGTACTCCAGGGAAAGCCTCGCTGGATGCTAACCACTTACCAAGGTAGTTGGTTTAGTGATGCATAATTATATAAATAGTGAAAAGATTATACATAAAATAGTGCTACTGCAGCAAGCATACCAATTGCGCCTATGAATTTCTTCTTCCATATTATGTTAGATTGATTAATCTGATGACGTAAAAAAATATAGGCGATAGCAACCCCAATAACTCCTCTTAGTGATTGAATTACATTACCGTAAACTACCCCAGAGAGATTAAACCCAATAACTAAGAAAAACACAGATATAAACCATGCAGATGCAATCCATTTTGTACTAAAAACAACATTGACATTAACCTCATAAAAATTTAAAAAGGGTAAAGTTAATAGACCGCAAAATAAATAATTCATACAAATAGTGATGAGAGATTGCTCAAATACTGAAGCGGCAATAACTTTATGTGACAAAATTGAGATTGCTATATCCGACAAACCGTAACCTAGACAAGTCGCAAATATAAGTAACAATGGTTTAATGCTAACTGTTCCTGATAGAAAAGAAAAATAGCCAGATATAACAACAATAGCTAATATTGAAACCCACTGGATAAAACCATACCCATTATTAAAATATAATATTGAGATCATGGCAAGCGCGGGTATTTTCAATGCTAGAAGTGGGGATACGACTGAAGAATCACTCTCTGTTATCGCACGTATAAGAAAAAACTGTGCCGCAATATATGGTGCATTAACCTTAACTAAATCCCATAATAATCTATAATCAAAATGCTTTGCATACCCCATAGTCAGAGTAATAATTAGAGCTATAATACCCATAAAGGCATGGGTAGCAAGTAGAAGCTTTATACTATCAATCTTTTTATTATATTGATAGTTTTGTGTTAACGCGTAATTAATAGATTGAAATGATGCGCCGATAAAACTAGCCGCTACTCCAACAAGCATTCTTCATTCCTATATTGAATTATTAGGACATTGTTTATATTATTTTCAACTTAGACTGTTTTACTTATTAACCCAATTGGATGAGTCATTAAACTCACAAAATCACGGTCACTACAGAGTAGTGAATATAGCTACATTCAATTCACAACAATAATTGTTTTATTTTTTGTTTCCTTACTATGACTCAAGGCATCAAGCATTAATTCAAACTCAAAAAAATCTGCTGCACTCACCTTTAGCTCACCAGTTCCAACTTTATTGAGTAAAGCTTCACCATTTTTCATTAAAAACTTCCAATCATCATTATCACCAAACTCATGCAAAGCACCTAATGCCACTTCATGATATGAGATTGTACGCGTGAAGGCTGGGTCTATAGGTTTAGCAATTCTATCTTGGATGCACACTATATGTCCGTTCGCTTTTAATAATAAAGACAAATCAGCTGCATTTTGACCACTAACAGCATCATAAATAGCATAGTACTTTGGTAGTATCGTTGAATTATCACGGTATATTTTATTGATACCCAATAATTCAGCTTGTTGTTCGCTTAAACTACTAGAAACAACATCCACAACATAACCAGCAGCAATAAGCAATTGCGTCAAAGTTTTGTTTACCGCGCCGAAACCAGCCACTAACACTTGCTGATTTCTGCTTAAAGGCACTTTTTCAAACGCTTGCCAAGCAGTTAGCATTGGACAAGGTAGCGCAGCAGCTTGCGTATAAGGCATGCAATCAGGGAGCCTCATCAAACGTTCTGGTTTAATGACTGTATATTCAGCAAAGCTACCATCACACTTCAGCGATGTATGATAATTCACACGGAGTCCAATTAGAGCGGGATCAACATCTTCACCTACTTCAACAATTATTCCTGAACCATCAACACCAGGAACGTGGCCTGACCGCCAATTGAGTGGATTTGCCTCTATAAACTTCCAATCAACCGGATTGATACCGACCGCTTTGTTCTCTATTAAGACCTCATGTTTTTCTATCTTCGGTATATCGATTCTCGATATCTCTACAGATTCAGTCGTATTGTTATATAGCCAAGCACGTTGCTTTTCCATGTTTTGCCCTTTTCTTAACATCACCTAGTGATACTTAACACGAGAGTAATAATTACATTGTTATCATTAACCACTGTTCGGCCCACAAACAGGTGAAAATGACATGTCAGATTTAAGCATCATTATTCAAAACCGTCAACACTAAACGTGCTCAATAACGCCCAAACCTTACACAACCCCACAAATGAACACAAATTCCAACATAAACCCAAAAAAATGTGAAATGTTAGATTGAGCAAAGCGCTACAGTGTTGCTTTGTTAGTATTTGATTGGCCTGTTGAGAATAGGTACATTAGCCTTAATGACATGATGAATCGGAATTACAGTGAGCTCTCTAACCATAACTCAACAATTAAAACTTGCTCGAGACAATATGACAAAATCGGAGCTTAAAATTGTCGATCAATTTCTTCGAGATCCCGCTTTAGTCGTCCTTTCATCTGCACGTGAATTTTCAAAACTAGCTGGTGTTAGTGATGCTTCCGTCATCCGCTTCTGCCAAAAATATGGATTCACTGGCTACTCAGAGATGAAAGATCTGCTCAACCAAGAGTTGATAGAAGCGCCAGTGACTAAAGCTGAACCTATAAGTGCAGACATCTATATCGAAGACTCCCTTGAGGAGACCATTGATAAAATTTCAAAAATAGTAAATTGCTCAATTTTAGATACAAAGAAAAGTTTATGCACAACCGATCTAAAGAGTGTAATTGATGCGATCGATCAATCTAAAAGGGTATTCTTCATTGGCCTAGGAGGCTCAGGTTTAACAGCACAAGAAGCACAATATAAGTTTTCACGCATTGGGTTAGATGCAACGGGATTTTTTGAAAAACATGCCATGACCTATAAGATGCAATATACTAATGGTGACGATGTAATTATCGCCATTTCACATTCAGGTGAAAAAAGTGAAATAATTGAAACAGTTAAAACAGTCAAAGAAAACAATGGCTTTTGTGTGGCAGTTTCTAATAATCGGCAATCAACATTAAGCTCAATATGTGACATTACCCTAGATAACTGTAGTCAAGGAGAACTCTATCAAGGAGACTCAATTGGTACAAGGGTTTCTCAAATGTTTATTATCGATATCATCTATACAGAACTTCTAAAACGCAGGTTTACAAGTATTAAGTCATCAAAAATAAGAATAAAAAATAAAATATCGTCTTAATAACTTAATAAAAAACTATCTTTTCCCTAAGAGACCAATATCCATTACTGGTCTCTTTTTGTTTGATGTACTTCAGATTATCTGAACCAGTAATTTTAGACACCTCGTTAAGTGAGTAAAATTACTTAACGAGGTAAACAATGACAAATACTAAAACACGTATCAAGCACACCGAAGAGTTTAAGGAACGGTCGCGGTAGGAATGGCAGTTACCTGCCACCCCCCGCGCAGATCCGGACGTGCGCTACTAACGCATCCGGCTCCTA
>NZ_JBNNXT010000055.1:0-32872 GCF_052873815.1 Photobacterium sp. DNB23_23_1 | reverse complement strand
GAGATGGATTCGAACCATCGAAGGCAGAGCCGTCAGATTTACAGTCTGATCCCTTTGGCCACTCGGGAACCCCTCCACAAGTGCGGAGCGCATATTAGCAAACCGAGATGAACTGTAAACCCTTTTCCTCACTATTTTTGTCTGCTTGCTGTTATTTTCATCATATTGTTGATTGAGCTGGCGTTATTGATGTTTTTCTTCGCTTTGGTAAATGCGACATTGCTTTTCTTTACACTTCTTTACCTCGCTTAAGGGCTGGTTCAGATATCATGCATGCAGTTTAAAAATAATGGATTTCATAATGAAAAAGGTCCTTGTTGCGGCAATGGTGACTGCCGCGTTAACAGGTAGTGGATATTTTTACTTCCAAAGTCAATCTATGGCAGCAGAGCAGCCCGCTGCCCGCTCGGCGCGAGAGATCCCTGTGACGCTTGGTGAAGTTAGTGCCCACCCTGTTGCACAATCTCTGTCATTGGTCGGTAAGCTTGAAGCGCAACGTTCGGTTAATATTGCTACTCAAGTGGCTGCCCGTGTCGAGCAAATTGAGATTGGGGTAAATAGCAAGGTCGAAAAAGGCGATCTGTTGGTGCAGCTTGATGATGCCAGAGCGAAAGCCGCTTACGCCGAAGCTAAAGCGTACTCAAATGATGAAAAGCGTAAATACAACGAATATCAGAAGCTGGTGAGCCGTGGTGCTATCACCCAAACTGAGCTGGATGCTCAGCTTGCCAGTGTCAGTATAGCCGATGCCCGTTTGCAGGCAGCAAAAGCCGATTTGGATGATCACGCTATCCGCGCACCCTTTAGCGGAACCGTGGGTTTGGTCGATTTCAGCGAAGGCCACATGCTGACTGTCGGTAGTGAGCTGTTCTCTCTGGATGACTTGTCGTTGATGCGTTTGGATATCCAGGTGCCAGAACAATACCTGTCTTTCTTGCGCGAAGGGATGACCGTCGAAGCGACTAGTCAGGCATGGTTGGGTACAACTTTTAGCGGTGAAATCAAAGCCATTGATTCGCGTGTTCAGGCCGACTCTCTCAATATTCGCGTTCGTGTGGAGTTTGATAACCAAGACGGCTTGCTGAAGCCGGGCATGCTAATGGCTGCCAGTCTTGGTTTTGCCCCGCAAGATGCTGCCGTGATCCCAGTGCAGGCACTGGAATACTCTGGCACCAAGCGATTTGTTTATTTGGTTGATGAAGCCGGTAAAGCCCACCGTACCGAAGTACAGCTTGGAGCCCGTATCGAAAGTGAAGTGGTTATCGAGTCAGGAATCGGTATTGGTGATCGTATAGTGATTCAAGGACTGGTGAATATGCGCGACGGTGTGCAGGTGAGCGATATCATGGCGCAAAAAGCTAATGGCGCGCCGAAACAACAAGGTCCAGCTGGAGATGATGCGTAATGTGGTTATCTGATGTATCGGTAAAGCGTCCGGTTGTCGCTATCGTTCTCAGCTTGCTGTTGGTGGTTTTTGGCTTGGTGTCTTTTACCAAGCTGTCGGTACGAGAAATGCCGGATGTTGAAAACCCTGTGGTAACGGTGTCGACCAGCTACTCGGGGGCTTCCGCCACCATAATGGAAAGCCGGATCACCTCGGTACTTGAAGATCAGCTTTCGGGGATCAGTGGTATCGAGAGTATCACTTCCACCACCCGTAATGGTATGTCGCGGATCACCATCGAGTTTGAACTCGGCTGGAACCTGACCGAAGGGGTCAGTGATGTGCGAGATGCGGTATCACGCGCCCAGCGTCGTTTGCCCGATGAATCCAATGATCCTGTAGTATCGAAAGATAATGGCTCGGGTGAGCCTGCTGTTTATATCAATCTGACGTCAAGTGTTATGGATCGTACTCAGCTGACCGATTATGCCGAGCGTGTTCTGATGGACCGTTTCAGCCTGATCAACGGGGTCAGCTCGGTCAACCTAAGTGGTGCATTGTACCGGGTCATGTACGTTAAGTTGATGCCTGATCAAATGGCAGGTCGTGGCGTGACGACCAGCGATATTGTCAGCGCTCTAAATAAAGAGAACGTTGAACTACCTGGTGGTGAAGTACGAAATGACACCACCACTATGTCAGTGCGTACTGCGCGACTTTACCAAGATGCATCAGATTTTGAATATCTTGTTGTCCGTACTGCCGAAGACGGCTCGCCAATTTACCTTAAAGATATTGCTCAAGTCGGTATTGGTGCGCGGAACGAGAATGCCACCTTTAAAAACAACGGAATTTCGAACTTAAGTCTCGGCATGGTCACCATGACAGATGCCAATCCACTCAATGTATCCAAAGCGGTATACGAAGAAGTGGAGCGCATGCAGCGCTTCCTGCCTGAAGGCACAGAGTTGTTTGTTGACTATGACTCAACGATCTTTATCGACCGCTCGATTCAAGAAGTATATAGCACCCTGTTTGTTACTGGTTTGCTGGTCGTATTGGTGCTTTACATCTTTATCGGTCAGGCCCGTGCAACCTTGATCCCGGCAATTACTGTTCCGGTATCGCTGATCTCTGCCTTTATGGTGGCGTACTTTTTGGGCTTTTCAATCAACCTGCTGACTTTGATGGCATTGATCTTAGCGATCGGCCTGGTGGTGGATGATGCCATCGTGGTGGTGGAAAACATCTATCACCATATTGAACGTGGTGAGCCGCCGTTACTGGCAGCCTACAAGGGAACCCGGGAAGTAGGCTTTGCGGTTGTTGCAACCACGGTTGTACTGGTTATGGTGTTCCTACCGATCTCCTTTATGGACGGTATGGTTGGGCCATTGTTCACCGAATTTGCGGTTTTGTTGGCAATGGCAGTCATTTTCTCGTCGATTGTCGCATTGACCCTGAGCCCGGTATTAGGCAGTAAGCTACTGAAAGCTAATGTGAAGCCGAGTAAATTCAACCTTTGGGTTGATCGTATGTTTGGCCGTTTAGAAGCCGGATACCGTAAGGTCGTTACTGTTTCGGTACGCTACCGTTACGGTGCACCTTTCATCGTCTTAGCATTTATTGGCCTGAGCGTTGTGTTGATGAAAAGCGTGCCTTCGCAGTTGGCACCGCAGGAAGACCGTGGCGTTATCTTTGCTTTCCTTAATGGTGCAGAAGGGACCAGCTACAACCGTATGGTCGGTAACGTCGAAGAAGTGGAAGCCCGTTTGCTGCCGATGGTTGGCCAAGGTGTCATTAAATCAGTTTCTATCCAGACCCCCGCATTCGGCGGTCGTGCCGGTGACCAGACAGGCTTTGTGATTATGCAGCTGGAGAACTGGGAGGATCGTGATGTTTCGGCAACGGATGCCTTGGATATGGTGCGTCGATCACTACAAGGGATCCCCGATATTCGGGTGAGGCCGTTTATGCCTGGTTTTCGTCGAGGATCATCTGAGCCTATCCAGTTTGTGCTGAATGGTGCGGATTATACCGAGTTGTTCCATTGGGCTAATAAGCTAAAAGACCTTGCCGAAAGCAGCCCAATGATGGACGGCACGGACCTGGATTATGCTGAAACGACGCCAGAGCTGGTTGTTTCGGTGAACCGCGAGCGTGCGGCAGAACTGGGGATCCCGGTCAATGATATTGCCGAAACCTTGGAAGTTATGCTGGGCGGTCGCAGTGAAACGACGTTCATTGACCGTGGCGAGGAATACGATGTGTATTTGCGCGGTGATGAAAACAGCTTCAATAATGCCGCGGATCTCAGCCAGATTTATGTTCGTACCCGTACAGGCCAACTGATCACGCTGGAATCACTGGCTAAAGTGGAAGAGGTGGCCTCACCACAGCGTTTGAGCCATAACCAGAAGCAGAAGTCGATCACTCTGAAAGCCAACTTGGTACCGGGCTTCACATTGGGCCAGGCGCTGGATTTCTTGGATGAGCAAGCCTTGTCGATGTTACCAAGCGATATCGTGATTGATTACGCCGGTGAGTCGAAAGATTTCCGTGAAAACCAAAGCAGTATCCTCATGGTGTTTGGTTTGGCTCTTTTGGTTGCTTACCTGGTGCTGGCGGCGCAATTTGAAAGCTTTATTAACCCGATGGTGGTCATGCTAACCGTTCCTATGGGGATTTTCGGAGGCTTAGCCGGGTTGATGGTAATGGAGCAGAGCCTCAATATCTTCAGCCAGATCGGTATGATCATGCTGATAGGTATGGTGACCAAGAACGGTATCTTGATTGTGGAATTTGCCAACCAGCTGCGCGATAAAGGCGTACCGTTCGAGAAGGCGATCATTGATGCCTCTGAGCGTCGTTTGCGGCCAATTCTGATGACCGCGTTTACCACCTTGTTTGGTTCGGTACCATTGATTCTATCTACTGGTGCAGGCTCGGAAGGGCGCATTGCGGTGGGTGTCGTGGTGTTCTTCGGTATGGCATTCGCCACCTTTGTTACCCTGATTGTCATTCCGGCGATGTACCGTCTGATGGCAGCCAATACCAAGTCGCCGGGTTATGTGGCCGAGCAGTTGGACAAGGCACTGGATCAAGATAACAGTGTGAAAGTAGGGCCAACAGGTGAGCCACTAGCGGATTAAATGATTACCTGATAATCAAAAATGCCACCGGTCGGTGGCATTTTTTTTATTTCCTTTCCCATGATGCTGGGCTATTGCTAGAATACTCGGCCATAATTATCCCTTGATCGCGTTGTGAAACGCACAGTATAGAAGAAAACTATGTCTCAAAATCAGCCTAACAAGGGTGCTGCAAATGGCGAACAGAGCCAAGCAGTGCGACTTAATAAATTTATTAGTGATACAGGCTATTGCTCACGCCGCGAGGCGGACAAGCTTATAGATCAAGGAAGGGTGACGGTAAACGGTCAAGAGCCAGAGATGGGCGTTAAAGTCATGCCTGGCGATGATGTACTGGTTGATGATAAGCCGTTGCGCGCGAAGGAAGCACCTATTTATATCGCGTTGAACAAGCCAGCAGGTATCACTTGTACCACTGAGCGCCATATCCCGGATAACATTGTTGACTTCATCGGCCACCGTAAGCGTATTTTCCCAATTGGTCGCCTGGATAAGCCGTCTGATGGTTTGATATTCCTGACCAATGACGGTGATATCGTGAATAAAATTCTGCGTGCCGGTAACTCGCATGAGAAAGAATATGTAGTACGTGTCGATAAGCCAATTACCCAAGAGTTCATTGATAAAATGGCGTCTGGGGTTGAAATTCTCGATACCGTGACCTTGCCGTGTAAGGTGACAAAGGAAACCAACTATTCATTCCGTATTGTGCTGACTCAGGGCCTGAACCGTCAGATCCGCCGTATGTGTGAAGCGTTGGGCTACGATGTATTCAAGCTGCGTCGTGTGCGTATCATGAACATCAGCATTGATGGTCTACCAAACGGTAAGTGGCGTTATCTGACGGATGCAGAAATTGGCGAGATCAACAGTCTGATTGCCGATTCGAGCAAGACCGAAGAAGCGTCTAAAGTGGATGGCGAAGGCAAAAACATCAAGAAAGCAACAGATGCTAAGCTGTTTGATAGCCGCCAACAAGAAGGCGAGGGTAAGATCAAGTACAAGACTTACCAAGGTAAGGGTGAGCCGAATCGCCGCCGCCATAGCGGTGAGCGCAGTGATCGTGGCGACCGCCGTGATGATCGCCGTGGCGGTCAAGGTCGCGGCCAAGGCCCGAACCGTGGTCAGGGGCAAGGTCAGGACCGTCAGGATGAGCGCAGAAGTCCGCGTCCGGGCCGTGGCGTACAGCCTGGTCACCGTCGCACTCAGCGTGATGACGAAGCCTCAGGCTCTCGTAACGGTTCAGGCTCTCGCAATAGCAACGGCGGTTCAAGCAAAATCCAGAAGTGGAAATCGCCGAAGGGTGAATAACTTTTTACTCGCCTGAATGAACATCAAAAAAAGCGGACATAGGTTGTCCGCTTTTTTGTATTTCAGCGGTGGAATAATTTCTGCCATATTCGCGCTTGCAATCCCGTCAACGAATTTGCAATATTGTACTCATTGACGAAAACACCTGATAACCGAGTTATCACTTGGCCGGCCTTGCCAACAATGTCGGTTACACGTCCTGCGGGGCGAAAAGCGGTACGAATTCACAGAGGATGTAATGGCAGGCAATACTATTGGACAACAATTTCGCGTCACCACCTTTGGTGAGAGTCATGGTTTGGCGCTGGGCTGCATTATTGACGGTTGCCCTCCGGGACTCGAACTGACTGAAGCGGATATGCAACATGACTTGGACCGTCGACGTCCGGGGACCTCTAAATATACCACTCAGCGCCGTGAGCCTGATGAAGTCAAAATTCTCTCTGGCGTGTTCGAAGGCCAGACAACAGGTACGTCTATCGGCTTGCTGATTGAAAACACAGATCAGCGCTCTAAGGACTACTCGAACATTAAAGACTTGTTCCGCCCTGGCCATGCCGATTACACCTATCACCAAAAATACGGTATCCGTGATTACCGTGGTGGAGGCCGTTCGTCTGCCCGTGAAACCGCAATGCGTGTTGCTGCCGGTGCCGTTGCCAAGAAATACCTCAAGCAGGTGCATGGTATTGAAGTACGTGCTTACCTATCGCAAATGGGCGATGTCAAAATTGACAAAGTTGATTGGGAGCAGGTGGAGCAGAATGCCTTTTTCTGCCCGGATGCGGATAAAGTCGATGCGTTCGACGAGCTGATCCGCAAGCTGAAGAAAGACGGTGATTCCATCGGAGCTAAGCTGACCGTCGTTGCGAACAATGTGCCCGTTGGCCTCGGCGAGCCGGTTTTTGACCGTCTTGATGCGGATATTGCCCACTCACTGATGAGCATTAACGCAGTGAAAGGCGTGGAAATTGGTGACGGCTTTGAGGTTGTCGAGCAGCGTGGCAGCGAGCACCGTGATGCCATGACGCCAGAGGGCTTTAAGTCTAACCATGCCGGTGGCATTCTTGGCGGCATTTCGTCAGGTCAAGATATCGTTGCTCACATTGCGTTGAAGCCAACTTCAAGTATTACGGTACCGGGCGAGACGATTACAAGCCAAGGTGAAACCGCTGAGGTGATCACTAAAGGTCGCCATGACCCATGCGTGGGGATCCGTGCAGTGCCGATTGCCGAGGCGATGCTGGCTATCACCCTGATGGATCATCTGTTGCGCCACCGTGGCCAGAATGCCGATGTGCTAACAGAGACGCCAAAGATTTAATCGATACGTCTTTTATCGAGATGTAAAAAGCGAGGACATGTCCTCGCTTTTTTATGTTTCGTTCTATACCAATCTGGATAAGTCGTTGTTCAAATATTTATGTAGGTTGGTATCACTTTGAACTAACCTTTTGGTGCTTCTAGCTTCTCTGCGGCAGGCTCGATCTCTTCCAATCGAAAGACGGGTAAGCTCCAACCAAACTGTACAGCGGCCACTCGAATACTGAAACCCACCACTAATGTACTGATAGTGACAATCGTTTCTTCCACACCCAAGTAAAGTAACCCGTAGTACATGCCTCCTGCGATGAAGGCCACTGATGCGTAGAACTCTTTTTGCAGTACCAGTGGTGGGCGGCGAGTGATCATATCCCTCAGCAGGCCACCAAAAACGCCGGTGACGACAGCTGCTACGAGGCAGATCAATGGTGATAAGCCCATATCCATTGCCACACGACAGCCGATGATGCTAAAGACAATCAAGCCTAGCGAATCCAGTAACACGAACACTTTATGGAAGCGAACCACTTGCGGTGCAACCATGGTCGTGAATAGCCCGGCAAGGCAAGTGATCGCGAGGTATTGCGGATTAGCTACCCAGCCCAGTGGGTAATGGCCCAGTAATACATCACGCACCGTACCGCCACCGATAGCCGTGGCACTGGCAACGAGCATGACACCAAACCAGTCCATGTGACGTTTACCAGCAGCCAATGCCCCAGTCATGGCTTCAGCTGTGATCCCGATGATGTAGAAAGTTGTTAATAGCATGAGAATAATCGATGAAAATAAGAGTACCTGAAAGTGGTTGCGATTTTATGCCGCGTTTTTACTGACGTCGAATGAAATGAATTTTGTAATACATGAATTCAACTCATGTATTAAGGGGCGGGGTAGAGCAGGAGGAAGAGCGATCCTAGTTCTTATATGAGGGGATAAACAAAAAAGAGTGCCATACGGGCACTCTTTGATAATTTAGCCAATAGCCAATAGCCAATAGCCAATAGCCAATAGCCAATAGCCAATATTAGAAGCGGTAGTTAGCCTGGATACCTGCAAGCCAAACGTTGCCGGTGGTTTCGCCTGAGAAGCTTGCGATAGGAGTACCGTTAACATCTAGGCTTTCATCCATTGATGCATCTTTGGCGAAGATGTAAGTGAAGCCTGCATCGAAGCTCAGTGCGTCAGACCATTGGTAACCAGCACCTAGGCTTAGCCATAGGCGGTCGGTTTCAGGAATGGTCTGGGTACGGTGTTCATCACTTACTGCTGATGTGTCGTAAGCCACACCGGTACGCACTGCTAGTTTGTTGGTGTACTGGTACGTTGCGCCTAGTGCGATACGGTAATTATCTTCCCAGTTCTCTTCTTTGATTAGATCTGGTGTCGCACTGATTGATGGAATGCTCGCTTCGAGCTTGTCGAAGCTGCTCCAGTCGGTCCAGTTGAAGCTGGCGTGCATGGCAAGTTTATCGGTTAGCTGGTGGTAGCTGGCAATTTCAGCAGTTGCTGGCAGGGTCAGTGCCATGCTGCCAGAGTGAACACCGCCATATAGCAGGCCAGAAGCTTCACCTTTTAGCTTAAGATCTACAGCTGAGCGGTAGTTAAAGCCAATGCGGTTGGCTTCGTTAATTTGCCAAGCACCACCTAGTTGCCAACCCCATGCCGCATCATCACCTTCCATATATTTAAGATCTGTGCCTTGAGCGGCACCGAGAAGGTTATCAACGTCATCAATGCCTGTTTGTGGCAGATTGTTAGGAATTGAAGCACCAAAGTGACCTTCGCCCATGACATAGCGAACACCTGCACCAATGCTGAATTGATCGCTAATCTTGTAGGCAATATTCGGGTTGATTTCCACTGACATAATATTGGCTTGGTTGCCAAAGATCGTGCCAAGGAAATCGCCGCCAAGCTCCGTTTCCATGCCGTAGTTGGTCGCTAGCGCAAGACCAACCGCCCACTGCTCATTGACACGGTGTGAAATGTAAAAGTTTGGGATCACCGCAGAGTGTGCAATATCACTGGCTTTGGTTGTCGCCACTTGCTGACCAAGTAAGCTGACATCGCCATTAACATCGATGTTTGGATCAACATAGATCGCACCAACAGAAACCTGAGTTCCTTCAAGGTAAGTCATCATCGCTGGGTTGCGGAATTGGGCACTGGCGTTGTCAGCCATAGCGGCTTCACCGGCAAACGCGCGACCAAGGCCCGTTGCAGAATATTCGGCAAGCTGGAAGCCTGCTGCCATGGTATTAGTGCTAATGCCTAGTGTTAACGCTGCTGCTAGCGAAAGAGTAATTTTATTTTTGTTCATCAGTCTAATATGTTCGCTGAAATTCAATGGAGCGAATCATACGCCTTAGAGTAAAAGCGTTAAGTAATTCTTATGTTCATTTACTTAATAGGGTTAAAGTATCGTTATTTTACGTAAAGGTAGAATTAAATATGGTAATGCTTGTTCAATACATTCTGGTCGGATGACTTTTCAGCGTACAGTTGTATCTGAATAAGCGTATTTCAGCGACGGGGTGTTCGCTCAGTTAAGCGAGGTTTATGAGTTTATCGGTTGATGGAAGAAGTCGATGACGGTAGAACAGCTAGTTAGACTAGTAACAAAAAAGGAGCCATTCGGCTCCTTTTATTATGCTTTATCACTTATGTTCGCTGAATTAGAACGAACGGCTGTACTGGATACCGTATAGCCATGCGTTAGCACGGGTTGTTGCAGTAACAATAGTACCTAGGTTATCTTCACGTACATCCACATCGTCACCCACTAGGTAAGTCACACCCACATCGATGTTCGATTTGCTGTCGATATGGTAAGTGAAACCACCGGAGAACCAGTTACGGTCTGAATCAGGCACAGAGATAGATGTTCTCTTGTCCTGTGCGCTGGTGTCATGCATGTAACCAGCACGTAGCGTCCAGTCATTGTTCAGGTAGTAAGTACCACCGATCGCGTAGTGCCAACCATCCTGCCAATCGTAGTCATTTAGAACATAGCCACCGGTTGTTTCTAGGTTCTCGAATGAACTCCAACCAATCCACTGCACGCTATAGTGAACTGCAAACTGTTGGTTCAAGCGGTGGTAGCCTGAGAACTCGGCCATATCAGGTAAGGCAATTTTCAGTTTTTCATTGCTAATATTTGGGTTTCCGCCTGCTAGAACAGCACCGCCGTAGTACATATCACCGTCAACTTCTAACTCAGGGCTGTAACGGTAAGATAGGCCAAAACGGTTGTTCTCATTCAACTCATAAACGGTACCAAGGTTAAAGCCAAAGCCAACACCATCAGCATCAACGTCTACTAATGAATCTACACCGCCCAAACCAGCTTCAAGCATTTTATCGGAACGCTTAAGCTCCCCAGAGCCATAAATGATGTCTAAACCTGCACCGACACTCCACTGTGTATTGATACGGTAAGATGCACTTAAACCAAAGTTAATGCTTTTAACGTCAGTCAGGCCGCCATATTCATTAGCAGCATAGTCATCACCAAACTCTGTTTTGGTACCAAAGTTGGAATAAATTGATGCACCGACTGTCCATTGGTCATTGATTGGGTGGATGTAATATAGGTTTGGTACTAACGATGTATCACCAATTGATTCATCATTAAGGTCCGCAGATTGACCAAGAGCATTAACATAAGTGGTATTTTTAACATCAATATCAGATGTAATTGCATTTAGGCCCAGCGATAGCTCTGGTGAGCTAAATAGCGACATAGCCGCAGCATTACGAGACATTACCGATGCGTTATCGGCGATAACCGCATCACCGGCGAATGCACGGCCAAGGCCGGTTGCAGATTGTGCGTTTAGCTGGAAACCAGCTGCCATTGCTTGTTGAGAAGCCATCGTGATTGCTACCGCAACCAGTGACTTTGTAAACAGACGCTTCTTGTTCATATTTATAGTTATTCCTAATTATATAGCATTTTTTTATCTGCCTCTTTGTGCAGATTGCGCAAGATTGTATGGTTGGTTGGCATTTGATCAAAGCAGACCAGTTAGCAACCTGTTGATTGTTAGTGCGGGGTTAACAATCAGCTAACGAGTGTATGGTAAAAATGGTAGGAGAAGGGAGCAAAAAAGTTAAAATATGCAATGAGGTTAACATTTTATAATTTATATGCTTGCAGTGAATAAAAAGCCATAAAAGCATCGAGAATATTTATGCTTTTATGGCTTTAGGTTGTTATGTGTAATGAAATGTTAAATTTCCCAGTTTAACTCATTGCGAAGTGTTGTCGCGACAGGTGAAACATCTTGCCCATTCTCACCCACCACAATCAGGCTGGCATTTCTTACAGGTACTACAACCCCTTTCATTGACTGGTCGTTAAACGGTGTTATGTCGGGTGATTGCTCGGGCACCACAAACACAGTCACTTTGCCTTGTGGTGTATCCATAACCATGTGCAGTGCATTTTTATTTCCAAACCCACAGTGGTTGACGTAGTAAACATGGCCAGGGATGTCGTTAAAAGTTGAACCAAAGGGTGTTAACTTGGCATTAACCTGGCTCAGGGTGACCGACTCATCAATACCGTCAATGAATGGGGCTTCTGCCTTCACATGCTCCATCGCGATCTGGGCAATTTCCAGTTGTGGGTTACTGGCACTGACCCCTTGATTGTACTGACCGATAAATAGGCCAAAGACAAACGCGACGGAGGCGGCCATGGCGACCAAGGTGCGCGGTTTAAAGCTGTTCGAGCTTGGTTGGCCGGATTGATGGAACAGGATACGATCGGCGAGATCGTCCGGTACATCAACTTTCATCGCCTGTTCCAGCTTATTGTCGAGTTGTTGTAGTTCGTCAGATAGCTTCCGGTTGGCGATTGACTCGTTGCGTGCCTCTGCCAAGTCTTGGCTGTTATCAAATGGATCCGCCAAGAGTCGGCGTCGGAATTCTAGATCATCCATTTTGCTGCCCCCTTCGCTCGGTGTGTTTTTCTAATTGCTCTTTGAGTTGGTTTCTGGCGCGGAACAAGCGCGTCATCACGGTATTGCGGTTCAGACCAAGGATATCGGCAATTTCATCCCCGCTAAAGCCCGCCATTACCTGTAATACTAACGGTTCCCTGTATTCCGGAGCCAGTTTCATTATCTGCTTGCGTAGCATTTGTTGCTCCAAATCACTTTCACTGCCATTTTGCTGGGTATCTGCAATGGCATAGTCATCGATATCAACCAAATCGAGCTGCTTGCGTTCGAAGCGTCGGGCATTCTCCCTGCGCAGGATTGTAATCAACCATGATTTGGCGGCGTTATCGTCTTGAAGGCTATCGAGGGAGCGCCATGCTCGCAAACAGGTTTCCTGAACCAAGTCCTCCGCAATATGGGGGTCATGGCACAACCAGTAGGCGTAACGGTAGAGATCCCGATGCCAGGCCCTTACAAGGGCTTCGTATCGTCTTTGCTTATTCATATCCACAGAGACCGAGGCATCAGGCTTTTTCTTTCGAAAAAATGACTTAATCATAAAAGTGTCCATTTCATGCGGAAAACTGCCGTTAAAAGGGGGGTATTTCTGCAATTATCCGCTGATTCATCCAATAATCCGCATTAAAATTGATCTGGTTCAAATTGTGACTTGGTGAGAAAGTTATAGTAGTCACGTCATCTGATATTGAGCTTTGTGACTCGTACAGTGGATTTTGTACGTTAATAAAGATCAGTATCTGTTGAGCAAGATGACAACTTCCTTTTGAAGGCTGACTTTACTTTCTCCTATCAGGCTTGCCTGATTTGCAATTGGCTTTATGTTAATTGACTTACTATCTTACATGGATTGCTTTCCGTGTGAATTACAACCATACCACTTCGGTATGGTTTTTTTTTATCTTAGCAAAATGAATCCCACCTACTCCCTTTATGTCTTAATTGATAGCTAAGTTTTTCACTTGTCATCAAATTACCTCTTTCTGCGCACATTGTTATGATAGTGATATACCTATAATGCATCAGGTGCCATAGAGATCGCACTTTTTAAACATTTGTTTGATTCTGGTAACAACTGCATTACAATTGTCGTGGTCAGACCTCTAAAGTAGATCCTGGGGCATGGTTCCCCGTACCCGACATATTAATAAGGAGTAGCGATGACACGTCTCCAAAAGCTCACAACCTCACAGGGTGAGCGCATCGCCGTTGTAAGTGGATTACGTACCCCCTTTGCTCGCCAGTCGACCGCGTTTGACGGTGTATCGGCATTGGATATGGGAAAAATGGTTGTTAGTGAAATGCTCCAGCAGGTGGATATTGATCCCAAGCTAATTGAGCAGGTGGTATTTGGCCAAGTGATCCAGATGCCAGCAGCCCCCAACATTGCCCGTGAGATTGTGCTGGGAACGGGCATGGACATCGGTACTGATGCCTACAGTGTGACCCGAGCTTGTGCAACCAGCTTTCAAGCTGCAGCCAATGTGACAGAAAGTATCTTGTCGGGCACCATTGATATTGGTATTGCTGGTGGCGCTGATTCGTCGTCGGTATTGCCTATCGGTGTGTCTAAGCATTTGGCTGCAACATTATTGGCGCTGAGCAAAGCCAAAACGATTAGCAAGCGTTTAAAACTGCTCAGCAAGCTCAGCGTTAAAGACTTGATGCCGGTACCGCCTGCGGTAGCCGAATATTCAACGGGCTTGAGTATGGGGCAAACTGCTGAGCAGATGGCAAAGAGCCATGGCATTACCCGTCAAGAGCAAGATGCCCTTGCGCATCGCTCGCATACCCTTGCCGCACAAGCATGGCGCGATGGTTTGATCCAAGACGAAGTGATCACCGCTTTCCCAGAACCTTACCGTCAGTGGATCAACAAGGATAACAATATTCGCGAAGACTCCAGCCTTGAGTCGTATGCCAAATTACGTCCGGCTTTTGACCGTAAATTCGGTTCAGTCACCGCTGCTAATGCAACACCGTTGACCGATGGTGCCGCCGCGCTGTTGCTAATGCGAGAGGGCAGGGCAAAGGAGCTAGGCCTCAAGCCGCTGGGTTATATCCGCTCTTACGCATTTTCAGCGATTGGCGTTGAGCAAGACATGTTGATGGGCCCATCTTATGCGACACCGATGGCGTTAGAACGCGCCGGTGTGACCTTGCGTGATCTTACTTTGATAGATATGCATGAAGCCTTTGCTGCCCAAGCGTTGGCCAACGTCAAGATGTTTGGTTCGACGCAGTTTGCCAAAGAAAAACTGGGTCGAAGTGAAGCCATTGGTGAAATCGATATGGATAAATTCAATGTCCTCGGTGGTTCAATTGCCTATGGTCACCCGTTTGCCGCAACTGGCGCGCGGATGATCACCCAGACCTTAAGGGAGCTTCAGCGCCGTGGTGGTGGCTTAGCTTTGAATACTGCCTGTGCTGCTGGTGGCCTTGGTGCCGCAATGATCTTGGAGGCCGAATAATGACTGAACAACAATCTGCATTCACTTTGACTTATGCCGACAATGGCATTGCTTGGCTCAAAATTGATGTGCCCAATGAGAAAATGAACACCCTGCAAGCACAGTTTGGTGAACAAGTCAGCAAGGTACTGGAAGAGCTGAAAAGCAAAAATGATCTCAAGGGGATGGTGGTTTATTCGGGCAAACCTGATAATTTTGTCGCCGGTGCGGATATCCGCATGCTAGCGGCTTGTACCACTGCTGAAGAGGCTGCATCGTTAGCTGAGCAAGGTCAAAAGCTGTTTGCCGAACTGGAAAACCTACCTTTCCATACCGTGGCGGCGATTCACGGACCTTGTTTGGGTGGGGGGCTTGAGCTTGCTTTGGCGTGTCATAGCCGCGTTTGTTCTGATGATGACAAGACCCGACTAGGTTTGCCTGAAGTCCAGCTCGGCTTGCTGCCAGGCTCTGGCGGTACCCAGCGCTTACCTCGTTTGATTGGTGTTGCGGGGGCGCTGGATATGATCCTGACCGGTAAACAGCTTCGGGCAAAAAAAGCCAAGAAGGCCGGGGTTGTAGATGAAGTTGTTCCGCAGAGTATCTTGTTGGATATTGCCGAGAAACAAGCGCTTAAACCCAAGCCAAAGCGCCAATTGTCACTGCAAGACCGTGCTATGGGCGGTAATGCGCTGGGGCGTTCTTTGGTGTTCGAGCAGGCAGCCAAGAAAACCCACGAGAAAACCCGGGGTAATTATCCGGCTGCTGATGCCATTTTGGATGTTATCAAATATGGCCTGCAAAACGGCATGACCAAAGGTTTGGCCCGTGAGGCCAAATTGTTCGGTGATCTGGTGATGACATCGGAATCAGCCGCACTGCGCAGCATCTTTTTTGCCACAACGGCGATGAAGAAAGAGTCAGGTTCGGATGCCAAGCCACGTTCGATCGGGCATGTCGGTGTGCTTGGCGGTGGACTTATGGGCGGCGGGATCAGCCATGTCACGGCTTCTAAGGCGGGCTATCCGGTACGGATCAAAGACATTAACAACGACGGTATTCTCAATGCCTTGTCGTATAACTACAAGTTACTGGATAAAAAGCGCAAGCGCCGGATCATCAGTAAGGCGGCGCTGCAAAAGCAGATGTTAAGTATCGCGGGCGGGATTGACTACACCGCGTTCGACCGTATGGATGTGATCATTGAAGCGGTGTTTGAAGATCTTGGTCTTAAGCATCAGATGGTTAAAGAAATTGAAGCCAATACCAAGCCCGAGACGATTTTTGCTACCAATACTTCATCGCTTCCGATCCACCAGATAGCCGAAGCGGCAGAGCGCCCTGAAAATGTAGTTGGTCTGCATTTCTTCAGCCCGGTAGAAAAAATGCCGCTGGTCGAAGTGATCCCACATGATGGGACATCAGATGAAACGGTGGCCACTGTCGTTGCTCTGGCGAAGAAACAAGGTAAGACACCGATAGTCGTTGGTGACAAAGCGGGCTTTTACGTTAATCGGATTTTGGCACCGTACATGAATGAAGCAGCACAGGTGTTGTTGGCCGGTGAGCCGATTGAGCACCTAGACACCGCACTGCTTGATTTTGGTTTCCCGGTTGGTCCTATCACCTTGCTTGATGAAGTGGGCGTCGATATTGGCGCGAAAATTATGCCAGTATTGGTCGGCGAACTGGGCGATCGTTTCCAGGGGCCAGATGTGTTCAACAAACTGCTCAATGATGGTCGTAAAGGGCGTAAGACAGGTAAAGGTTTCTACTTGTACGATAGCAAGAAGAAAGCGGTCGATAAGAGTGTCTACAAGCTATTGGGGCTTAACCCTGAAAAGAAAACAGATGCCGAGGCGATTGCCATACGTTGTACCCTGATGATGCTCAATGAAGCAGCCCGTTGTTTGGATGAAGGTGTTGTTCGTTCAGCACGCGATGGCGATATCGGGGCGATTTTCGGTATTGGTTTCCCACCATTCTTGGGTGGCCCGTTCCGCTATATGGATCAGCTTGGTATCAAGCAGGTCGTCGAGCTGTTGATTGATCATGCAGATAAATATGGCGAGCGTTTCAAACCGTGTCAGGCTCTGGTCGATATGGCTGAAGCAGGACAGAGCTATTACTCTTCGTAAACAGCCAGCTAGTCTGTAAAAGTGTAGAAATGTAAAACCGTTATTA
The DNA here is from genome assembly GCF_052873815.1 of Photobacterium sp. DNB23_23_1. NCBI lineage: Bacteria > Pseudomonadati > Pseudomonadota > Gammaproteobacteria > Vibrionales > Vibrionaceae > Photobacterium > Photobacterium sp. DNB23_23_1. The sequence goes on along the minus strand of NZ_JBNNXT010000055.1, from coordinate 16,104 downwards.
AAGCCAGCTGTATTTGCAGCTGGCTTTTTCGTCTTTGCTGTTATACCAACCTACATAAATAAATACTTGATCAACTACTTATCCAGATGGGTATTAGATATTTTCTATGGGAAAGAATTTCACGATACGCAAACGAAAGCGGGACTCGAAAAATTTAGGGCGCAAGAAGTGGTAGGCCAGCATGGATAAAGCCATAGCGATAAGGCTGTTAACTCCACCAAATACGACGAGTGGTGTTGTGATGGTGATAATAAACGCCAGCGCATAAAGCATAATATCAGCCTCATGGTGAGCTAGAGCACAATGGCAATGCGGGCAGGCAAAAAAGTCTTCATAGCGACTCAATAAAGGACTCGAAATTGACTGTTGGCAATGTGGGCAGTGCTGGCTCATTGTGGTGAAACTCCTTCACTTATCTCGTTTAAGGTGATTACTGATACATGGATAAGACGACCGATTAGTAGGATGATTCAGTTTTTTGTCACAAACGGCGACTAAATAGCTTTGATAAAACATAGCTGAGTATGTCTTGTGTGGTGGGAAATTATCAATTCTGCAATGTTGTGTGCTTTTAACTGTTTGAAATACGACAAAACCCGGCATGGCGGGTTTTGAGTGGTTGTTGAAAGCACAGTGAATAGTCGTCAGTAAGCGCCCTGCTGGAACTCATCGATTGAACCTATAGGGTTACCGATTTCCAGTGGCTCCAAATTACTGTGGGCTTGTCCTTGGCTGTGCATAACAATGCGGTTAGATGTTCGTGGTTTCACCACATCGACAATGAACCTCACCATGTCGACTCGGCTGATGTCAGATAAGGCATCAATCACTTTTTGGCGCTGGTTGAACTCGACATCTTTGTTACCAATGCTGACCCAGAAACGCTGAGCACGGGAACGAAGGTTAGTGTCCGGCTCCGAAATTTGCGCAATTAACCCTTGTTTGCTGGCTTGCCACTGGGCTTCGTTGAGCTCAAGCAGGACCAGTGCAAAGGCATTGGTAAACTCATCGATGGCCTCAAGTAATTGAGCCGGTGCGGCGACTGGCGACTGGATATATAAGATTAATCCCGGATGACGGTTAAGTGGCAAATTGGCGGTACCCACCATATAGCCCAGCTGCTGGCGAGTGCGGAGTTCATGGAAAAACGTCGTCGACATCAGGTGATTGGCCAAAGTGTAAATCGCTATCTTTCTTGGTGTTGTTTCACGTGATTGGTAATACATCAACAAGGCTGAGTCGGCATGATCGCAGCTGACTGCATGGCTGAGAGTGCCAGAATCACCGAGCCTGACCAAGGGCCTCTGGGATTCGCCGTATAACTGGTCGGTGACACGGAAGGCATTCTTGAGGGTTTCGGCCAGAGCAATCGCATCTTCTTTGAGCCAGTTGCCATAGACAAACGTATCGATGTGAAGCTCGGCAAACATCGCCTCGACAAAGGCCGGCAGTTCGTCAACCTCGATACTTTCAAGGGCTTCTAGCAAAACAGGATAGGGTGGATTGTTGGGCTGCAATACCCCGGTCAAGGCATTGAACAATTGTGAGATAGGCTTATCCTGCGCAGCATTGCGCCAGTTACGTAACATCTGAGCTTTGATATTTTTGAACCGTTCGGGATCGAAGTCACGGTTGGCAAAGCGATCGAGCAGAAGCTTAAGCAGCAGTGGCTGTTTCTCACTGAAACCAGATAGCTGAAGAGTCACCCCGCCCTGGTGGGCATAGAGGTTATAGGACATACCAGCAATTTCCGCCGGGTAGGTCGATTCATTGGTGGCATCGAGCAGCATTTCGACACATAACCGTGTCTTGACGATATTACGTGGTGAATTGACCGCATGAGGGCTATCGATGGCCACGTAGACAATACCTTTCGGCACTCGGAATTCATGTTCTTGTTTGTACCACAGGCGAAACCCCGGTAAGTCCTGCAGTAGCTGTGGAGGTTCGGCTGCATCATCGGCGAGCGGATGAGGATCGGGCTTTTCGCACAGGTAAGGGTTTTGCTCTGGTAGCTGTAATTCCGGCTCACTGCCAGGCGCTAGCCAGTTGGTTAATTGCTTGTCGGTGAACGGCTTTACGCTATATGGCGTGTGGTACCATTGGGCGATTTTGTCATTGTCTTGGCCTTGGGCAACCAGTACCAGACGCATGTTCTTCGGTGTCAGCTGGTCGAGGAAGGACGCAATTAGCGCTTCGTCATAGGTCGCCATCATATAATCACCATAGATAATATCGTCAGGTGAGTAATGGAGCAGGTTCATGACCAAATAGCTGACAGTGTCGAGCGGTCGGTTTTTTTCCTGGTAGCGGAATGCCATATCCAGCACGGTTTTTTTCTCGGCAAAACGCCACTCATCCAACCCTTGTTGGCGGATCAACGCTATGTACTGGAAAACGGTTGTGACAATCTCATCAACATTCTCAAGCCCTTTTGGCGTGAGGTTGAGGCCAATAGTGAACTCACGGAAGTTACTGCCACTGACACCGCCGCCGGCGGCAAGAGTATTGATAAAGCCCCGTGATTTTAATAGTGACATCAGGCTGCCACTGCCTTCGTTACCCAGTAGGTGGGCGATGTAGGAAAGTGGCTTCTCACGGTAGTACTGATCGACCGGCGGAAGGGTAAACGACAGGGTAAGCTTTCGTACTTCCTTGATCGGGTCGATAGTGATGAACTTGGCTTTCTCGTTGTCAGACACCAAAGGTACGGTAATGCCTGCTTTGGCTATGCCTGTATTGGGAATGTCGCGGAAAAAAGTCTGGGCATAGGCATCCAGCTCATCCAGTGATTGCGGCCCCAATAGTACCAGTCCCATCAGGCTGGCACAGTAATGAGTCTGGTAGAAGGCAATGAGCTCGTCGCGGACCGGTTGGTCGTTGCGGTCTGCCAATGTGGTCAGATCGCCGACCGAGAATTTGGCGAACGGGTGATCGGGATTGATGGTTTCCTTGTGAACCTGATACAAGCGGCGTACATCGTCTTTCAGCTTTAGCTTATACTCCGAGTCTACGGCATTACGCTCTTTGTCGACGGCTTCTTCGTTGAATAATGGGGCGGTGAAAAATTGGCCAAAACGGTCAAGGCCTTCACTGAATGTGTGGGGGCTAACTTCGAAGAAATAGGTAGTATTTTCGGTGCCTGTCCACGCGTTGTTACTGCCACCGCTTTGGTTGATGAACGTTTGGAACTCGCCCACGCGTGGATATTTTTCGGTACCGAGGAACAACATGTGCTCAAGGAAATGCGCCATCCCCTGACGCTCTAGCGGGTCGTCAAAGTGGCCGACTTTCACCGACAATGCAGCCGCTGAGCGCGGTGCTTCAGCATCATGGACCAGCAATACTCTCAACCCATTGGCAAGATTGATGTATCGGTACTGCTTCAGGTCATTAGGACTTGTATGCACAGGAAAAGCCTATTTTTCAAAGGAAAGTAAACTAATTATGACGCTCATTAGAAAGGGTGGCAAATTTAACCCGTCTTTATTTGCCAAGAAACAAAAGGTTAGCTGACAGATTTTCTACGCTGGTCACGGAACATTCACAGGGTGAGCGGGATCGCTGTTTTCCCTATCCGTTACTTGATAGCATAGCTCGACGTACGTCTATTTGGTTGCAGATTGGTTGCCAAATAGTCGGATAAGTAAGCCTTGAGTTTGATCGATCTCCTGCCATTACTAGTAATGATAATTAGGTGTGATATCGGGTACCAGACTGTGATATTGGAAAAATTATGCGAATTTATATTATGCGTCATGGGGAAGCCCAGCACTTTGCAGCCAGTGATGCAGAACGCCCGCTGACCGACAGGGGAGCCGCCCTATCCGAACAAATGGCAACTCAACTGGCAGGCCAGTTTGACAATGATTTGGACATGGTCTGGGTGAGCCCTTATTTGCGTGCACAGCAGACATGGCAGGCCATGGCCTCGCATTTGCCGGCGCCGAAGAAGGTCATGACGGTTGACGAGATCACCCCTTACGGTGATGCCGAAGATGTCGCATCCTACATTAAAGCCGTGGTCAGCATTGAGCAGCCGGAGAACCTACTTATCGTTTCACACCTTCCTTTGGTAGGGTATTTGACGTCGGAAATGGTCCCTGGTTTGCAGCCTCCAATGTTCATTACTTCTTCCATTGCCGCCATTGATTACCAGCCTGACCGTGGCAACGGTGAGCTGCTGTGGCATGCCAATCCTGAAGGGTAAAGTAGTCTGATATGCCCCCGGAATTCTTTGCGGAAAACCCCTAAGGTTTTTCTGGGCGCCGCCGATACAAGAGAACGTTGTATTCTGTAGCCGTAGACCTTCTGATGAAAGCAAAATTATCCCTTGCGATGGGTGTCGCACTGCTTGCTGGATGTGTGCAAATGCCACCAGCCCCTAGCATTAATGCCAATGGAGCCATTAAATGGGCCAATGGTATCACCGAAGAAATGCACATTTCAGCGTCAGGCAGTACCCTGACATTCGCAGCACCACAAAGCCTATTTAATCCCGGCGGGATCACCATCTTCTCGCGGATAGACAGTGCCCGTAACGGTAGCTGCGAACACTATTACAGTGAACAGGCAGTCAAGACACGACTGAACATTTGTGGCAGTGGGGAAGTTACCCTGATAGCGGAAGGCCAGGTGATCAACGTCGGTGCACTGGCGAGGTTCAATTACGGATAAGCGTGGCGTATTGAGTGTTGTAAGAAGGGGGGAGAGTGTTGCCAGAAATTGGCGAGAGCTCTCCCCGAGAACTATTGCTCAGACATTACCTTTCCGGAATATCCAGCAGCACCAGTAGGGCACCATTACCGCCAAACTCTAATGGCGCCTGATGGAAAGCCATCACGTCAGGGTGCTGTGCTAACCACATCGGCGCTTTTTGCTTGAGAATATGCTTGCCGATGCCATGCATAACGCAGCAGCAGGATACCTTTTCCTTGATGCAAGCGGCTATCATGGCAGCCAGTTCACGTTTGGCTTCTTTCTGGGTCATTCCATGCATGTCCAGATACATATCCGGCACATACACCCCACGGCGTAATTTTTTTACCTCATACTTAGAGACACCAGTACGGGCATATTGGGTTGGGCCATTCTCGTTGAGGTGAGGTTCAAACTCGTCAGAGAAGTAAAACTCGTGATTTTGTGTCTCTTTTGCCGAGAGTTTCGGCTTATCACTCTTTGGGCCCTGTCGGCGGGGCGTGATTATGGTATCATTGGTGATCTTTTTTACGCCCTTAACCGCTTCCTGGAAGAGCATCAGATCATCGTCCAGGTTAGTATCTTTTTTGCTCATAGTGAAATTCCAACAACTTTATAGCGGTATTGTAGCGCCATTCGGAGTCTATTTTGGATAAGATTTTTGTCGACGAAGCTGTCAACGAACTTCATACATTGCAGGACATGCTACGTTGGACGGTTAGCCGTTTCAATGCTGCCGGTCTATTTTATGGTCACGGTACAGATAATGCGTGGGACGAAGCCGTTCAGCTTGTTCTGCCAACCGTATACCTACCACTTGACGTTCCTTCGGAAGTGCGTCATTCACGCCTGACCAGCAGCGAGCGTCACCGTATTGTTGAGCGAGTGATCCGTCGAATCAACGAACGTACGCCTGTTGCTTATTTGACCAACAAAGCGTACTTCTGTGGTTTGGAATTCTTTGTCGATGAGCGCGTGCTTGTGCCACGTTCGCCAATCGGTGAGTTGATCGAAAACTTCTTCGAACCGTTCCTCAAAGAACGCCCGACCCGCATTATGGACTTGTGTACCGGTTCTGGTTGTATCGGTATTGCCGCGGCCCATGCATTCCCGGAAGCCGAAGTCGATGTCGTTGACATCTCGGTCGATGCGCTAGCCGTTGCCGAGCAGAATATCCAGGACCATGGTCTGGAGCAGCAGGTGATCCCACTGCGCTCTGATTTGCTGCGCGATGTACCCAAAGATCAATACGACTTGATCGTGACCAACCCGCCGTATGTTGATCAGGAAGATATGGACAGCCTACCGGATGAGTTCCGTCATGAGCCTGAGCTGGGCCTTGCTGCGGGTACTGATGGCCTGAAGCTGGTTCGCCGCATCTTGGCCAACGCGCCGGATTACCTGAAAGAAGACGGTGTACTGATCTGCGAAGTGGGTAACTCGATGATCCACATGGAAGAGCAATACCCGCATATTCCATTTACCTGGATTGAATTTGAAAACGGCGGCCACGGCGTATTCATGATGACCCGCGAGCAGTTGCTTGAGTGTGCCGATGAGTTTGCGTTGTACCGCGACTAATTAGATACAGTCTGCACAGTGAAAAAAATGCCGCCAGCCGAAAGGTTGGCGGCATTTTTTGTATTAATAACACCTGTGTTTAGCAATCTAGATTGAGTTTGCTTTGATATTACGTTGCCGATGAGCCCTTAGCATTTTCATTGCAAACATTTTTAATGCAGATTCCAACTATCAGGCCGTACCAGCCTGCTGTTTGGATTTTAGCTCTGCCATGATATCGGTTTGGTTGGCTTGATAGTCATCAAGACCGGCTTTGCGCAGATCACATGACGGGCAGTCACTGCAGCCATCACCAATGATACCGTTGTAGCAGGTCAGGGTTTTCTCTCGGACGAAGTTGAGCTTACCGTATTGGTCGGCTAGCGCCCAGGTCTCGGCCTTGTTGAGCCACATCAACGGGGTTTCAATCTTCAGTGCACGGTCCATACCCAATACCAGTGATTGGTTCAGCGACTTGACGAATTCGTCACGGCAATCCGGGTAGCCGGAAAAATCGGTTTCACATACACCGGTGATCACCGCTTCGGCACCGATCTGGTAGGCATAAATGCCGGCAAGGGTCAGGAACAGAATGTTACGGCCAGGAACAAATGAGTTTGGTAGGCCATTTTCCTGCAACTCGTGTGAGACAGGGATATTGTCGCGGGTCAGGGAGCTGATCGCGAGTTCATTGAGCAGGCCCACATCCATTACTTTGTGCGCTGTAACGCCCAATGCTTTACAGACAGATTCAGCCACTTCAATTTCCAGCTTATGACGCTGGCCATAATCGAATGTAATGCAGTGCACTTCATCATAATGGGCCATGGCTTGGATCAGGCAGGTCGTGGAGTCTTGGCCGCCACTAAATACAACTACGGCTTTGCGCATGAAAAATTTTCCTATGTTGTTGTCGTACCGAAAAACAGTCGGTAGGGACTACCCCTTATTGAAATTAAGGATAGGCCAACAGCAGGTTCTCTATTGGCAGGCTCATGCTACCGCAGCAGTGACAAAGAAAAAAGCTCTGTGATGAAAAGCCGCAGCTCTTGTTGGGGGCGTTGCCGCGGCTAGATGAAAACGAAGGTGTTAGCTCAGCTTTCCGGTTTGCTCAAAAGTCTCGAGCTGGGCAAGGTAGCCACTGATATCGCCAATGTTGCTCTCAACCCACGCATTATTGAAGTAGGTATCGAGATATCGTTCACCACTGTCACACAGCAAGGTGACAATCGAGCCATTCTCGCCACGGGCTTTCATTTCACAAGCTAGCTGCAGTACCCCGTAAAGATTGGTACCGGTCGATGCGCCAGCCTTGCGGCCAAGCAATTTTTCCAGCCAGTGCACTGTGGCAATACTTGCAGCATCAGGAATGGTGCGCATCTCATCGATTATGTCAGGTATGAAGCTTGGCTCGACCCGTGGGCGGCCAATCCCCTCGATACGGCTGCCGCAATCACTGGTCAGGGAGGTATCACGGGTTTTGTAGTACTGATGGAACACTGAGTTTTCTGGGTCAACCACACAAAGCTTGGTCGAGTGCATTTGGTAGCGGATATAGCGGCCAATGGTTGCAGAGGTGCCGCCAGTTCCCGGGCTCATCACTACCCAGCTTGGGATCGGGTGCTCTTCGAGTTTCATCTGGTCGAAAATACTGTTGGCGATGTTGTTGTTGCCTCGCCAGTCGGTGGCCCGCTCAGCATAGGTAAACTGATCCATGTAGTGGCCATTGAGCGCTTTCGCCAAGCGGCGGGATTCTTCATAGATCTCGCTTGGGCTATCGACGAAGTGCGCGCGGCCACCGTAGAACTCGATTTGTTCGATTTTCTTGCGCGCGGTTTTACGTGGTACGACGGCAATAAACGGCAAGCCAAGCAAACGGGCAAAATAGGCTTCTGATACCGCGGTACTGCCAGAAGAGGACTCGATGACTGGTGTATCTTTACTAATCCAGCCATTACACAGGGCAAACAGGAACAGAGAACGAGCTAAGCGGTGCTTGAGGCTTCCGGTTGGGTGGGTGCTCTCATCTTTTAGGTAGATATCAACCCCCTCCAGAGAAGCAAGATCCAACTTGATCAGGTGTGTATCGGCTGAGCGTTGGAAGTCGGCTTCAATTTTGCGGATCGCGGTGTGGATCCATTGTGGGTCGTGGCTCATAGGGGGTCCTTTTACGCTGTGTCTGACTATTTATATTATGGTGATAATGTATGACGAGGAGCAGAAAAAAACTTTATTAAATTTACTCCTTATCACTTAAAATAGAGAAAATTATTCTGGTTTTTAATTATCAGGTGAAACATATTGGCTAACCTAGACAAAACAGATAGAACACTACTTCGTTTACTACAACAAGATGGCACATTGGCCTTAGCAGAGCTGGCTGAAGCGGTGAACCTGACGACTACGCCGTGCTGGAAGCGGCTCAAACGACTGGAAGAGAGTGGTATTTTACGCAAGCGGGTTGCCTTGCTCGACCCGGTAAAGCTCGGCTTATCGTTTACGGCTTTTGTACAAATCAAAACCAGTAACCACTCCAAGGAGTGGTACCACAAGTTTGTCGATACCGTCGCCGACTTCCCCGAAGTGATGGAGTTCTACCGCATGGCCGGTGAGTATGACTATATGATGAAGGTACAAGTAGCCGATATGTCCGCTTTCGATCTGTTCTACAAGAAGCTGGTTAATAGTATCGAGGGGCTGACCAATGTGACGTCGACATTTGCCATGGAACCACTGAAGTACACAACCGCTTTGCCTGTGTAGTTGGCGAGGGTATGGTTTAGCAAGCCGAGAATTCTGATCCTCGATGAAGCCACTGCCAATATTGATTCCGGTACTGAGCGCGATATTCAGCGGGCACTGAACAAGAGGCGGGATAGGCCGCCTCCTGAACTTTTTCATTAACCTCAGACGGGGGGCGTTACTTACTCCCGGTATGGCGCATCAACCCTTCCTGTACAGCAGAGGCCACCAGCTCCCCTTTTTGGTTGTAGATTTCACCACGTACCAAACCACGAGCATTGCTTGCTGACGGGCTATCGATGGCGTAGAGCAGCCACTCATCCATACGGAATGGGCGGTGGAACCACATTGAGTGGTCAATGGTTGCGACCTTCATCTGGGGATTGAACAAGCTAACGCCATGGGGCTGCAATGCCGTTACCAAGAACCCCCAGTCAGAGGCATAGGCCAACAGGTACTGATGGATGCGTGGGTCGTCCGGCATCTCGCCATTAGCTTTGATCCATAGGTACTGCTTGGCGTCGGCGGGTTTCGGGGCGAGAGGGTTAATCACATTGACCGGACGGACCTCGATCGGGCGATCGCAACCAAAATGCTTCACAGCGCTTTTAGGGAGTTTGTCGGCGAGCGACATCACCAACTCTTGCTCCGACATCAGGCCTTCATGCGAGGGGACCTGTGGCATCCGAGATTGGTGTTCGAAGCCTTTTTCTTCTGCTTGATAAGACGCCGTGATATAGAAAATTGGGCGGCCAAATTGAATCGCTTTTACCCGCCGGGTGCTAAAACTGGCACCGTCACGCAGGGTTTCGACATCATAAATAATGGGTTTGTGTGGATCTCCAGGTCGCAAAAAATAGCTATGAAATGAGTGAACCTGACGATCTTCATCGACGGTTTCCTTCGCAGCAGACAAAGCTTGGCCAAGCACTTGGCCACCATAGACTTGCGGTAACCCCAAATGTTCACTTTGTCCGCGGAATAATCCTTGTTCAAGCTGCTCTAAATGTAGCAGAGTGAGAAGTTCATTCAGTTCTTTGCTCATCGGATCTCCATAAATAATGTTATCATTACGCGCCGTGGGGAGTGGAATAACCTTCCTATAATGATTGATGATCATTCAGTTTAAACATGAGTTCAAGTGCTTGTCACACATCAAAATGACAGTTTTGCTTTAGGAGAGACAATGAAAAGGGTTTTTGCACTGATTTCGGCATTGATTGTAGCGTTGGTCGTATCGGCGTGTACCAGTTTGATCGAACAAGATGCAGACTTGGAAGTGGTGAAGGGGACCTTAACCTACAAAGAGCGTATAGCATTGCCCGATAATGCCCGTATTACTGTGACGCTGGCGGATGTGTCAAAAATGGATGTCGCTGCAGAAGTGCTGAGTCGCCAGGCATTTTTGGCCGATGGCAAGCAGGTGCCATTTGAGTACCAGCTGAACTTTTCTCGCCAGGAAATTGTTCCCAACCATACTTATGCTGTTAGTGCTCGTATTGAAGTTGATGGTAAACTGCTGTTTATCACCGATACGGCTAACCATGTACTGACCGATCAGTCCGAGTCTACTTACAAAGACTTGGTATTGGTGAAGGTGAACTAAAATGTCTTGTAGATGCCGCCGTTCTTGGCGGCATTAGAGCCCATCCCATCGATATTGCTTCAATTTAAGCCGTCCGGCTTCGCTTACCTCGACTCCTTCATCAATTAATTTACGGCGTTGGCGTTGTAAATCATGTCCCGTCAGGGAAATCTCCCCTTTTGCGTTCACTACCCGGTGCCATGGCAGGGTTGAACCTTCTGGCAACGTCGCCATCAGGCGGCCAACTTGGCGTGCATAGCCCGGAAAACCTGCAAATTTGGCGATATCGCCATAAGTTGTGACTTTTCCATGTGGAATTTGGTGAACTTGGGTGTAGATTTGCGCCGAAAAATCATCCATATTTATACCTGTACCAAAAAAACCTGATGGCTGATCATGGTATTACGGTTATCAGAGAACGCAAGGAGGTGCTGCCATGTTGTATGCCGCGTTACTTGTTATGGTCAGCATAACGTTGACCATCGTCGGAGTTAGTGCATTGGGGCAAAGCCAAGGAGAGCTGCCTGCACTGGCCCTTGCTATACCCGCTTTATGGTTATTACCACAAGGTGGTGTGTCGGCCTGGCTATTGTTGATTGGCCTGGGCACTTTCGGTTTTGTTCTTCCTGAACAGCCTGTTGCCTTAGCGGTAAGTGTCTTTATGATGCTGCCGGTTTTTGCTGTGAGTTTCTCTGCAAAGAGTTCCTGGCAGTTGGCAGTATTGTTGATCTCCATCGTCCTTGCTATGGATGTTGGTCTGATGGCCCTGCAAGCCGAAGGCAAGCTAGAGGGGAGCCCTATCTATACCATCATTCAGATCCTTGCTGTCGGCGTGATTTGGATAGCTGCACGTAGTTGGCGCTCGGTAGAAGGTAATACCTGGTGGCCGCTATTTTTGGTGGTTCCGCTTTGGGTCGGTGGTTTAGCCCATGCCGCTCTGGTTGCCCTCTGTGTCACCGGTTTGATTGCCTCCCTGCAGGGAATGGCAAAAAGTAAACTCAGTGAATGGGTACCCCGGATGATGTGGATTCTCCCTGCTGTCGGCTTTGCCACCTTGGTTCTGGTGCCGTGGTTCGACGTGCCGAATCCGATATTGGTTGCTTGGTTGCTAGTTTTGGGTGGCGCATTACTGGGGGAATATCTGTTGGAAGATCCGGAAGAAGAGCTATAAGGCTAGGCTAACTGTGTGAAAATGGGAATGTTTGACCAATAAAGCGGCAGTCGGTTGGGAATCTGCTAGTGGGCTATTGCAATAGCCTCAGTCATAGCGGATAATCCTCCTCGTTCTCTTACAGAGACAAAGAATCTATGGAGGCCCTGCTGGTCCTCTCGCAACACTACCTCGTGAACCCGGTCAGGCCTGGAAGGGAGCAGCCGCAGCGAGCGACGTGTGTGCCGAGATGTGGCTGGTGGGGCTTCCACCCATCTAGCGTTTTGTATTCTGCACCATATCCCTGCATATTTTCCTTGATATCCTGCATAATTGGCACAATAAGCGTGCATAAGCTATTTTTGTTGTAGTTAAACAACAAAACGGGCTGGTCTTAGTATGTACCGCCGTAAGCTAAAACATTCCCGAGTAAAGAATCTTTTTAAGTTCGTCAGTGCCAAAATGAATCAGGTAATGACAGTCGAGTCATACTTAGAGTTCGATACTTGCTTTCATCTCGAATACTCATCATCCATAACCTCTTTTATTGCTCAGCCAGAAGGTTTTTTCTATCGCCTTGCAGAGCGAGAATTGCCTTATACACCTGATTTTCAGATTATTGAGAATGGCAGCACTAAATGGATTGAAGTAAAACCTTTCGTGAAAACCCAGCAGCCAGACTTTCTTCAACGTTTCAAAGCTAAACAGGAAAAAGCGCAACAACTTGGTATTCCATTGGTTTTGGTAACGGAGAAGCAAATTAGGGTTAATCCAATACTGAATAATCTAAAAATATTACACCGTTATTCTGGTTTTCAGTCGCTTACCTCTACTCACCTCCGGCTATTATCATTAGTTAAAACTGCTGGGGAAATAAGTATTAGTAATGCCGCGAATCAGTTAGGTATAGAACAGAGCTTGATGGTGAAATCAGCATTCAGTTTGGTGTCTTCTGGGATGTTAACCACTGATTTAGTTAATGATGAGCTTGGCTTACATTCCGTCGTCTGGAATATTAAAGATGGCTAAAGACGTCGAAATAGGATCTTTTCAGGATGAGATGCCATCTGCATTAGATCTAACTCATGAAGGTGCAGAGAGCTTACCTGTAGAGTTTGTTGAACGCGATTTAGCATCTTACCCAGATGATATTCGATCAGAAGTCAGAAGACGGGTTGAATATCTACATTGGATTGAAAAGCACCTAGTTGGGGGCTGGACGCAAAATAACTTAGAGCCATTGCTTGTTGAGGCTGCAAAGGAGATACAATATCCCCCTCCAAAGTGGAGGGCATTAGCAAAGTGGTGGAGTGTGTATTCAGCTTCAGGAAAAATGATTACATCATTAATTCCGAAGGTGCATCGAAAAGGTAATCGAAAACGGAAAGTAACCAATGAGGCTGCATTTTTTGACCGTGCTGTCGAACGCTATTTAGTGCCTGAACGCCCTTCAATTTCAGCTATATATCAGTATTACTTCGATTTGATCTGTATTGAAAATCAAAAATTAGTTGGCGATAAAATTCAAGCTCTCTCATATAAAGGTTTCTATAATCGAATCAAGAAACTACCTGCTTATGAGGTGGCAGTCGCTAGACATGGTAAGTATCTAGCTGATATGGAGTTCAATAAGATCGATGCCCATCTGCCCCCTAATCGGGTGTTAGAGAAAGTTGAAATAGACCATTCACCGCTAGACCTCATTTTGCTTGATGATGAAATGGGTATTCCATTAGGACGGCCTTATCTCACTTTACTGATTGATCAGTACAGTAGAAGTATTGTTGGTTTTCATTTGGGCTTTAAAGAACCCAGCTATTACTCAGTCATGAAAGCTATTCTTAATGCGATTAAGCCAAAAGAGTATATTTCAGAACGATTTCCGAACGTAGAACATGATTGGTATTGCCAAGGTAAGATGGAATCACTTGTTGTTGATAATGGGGCTGAATTTTGGAGTAAGAGCCTTGAACAGTCCTGCCTTGAAGTCGGTATACACATTCAATATAACCCCGTTCGTAAACCTTGGCTAAAGCCGTTAGTTGAGCGTATTTTTAGAACTATCAGCAGTAAGCTGCTGGTTTCTATGCCCGGAAAGACTTTCTCGAATATCTTAGAGCGCGAAGAGTATGATTCGCGTAAAGATGCAGTAATGCACTTTTCAACATTCAATGAACTGTTTCATAAATGGATTATTGATGTTTATCACTATGAATCAGATACTCGAAAACGTGCTGTTCCATACCTAAAATGGGAGGAGGGTGTTTCGTTCATGCCGCCAATCACCTATAAGGCAGATGATTTAGAAAAGCTATCTGTGATTTTAGGGATCAAAGATAAGCGTAAACATCGTCGGGGGGGTATTCATATTCATGGGTTACGTTATGACAGCGATGAATTAGCTGATTACCGTCGAATGAATCCACAAGATTTGGATGTGCTCATTAAAACCAACCCTGATGATATTTCAAGCATCTACGTGTATTTAGGCAATGAGCAGCAATACCTAAAAGTGCCATGTATTGACCCCATTGGTTACACTCAAAACCTTTCCTTAACTCAGCACAGTATTAACCAACGGCTTCATCGGGACTTCATCAATAAGCAGTTAGATCTGGAAGGCTTAGCCCGTGTGAGGATGTATATCCACGATCGCATCGAAAAAGAAGCTGAAGAGATTAATAATCTAAACCGAGGTCGCCCAAAAAGAACAACAAAAGGTATGGCACGCTTAGCTAAGCATAACGGTGTTGCCAGTGATACGGAGACTACCTGTGTACCGGAGGCGTTACCTGAACTGACAATGCCAGATAAAACACAAGAACCGAAATCACTGCCAGAATCTGATGATTGGGATGACTTCATTTCTGATCTGGAACCTTATTGATGATTAGTCTGTCATCGGAAAAGGAAGCTAAATATCAAGCATTTGTTGATGCCTTTGTGGAGTTGCCGATAGCTATCACAATTATGGCTGATTTTGATCGGCTAAGGTACAACAGGAAATTTGGTGGCGATCAACAATGCATGTTGCTTACGGGAGATACGGGATCAGGCAAGTCTTTCTTAATTAAAGAGTATTGCAAACGTGTTTCTCAAACAGCACCAATGAATCAGCAATTGGTTCTTTCAAGCCGTATTCCAAGTAAACCTACATTAGAATCGACAATTATCGAGTTGCTTAAAGATTTTGGTCATTTTGGTGCGACTTATCGAAAGGGGAAAAGTAAAGATCAATCCTTAACCGCCTCGCTGATTAAGTGCTTAAAGTCATCCAGCATAGAGATCATTATCATTAATGAATTTCAGGAACTAGTCGAGTTTAAGTCAGGACGGGCATTAAATGAGATAGCGACGCGTTTGAAATATATCAGCGAAGAAGCCACTGTACCTATTGCGCTTGTTGGTATGCCTTGGGCCGAAAAGGTGGCAGAAGAGCCGCAATGGGCATCAAGACTGTTGATTAGGCGTGAACTACCCTACTTTAAACTTTCAAAAGAACCTGAACATTTCATTCGATTTATCAAAGGGCTTGCAATAAAAATGCCTTTTACCGAACCACCTAAACTGGATAACAAACATATGATATTGGCTTTGTTTGCAGCCTCTAACGGGCAGGTGAGATGTTTAAAACAGTTGTTAAACGAAGCGATTAAGCAGGCTTTGGCTCAAAATTCATCAACATTAACCAATCAGCATCTAGCCGATGTTTTTGAAATGATATTTCCTACAACTAATAATCCATTCTTATCTTCAATAGAACAAATTGAAGGCCAAGAGGTTAGTCAGCCCTCCCATTATGATAGCGGCGCAGACAATGAGTTTGATGCGGTTATCCCTACTCAGTACACAGATCGCCTTCCCCTGTCACAGCTATTACGTAAAACTAGATAAACTAAGTAATCCTTAGTATATTTAAAGGGCTCATACTAAGACAATCTTAGCTACACCTTGATTACGCTAAGAGCTTGCTATGACAACCCCAATTCCTGTTCGCTTTAAATCTGCCAGAAAAGCAGCAGGATACACGCAGCAGCAATTAGGTATGGCTTTGGGTATGGAACCTAATACAGCAAGTGCGAGGATGAATCAGTACGAGAAGGGTAAGCACACTCCGGATTACCAGACCATGAAGCGTATCGCTGATGAACTAGATGTACCCGTGGCGTACTTCTATTGTGATGATGATCTGTTGGCTGAGTTGATATGCGCTTTAGGGAAAGTCGATGCTCAGAAGAAGCAAGAGCTTCTGGATAAGCTCAAGGAATTAAATGAAAAGCTTTGAGTGCTTACTTAAAGCCTGAATTCAGATAATAAGTGCGACACTCATGGGAAGGTGTAAAAGAGGAAGCCAACTGCCGAAAGTGGT
>NZ_JBNNXT010000054.1:0-33692 GCF_052873815.1 Photobacterium sp. DNB23_23_1 | reverse complement strand
CCCAACTAGAAATCAACTAGTTGGGATTATCGCCTAACTGCAGGATCGTTCAAGTTAGCTTAAACGATCGGCATTAAGCATTACGCTGGCTTTTTTATCAAAGACGAAGCTAGCCTTAACCGGTCAAGTCATCAAAGAACTTCTTCACACCGTCAAAGAAGCCTTCAGCCTTCGGCTTGTGCTTACTTGCACTTTTACCACCTAGGCTTTCTTCAAGTTCTTGAAGTAACTCTTTCTGACGAGCACTTAGGCTCACTGGCGTTTCAACCACAAGTTTACAGATGAGATCGCCCACTGCACCACCGCGTACGGACTTCACGCCCTTACCGCGCATGCGGAACATACGGCCAGTCTGAGTTTCGGATGGTACTTTGAGGTTCACACGGCCATCAAGGGTCGGCACTTCGACTTCACCACCAATAGCAGCCATGGTAAAGCTAACTGGTACTTCGCAGTAAAGATTATTGCCGTCACGCTCGAAGATATTGTGCTGAGCAACATGCACCTGTACGTACAAATCACCCGCTGGCGCGCCGAATTCACCCGCTTCACCTTCACCAGATAGACGAATACGGTCACCCGTATCAACACCGGCAGGAATTTTCACAGACAGGGTCTTGGTTTCTTCTTTGCGACCTTGACCATGACAAGTACCACATGGCTCTTTGATAATTTTACCGCGACCATGACAGTGCGGACAAGTTTGCTGAACGGCAAAGAAGCCTTGGCGCATCTGTACTTGGCCTTGGCCATGACAGGTACCACATGTGGTAGCAGATGTGCCTTTCTTGGCACCAGAACCATCACAGGTATCACAGTGAACCAAGGTAGGAACACGGATCTCTTTGCCACAACCACGAACCGCTTCTTCCAGTGTCAGCTCCATGTTGTAGCGCAAATCAGCACCACGCTGCGCACGCTGCTGGCCACCACCACGACGGCCACCGCCACCGAAGATATCGCCAAACACATCACCGAAAATATCACCGAAGTCAGCACCGCCGCCGAAGCCGCCGCCACCGCCCATACCACCTTGTTCAAAAGCGGCATGACCGTACTGGTCATAGGCTGCCTTCTTCTGAGGATCCGTTAGGATTTCGTATGCAGTCTTAACTTCTTTGAATTTCTCAGCCGCTTGATCGTCACCCTGATTACGGTCAGGGTGGAATTTCATCGCAAGGCGCTTGTAGGCCTTTTTGATATCACGCTCTGACGCATCACGACTTACGCCCAGAACTTCGTAAAAATCTCGTTTTGACATACTGATCTGTTACCTGCCTTAATACAGCTACGGGCGCAAGAGTAACCTCCAACGCCCGCGCTCAAATAAGATTATGAATTAACTATCTTATTTTTTGTCGTCTTTAACTTCTTCGAACTCAGCGTCAACAACGTTGTCGTCTTGCTGCTCTTGCTGTGGCTGTTCAGCACCACCTTCTTGAGCTTGCTGCGCTTGAGCTTGTTGTTGAGCGATTTCCATCAGCTTCTGAGAAGCTGCGATAAGCGCTTGAACTTTAGCGTCGATTGTCTCTTTGTCTTCGCCTTTACGTGCTTCTTCAAGCTCGTTTACAGCCGCTTCGATAGTCGCTTTGTCTTCTGCTGGAAGTGCATCGCCTGCTTCTTCGATTTGCTTACGCGTACCGTGAACTAGCTGGTCAGCTTGGTTACGTGCAGTTACCAACTCTTCGAACTTCTTGTCCGCTTCTTTGTTAGCTTCTGCCTCTTGTACCATTTTCTCGATATCGTCGTCGCTCAGACCGCCAGATGCTTGGATAGTGATCTTTTGCTCTTTACCTGTGCTCTTATCTTTTGCAGATACGTGCAAGATACCGTCAGCATCAAGGTCGAAAGTTACTTCGATTTGAGGCATGCCACGAGGAGCAGCTTGGATACCTTCTAGGTTGAACTGACCAAGAGACTTGTTGTAGCCCGCTTGCTTACGCTCACCCTGTAGAACATGGATAGTTACCGCGTTCTGGTTATCTTCAGCAGTAGAGAACACCTGATTCGCCTTAGTAGGAATCGTGGTGTTTTTCTCGATTAGCTTAGTCATCACGCCGCCCATGGTTTCGATACCAAGAGACAGTGGAGTAACGTCTAGTAGAAGTACGTCTTTAACGTCACCAGCAAGAACACCACCCTGAACAGCAGCACCAACAGCAACAGCTTCGTCTGGGTTCACGTCTTTACGTGGCTCTTTGCCGAAAAATTCAGTGACTTTCGCCTGAACCATAGGCATACGCGTCTGACCACCCACTAGAATAACGTCAGTGATGTCGCCTACAGATAGGTCTGCATCAGCAAGAGCAACTTTAAGAGGCTCAAGAGAGCGCTGAACTAGGTCTTCAACTAGAGATTCTAGTTTCGCACGCGTCACTTTGATGTTCATGTGCTTAGGACCAGTCGCATCAGCAGTAACGTAAGGTAGGTTCACGTCAGTTTGCTGTGCAGAAGACAGTTCGATCTTCGCTTTTTCAGCCGCTTCTTTAACGCGCTGCATAGCAAGTGGATCGTTCTTAAGGTTGATGCCTTGCTCTTTGTTGAACTCTTCAACTAAGTAGTTGATCATGCGGTTATCGAAGTCTTCACCACCTAGGTGTGTGTCACCGTTGGTTGCTAGAACTTCAAATGTTTTCTCGCCTTCAACTTCATCGATTTCGATGATAGAGATATCGAATGTACCACCACCAAGGTCGTAAACAGCGATAGTGCGGTCACCGCCCTGCTTGTCTAGGCCGTAAGCCAGAGCAGCAGCCGTTGGTTCGTTGATGATACGCTTAACTTCTAGACCTGCGATACGGCCAGCATCTTTCGTTGCTTGACGCTGAGCATCGTTGAAGTAAGCAGGAACAGTAACAACTGCGCCAGTTACTTCTTCACCTAGGAAGTCTTCAGCTGTTTTCTTCATCTTCTTAAGAACTTCAGCAGATACCTGAGGAGCAGCCATTTTCTGGCCTTTCGCTTCTACCCATGCATCACCGTTGTCAGCCTTAACAATTTTGAAAGGCATGATTTCGATGTCGCGCTGAACTTCTTCGTCTTCGAAACGACGACCAATAAGACGCTTGATTGCGAATAGCGTGTTTTCAGGGTTTGTAACCGCCTGACGCTTAGCTGGCTGACCAACTAGAGTTTCACCATCTTGGGTGTATGCGATCACAGATGCGGTTGTGCGCTCACCTTCAGCATTTTCAATTACACGTGGCTTATCACCATCAAGTACTGCTACACAAGAGTTAGTTGTACCCAAGTCAATACCAATGATCTTACCCATCAGGCTTTCTCCGAAATTCGTTTAGCTTATTTGCCAGCCCGTTATCTAAACGCCACTGACAATGCGGTATCACCCGCAGAAAATGATTTACGATGTCGTATGACTACTAAATAGGGGCAGCCAAATTGTTTTCAAGGGCGACATCGAAAAAAAATCAAAAAAAAATTAAAAAGCCCGCCTTAGAGCGGGCTTGTTTAATCACAATCCCGCTTACGCCTGGGTATCGATATTGCCTGATGCCGCTTTCGACACCATGACCATCGCAGGGCGAATCACTCGGCCGTTCAGCTCATAACCTTTCTGCATCACTAGCATCACGGTATTTGGCGCGTGATCAGCACTTTCTTGGATAGACATTGCCTGGTGGAATTCAGGGTTGAAGGCTTCACCCATTGGGTTTAGCTGCTTCAGGCCGAACTTCTCAACCGTACCCATCATGGTCTGAAGGGTTAGATCTACACCTTCTACCATTGGCTTGACTGCCTCGTCGTTTTTGTCTGCCATCTCGATAGCACGTTCCATGTTATCGATAACTGGTAGCAGTTCTTCAGCAAACTTGTTCAGGGCAAACTTACGTGCCTTGTCGATTTCCTGCTCGCTGCGGCGACGCATGTTTTCAACATCGGCACGGGCACGCAATACGCTATCTTGCTGCTCACGTACTTTTGCATCACTGGTTAGCAATGCAGCTTCAAGTTCAGCGATGCGGGCTGCCTGCTGCTCCTCAAGGGTCATCTCAACCACTTCTTCCTCAGCAGATTCAGTTTCAACCGCTTCAACATCTTGCTGTAGCTGTTCGTCCTGTACTTTTTTCTCTTCGTTGCTCATGCTTTCGCTCTCCGCCAAGATCATGGTTTTCAATCGGGGGATAGATAATCAACTCTATCCAAAAAACTCGCTTATGCGCCTATTATGGGGATGAAGTTCAATGATTCAAGCCGATATCGATCACAATGCGCGACAACTGTCTAATCCTGACGCTATACTGGCCTTCTCTTTATTTGTCGGATCATGGACATGACACGCGTTTTCCAGACTATCGCGATAATTGGCAAACCCCGTAACCCAGAAGCCCTGCAGACCCATATGAGCCTCTACCGGTGGCTTATTGAGAAAGGTTATGACGTACTTGTTGACCACCGACTGGCCAACGATTTGTCACTGCCAAAATCAGTCTTTTGCGATTTGCTGACTATTGGCGACAAAGCCAATTTAGCCGTCGTCGTCGGTGGTGATGGCAATATGTTAGGCGCGGCACGGGTACTGTCCCGTTTCGATATCGCAGTGATTGGTGTTAATCGTGGCAGCCTAGGTTTTCTAACCGATCTCGACCCCGACGCCTTCGAAGACGAACTCGATCAAGTGCTCAATGGCGAATATGTAGTCGAAAAACGTTTTTTGCTGGAGGCGGAAGTCCACCGCCACGGCTTGATTAAAAGCCGCAATGCCGCCCTCAACGAAGCGGTACTGCACCCAGACAAAATCGCCCACATGATTGAATTCGAAGTCTACATAGACGATACCTTTGCCTTCTCGCAGCGCTCCGATGGGCTGATCATTTCGACACCGACAGGTTCAACCGCGTATTCCCTGTCCGGTGGCGGTCCTATCCTGTCCTCCGAGCTCAATGCAATTTCACTGGTACCCATGTTCCCGCATACCTTGTCATGCCGTCCACTGGTCGTCGATGGCAACAGCCGGATCAAATTAATGGTTTCACCCACCAACGGTAGTACCCTGGAAGTCAGCTGTGACGGTCAGGTCTCGTTGCCTGTCAGCCCTGGCGATGAAATCCATATTTACCAGAGCCCAGAGACCTTAAAGCTGATCCACCCGAAAAACTACAGCTACTACGAAGTCCTAAGAGGCAAGCTGGGCTGGTCGAGCCGATTATTCTAAGTCGAAACCAACTTCAATTATCGCTCCTGAAGCCAACCTCTCGGTTGGCTTTTTTATTGCTTACTTTCAGCGCGTTAACTCAGATCAAACTTTCCATGAAATTTTTTATCGACAGTACTTTACTGTATGTAGATACAGTATATACTGTATGAAAAAACAGGTGTTGATTTAAACAGGTGAACACATGCTGGCTCATATGACGATCTCTAACTTTGCTATTGTCAAAAACCTTGAATTTGAACTTAAACCGGGAATGACCACCATTACCGGTGAAACAGGTGCAGGTAAATCTATTGCCATCGATGCACTTGGCTTGTGTTTGGGTGATCGCGCCGAAGCCTGCATGGTTCGCCCGAATGAAGACAAAGCAGAAATCTCCGCTGCCTTTTCACTGCTGAACAACCAAGCGGCCCGCCGCTGGCTGGAAGACAACGAACTGATTGATGGTGACGAGTGCATCTTACGCCGTGTCATTACCAAAGAAGGCCGCTCACGTGGCTTTATCAACGGCAGTCCGGTCCCCGCCTCGCAGCAAAAAGCCCTGGGCCAATTACTGATCAACATCCACGGCCAGCATGCCCACCAGCAACTGATGCGCCCTGATTACCAGCAGCAGATGCTGGATCAGTATGCCGGTCACCATCAATTGATGGAAAAAACCCGCAACCACTACCAACGCTGGCGCCAGGCCAACAACGAATATAAGCGTTTGGTTCAAAACCGCGAAGAGAACGAAGCGCAAAAACAGCTGATCCAATACCAGGTCAAAGAGCTCAACGAGCTAGCTCTGGCTGAAGAAGAATTTGCCGAGATTGAAGAAGAGCATAAGCGCTTGTCCAATAGCGGTGAACTGGCTATTTCCAGCCAAAACGCACTGGCTATGCTGTATGACAACGAAGATTGTAACGCGCTAAATATGCTGCAAACAGCCTGCCAGGAAGTCGCAGGTTTGGGCGACATCGACAGCAATCTAAGCGCTATCCCGCAAATGCTCGAAGATGCGATTATCCAGGTGCAAGAGGCCAGCCAAGAGCTGCGCAGCTACCTCGACAACATGGATATGGATCCACAGCGCCTGATGTACCTTGAAGAGCGCTTGGCCAAAATCATGTCACTGGCTCGCAAACACTACGTGATGCCGGATGAGCTTTATACCAAGCACCAAGAGCTACTCAAAGAGCTAGAGCAGCTTGATTGCAGTGACGAACGCCTGGAAGAAATCGCCGAGAACGTCGAGAGCCTACGCCAGAAGTTTTTGGCCAGCGCAGAAAAACTCAGCAAGAGCCGCCAGCGCTATGCCAAGGAGCTCGACAAAAAGATCTCCGACAGCATGCATCAGCTCAGCATGGAAAACGGTGTGTTCAAAATTGATGTACAAAGTGATACAGAAGGTATGCTCAGCCCACTAGGCTTCGACACAATCACCTTCTTGGTGTCCACTAACCCGGGCCAACCACTACAGCCCCTTGGCAAAGTCGCATCGGGTGGTGAGCTGTCGCGGATCTCCCTAGCGATTCAGGTGATCACCGCCCAGAAAGTCGAAACCCCAAGCCTGATTTTCGATGAAGTCGATGTGGGGATCAGTGGGCCGACAGCCGCCATTGTCGGCAAGATGTTGCGTACCTTGGGCGGATCGACCCAGGTAATGTGTGTCACCCACTTGCCGCAGGTCGCTGGCTGTGGCCACCAGCAGATGTTCGTGGCGAAAAAATCCAGCAAGGGACAAACCGAAACCAACATGTACCCACTGACTCAGGATGCCCGTGTGAATGAACTGGCTCGTCTGCTAGGCGGCAGTGAAATTACCGAGCGCACACTGGCAAATGCGAAAGAACTGCTGATTGCGGCATAAATAGAATAAACTTAATGGGCATTGCAACTAATTGGTTGTACTGCAGTCTCAATTACAGTTTTTTTCTTTACTGCTTTTTTACTTCTGCTCGGGGGTTGTTTATCATCGCTGCAGAATAAAGCGAACATGCCGGGATGCTATGAGTTGGAAAAACCTTGCTGCCGTTACTTTAGCGGTCAGTTTATTGGGTGGCTGTTCAGTCGTTGAGCGACTGGTTTATCGAATTGATATTAACCAGGGTAACTACCTGGAACAGAAAGATATCGACACCCTTCGATATGGAATGAACAAAGAGCAGGTACAGTTCGTGCTTGGCTCGCCAATGCTGGTTGAACCCGAGTATCCAGATACGTGGTATTACGTTTACTACCACAAGCCTGGCCACGGAGAGCCGCAACAGAAAAACCTGATCCTGAAGTTCAGTGCTCAGAACCAGCTGACCAGCCTTGAAGGGGACTATGAAAAAAGTCCTCAATTCATGGAGCAATTCAACTAAAGTTGCTCGACAACAGATTGCTGGTTGTCAGAAAACAAAAAAGCTCGCCATCGGCGAGCTTTTTCTTTTGTATATATTGTCAGCAAATGGCAGAGATTAGGCGTTCTCGCCCTTAGCGGCCAACGCTTCTTGCTTGGCTTGCTCCGCGCGCTTGCGGCGGATCTCTTTCGGGTCAGCCAGCAATGGGCGGTAAATCTCGATGCGGTCACCATCATGTACCGTTGCATCCAGCTTCACGTTACGGCTGTAAATGCCTACCTTGTTCTTTTTAAGATCAATCTCAGGGTACAAGGTCAGCACACCGGACTGTTCGATGATTTGCTGGACCTGCATATCCGGCGTAACCGTCACCCGGATAACCTTCTGCACATCAGGCAGTGCATACACCACCTCTACGTGAATCAACTTATCTTCAGAAATCATAAATCTCTCGTGCACGCTGGGTAAAAGCTGACACCATATTATTGGTCAAATCACGGAATACCTTACCAAACGCCGCTTCCACAAGGCCATTGGTAAATTCGAAGTCCAGCTTAAGCTCAACCTTGCACGCCTCGGCATCAAGTTCGGTGAAGTGCCAGCCACCCACCAAGCGGCTGAAAGGGCCGTCGACCAACTGCATCGCGATCAAACGACTGTCTGTCAGATCATTACGGGTCACAAATGTCTTCTTGATCCCAGCCTTGGACACATCAACAGCGGCCATCATATGCAGCTCTGAGCTTTCCAAGATTTTGCTCCCAGAGCAACCCGGCAGGAATGCAGGATAGGATTCAACATCGTTAACAAGTTCAAACATTTGTTTTGCACTAAATGGTACCAATGCAGAACGGCTGATCTGAGGCATAGCTTCTCCTTACGGTTAAAACGTGCCACCTGTCACGCGAAAACCTATGACAAGGACAAACCCAATGATACCATTACTGGGCTAACAGCCAAAATAAGCGTGTTTATTGTCATCATCTCATTGATTTATAAATAAACACTTTTCGACCAGCCAATGTAGTAAAGGCTGGGACAGCAACATTCAAGAGTATTTATGGCCAAGAAAAAACCAAAGCAAAGTAGCAATACAATTGCCAAGAACAAAAGCGCCCGCTTCGAGTTCGCGATCAGCGACGAGTACGAAGCCGGAATATCACTGCAGGGTTGGGAAGTAAAAGCCATCCGTGATGGCAAAGTCAACATGACTGAGAGTTATGTGTTCTTGCGCAACGGTGAAGCCTTCATTTCAGGCATGACCATCACCCCGCTCAATGCGGCTTCCACCCATGTGGTGGCCGACCCAACACGTACCCGCAAACTGCTGTTGAATCGTCGTGAAATCGATAAACTGTCAGGCGCAGTAAACCGTGACGGTGAAACAATTGTTGCCCTTTCTATGTACTGGAAGGCATCCTTTGTTAAACTAAAGATAGGTACCGCGCGTGGTAAGAAGCTTCATGACAAACGTGCAGATACCAAAGCACGTGATTGGCAGCGCGATAAGGCGCGCATCATGAAAAGCAGTAACCGTTAAAAGTAAATGGTCATAAGATGTTGAGGATTGGTGGTTTATCAACCATCTAGTTAGAGTTCGGTAGTCTTTCTGTTGACCCTAACGAATTTTCTGATACCATCGATCGAACTCTGGGGCTGATTTAGGATTCGACAGGATCACGAAGGCTTGTGGAGCATGCCGAGGTGCGGTTGGCCTCGTAAAAAAGCCGCAAAAAATAGTCGCAAACGACGAAAACTTCGCACTAGCAGCTTAATACCCTGCTGAGAGCGCTCCTGCCCTAGCTTTCGCTTGTAAGACGGGGATTAACAGGGGTTCAAACCCAAACAAGATAGCGAGGGAATCTTTGACTAGAGAGATGAACCGCGAAATAGAATTCTGGTATGTATTTGCATAGCGTGTCAGTTCGCAGTGTAGGTACGAGAATAAAGACTGACTAAGCATGTAGCGCCATCTGTTAGACTGATTTTGGACGCGGGTTCAACTCCCGCCAGCTCCACCAAATCTACATTTAAAGACGTCCTAGGGCGTCTTTTTTTGTATCCACATCAATATAAAATCAACAACTTATCATCCTGTAGTGTCCTCTAACGTCCTGCCCAATCTTTGACCAATAGTATTCCTTATGGTATTCCTAGTAATACATGTCGATTTCAGGAATACATCATAAGACGTAAGGATGTCTAGATGGCCAAGATAACAAAACCGTTAAGTGATAGAGAAATAAAAGCAGCTAAAAGTAGGGATAAAGATTACGTCCTATCTGATGGTGGCGGGCTGCAACTTCGCGTTCGTGCTCATGGCTCAAAGCTGTGGAACTTCAACTACATTCATCCTATCACTAAAAAGCGCGTTAACCTTGGTCTTGGCGCATACCCTGATGTATCCCTCTCAAAAGCACGTGAGCTAAGGCAAACTAACCGCCAGCTCGTTACTGAGGGCATAGACCCAAAAGCTTATAAACAAGAAACAATAGCAAAAAAGAAAGCACAAACAGAGCACACATTATTCAACGTAGCCCAACAGTGGTTCGAAGTAAAAAGTGACTCCATCACTGTTGATCATGCAAAAGATATTTGGCGTTCTCTAGAGCTCAATGTTTTTCCAGACCTAGGTCAATTACCGATAAGAAAAATATCTGCACCTTACGTGATTGACGTATTGAGACCTATAGAAGCAAAAGGCAGCTTAGAAACACTGAAACGTGTCGTTCAGCGCTTAAATGAAGTCATGATTTATGCAGTTAACTGCGGCCTGATTGATAGTAACCCGATTAGTGGCTTGAAATCAGTTTTCAAAAAGCCACAAAAAGAGAACATGAAAGCACTAGCACCCAATGAACTTCCAGAGCTAATGAGAGCTGTTGCTAACGCCAGTATAAAGAGAACAACACGCTGTCTAATCGAATGGCAGCTGCACACCATAACACGCCCTAGTGAGGCAGCTGGTGCCCGCTGGGAGGAGATAGACCTAGAACGTAAAGTCTGGACTATACCTGCAGAGCGAATGAAAAAGCGCCGTGAACACTCCATTCCACTAACCTCTGAGTCTATTGCGCTACTGGAGGCCATTCATCCACTAAGCGGTCACAGAGAATTTATATTCCCGTCAGACCGTGATCCAAAGAAACCCTGTAACAGCCAAACGGCTAACATGGCACTTAAACGCATGGGTTTTGAGGGAAGGCTTGTTAGTCATGGTCTACGCTCTCTTGCCAGCACCACGCTAAACGAGCAAGGGTTCAACTCTGATCTGATAGAGGCAGCATTAGCCCACGTAGATAGCAATCAGGTACGGGCAGCTTATAACCGGACTGATTACCTAGAACAACGTCGTGAAATGATGAGCTGGTGGAGCCGGAACATAAGAGAGGCTGCACAAGGCAACCTCTCTATAACGGGAGCTAAGAATTTGAAAATAAAATAGTTACTACAACTAAAATATCACCACCACAGCGAAGTCTTGCTTGAGTAATAGTGGTAAGCTTGTCTCTGCCACTACAACTCAGCTTTTTCACACCGCTGTCAAAGTATCCCCACCATGCTTAGTCACACGCGGCCTACATTGAATCTTCATTGCATCACTTACAAATGCATTGTCATTTGCTTTGCTAGACCAGATATATGCCTCTCCAGGTCTTAAAGCACCTAGCTTCTCGGGTGTTAAGGACTTCAATCCAATGCACGCTTTCTGAATATGCTTTAACCAATCGGGAGCGTTAAACTTGTGCAGTATTATCTGAGAAGAAAGCTGAATAAGCTCGACAGGAACAGACGGTGGATCTTGACTAGCAATCATCACACTAGTGCCCTTATGACGCATTTCACGAACCGTTTCCACAAGACCTTTTACTAGGTCAGGACTATCGATGTACTTATGACACTCATCAAAAACGATAAGTTTGTTAAAAGACTGTCCTTGGTACTTAGCTTCCGAGAATATTTGCAGAAGCACTACAAATAAACCCAACGCTTCATCTTTTTCAATGAACTCATCACGTACATCTACAACGATCATTCTGCCAGGGCGAATCAGTGAACCAACATTTAATTGGTCATCAATGTACTGCTCGGCAAAATCCAAACGCATATCTGCTAGGTCTTTAAGAGAGTCAGAAAGACTAGAGTTTTGTATTCCATCTCTAATTGCCTTAATTGACAGGTTATTTCGATTTTTCCGCATTATATTGCCCAACTGGCGAATATATGCAGCTTGGTTTCCGATAGCCCCCATCAGAAATTTCCAATGTCCCGCAGTTAGTTCTGATGAACAAAACTTCAGTGGATGAACTTCAATACCTGGGTACTCGATGCGCCTTTCATCTAATTTGTCTTCTGGTGCAAGTAACACTACATCATCCAACGATGTTGGCTCTGCTCCATAAACTGCCTTTAGCTTTGCCAATTGTGATTTATCATCATTTGGGGCGATCATCGACGTAAACTCTGGTTTGTAATCCTGAGTAGCACTGTAATGAAATATAACACTCGCTAGTTCTTTGTGTAGCGTATTGATCGATGGGATTGATTTAGTTGCCATTTCAACAACTGAACCCAAAGTATAGCTTTTCCCCCCTCCTTGAACACCAAATAGACTTAACGTGTGAGTATGGTTTAAATCTAAAGCGACTTTTCGACCATGAACTTCTCCAAGCAGTCCAAACTGAGCTGACTCGCCATTTACACCCAAAACAATATCATGTGGGACGATATCAACCTTACAACTGGTTGATATCTTTGGCTGATTAACGTGTTTTATTTCATCTGGCTCTGGCTCTGGCTCTGGCTCTGGCTCTGGCTCTGGCTCTGGCTCTGGCTCTGGCTCTGGCTCTGGCTCTGGCTCTACAGTATGTTCATTCTCAATATCTTGAATCGAAACAAGAGAATCTTCCTTAATTTCATTTTTATTCACTGATGCCAATGATGAATTATCATACTCAATAGATGAACTATTTTCTTCATCTCCATTAACGTCAAAGGAACTAGATCTCTGCGGCAACTCAATAGTAGACCCAGATACCAGCTCATCCCACGATACGGTTCTATCTCGCTCTTTGTGTAGAAATTCAGCCGATTCCAACTTAGGCAGAGTTAGCTCAAGTAAGTCCAACGTGCCTTCACTTTGGTCATCATCCTCAAACACTTTAGTTGATAGCAATTCGTCGATATGGTTTCGCCCAACACGATGAAACTCGATACCGACTTCTTTTTCAACGCCGGAGCTATTCTGACCAAAATCGAAAATAACAGCACTACGGGTAATCGAAAGCTTGTAGCCTTGTTCCAATGTTCGAAGCAGAAATTTTGCTTCCTCGACAACTTCAGAACTCAATAAGCCAAATCGCTCGGAACGCTTCAGATAATGCTCAAGAAGGACACAGAGCTTTTGTGTTTTAACTAAGCGATCTGGTCTATCCGGCGTTGTGCGCGTTGAATCAAAATGACGTTGAATAACACGCTCCGATTGTGAAATTTGTTCAGCTATACTCTTCTTTAAGCTCTCGTACTTTGTCAGATCGCCGACTTCTGAATAGCACTTAACTTCAACTAAATTACAACGAATCGTGCGTGATGATGCATCTAAATCAAATAATGCTAAATCTGTTCTTTTGAAACTAACATCAGCACCTAATTCACCATCAGCCTTTTGAAGCTCAGAATAAAGCTCAAGGTGAGCATCTAAAGGAACTACTACCTGGTCCTTAAACACTCCTTGGTACTCTAAATAAAGTTTAGATAGTGCTAAACCTAGGGCTTCCGACTTTGAAGCACTATTAGAGGCAAGTTTTAACGCAAGTCTACCTGACAACGCTCTAAGCGAATCTAAAACCCGAGTCGCCTTATCAACATCAGGAACAATTTGATGTTGTTCTAAAGTACCTCTCAACAAAGCTTCTATTTCTGTTGTTGAGCGAGATGTAATAACAAAATTATGGGTATTTGAGGAGGCCATTTCCGGACTATGATCAATCAGATAGTCTGGTCGGCCGTCTTTACCACCGTGATCAAAGAACTCAATACCCAAGTTTCTATCGACAGTGAACACCCAATCACTGACTTCATGCAATTGATTTAACAGAGCTCTCTCAGCGCTATCAAGAGCCAACCTGACCACTGGTACCTGCTCTAAAGAAAAATCTCCTGTCGCCAGCGAAGCTGTTATAGCGGACATTAATTTAGGGAGTTTGGCAACAGTCTCCGATATCTGCCCGCCGAAAAGCATTTTCGCAGCGCCATGTCTCGTGTGGCGATCCCAAGCAACAACCCCATTCTCATCGAAGTAATCAATGCAATAGTCCTGATACAACCCATATATAGGCGCAACTTGTTCGTCTGCCTGCGGTTTTACTACCGATAACTCTTGTGCAGGGAACACATCGAATAACATGCTTAGATGAGACTGAAACTCATCAGGCGACTGCTCAAACTCAGAGCTCGCTCTGAGCGAAATACTTAATTTCGGTTGCAAGTGATTTTCAGCTGAATGAAATAGCTGGTTTTCATTCTCACTGTCTTCGCCACTATTTATTAGCTTAAATAAATCAGCACCTACTTCTATCGCATATGGGTCAGCTACGAATAGACGAATATCAAAACTAATATGCTTTAGCTCCGGTTTCTTTCTCAAAGCCAACAACATACCCGCTACGGCTCCCGCAGACCCCGCGTTAAACACATTGATCGATAAACAGTTCACATAAGGATGTTGTATCAGATATCTTTCGACTTTTGTGGCGAGAAAGGCACTGCTTTGCTTACCAACTTGCTGGTAATCATTTTTAATACCAAATGCAGTTTTAATTTTATCAATGAGTGCTTGTGGCTCTTTTTCTTGTGCAGACGACAGAATACTCCAAAATGGATGAATACTATCAAGTGCGACCATCAACTGGCCCTGAGAGTCTGGCAGTACGTAAGGAAAATTGGTTAACGCGAGTTCTTCTAATAAACTGTTTTTAGTCCCTACCGCGATTTCCTTACCAACCTTCTCACTCGGTCTTGCCCAAGCTTCCGCAAGAGAAGCCCATCCACCTAGCCATAAAGCCCTTAGTGGATGTGTAGGCCCCAGTAACATGGCCTTTTTATAGCTGCCGTCATAATTCCATATCACGATTGAAAGTGAATCCAAGCGAAGTAACGCGGCTAATTCAGTCGAATAGTCATGTCCATTTTCAGTTTCCTGAAATACCGCGGCTAGGTATTCTAGATAGCTGCTGGAATACAGGTAGGCTTCATGTGATGAAGACACATGATCATGAGCGACAGAAACTAGCTCTTTCTCATCTTGATGTATAACTTGAAAGTAAGTTTCACGCGCCACTTTAAACTTTTCAAACTGGCTTTCTACACCCTTTATTGGCCAATCTACAGCATCGGCACCAGACTCACTTGCTTCTTGATTGCGAATTTCTACACGCCAAGTCAAAGCTGCCATTGGGTTAGCTAGAATTTTTTGCTCAAAGTTTTTTAAGTAAGTGGTAACGGGAATTTGAATACCACTTCCTTTCTTGAATTTCACATTGATGATCGACTCAGCCTTACTCTTACTATCCTGCCAAGTCGTTTCCATTACTTCAGCATTGCTAAATTTCTCAGTTTCGATGACGTTGGCAAATTCAGCTTTAATCTTCGCATGCGCTAATGACGCCTCTCTGACTCTTCGCCCCTCAATTGGCTCAACCTCTGCATCTGCTGCTGGCAAAACATAAAACAGATCACTTTCATTAATTCGTGAGCCAGCTTCCTCCGCCCTGGACGTACCCCAGGGTATTGGACACAGTTTGTCATCAACCAAAGGTAATAATTCATCATTTTCATCAAACGCTTGAATTCGAATGTAATGCCAACCTTCTTCCCATTCGATTCCAGTCAACTTGTTAAACGTGATTGTAACTTTGGATTTTGATGTAGCTTTACCTACCTTAATTAACCCAACAAAATCACCTTGTTGAGTAAACACCTGAGCTTTATATTTCGCTAAACCATTAACTTCACTAGGCTTTGGTGAAACAGAAAAAGTCACAGAAAACTTTTTCAAACCACCTTGGCCAGTAGTTAATACTTGTTGGCCAATCAGTTGTTGCAAATTTGGGTCTGTTTCATCATCAGGAATAAGCGGCAAACCAACCTCAGTCACCGTTAAACAAACTGCATCAGTGGCATCTTCCTCATACTGAAAGCGCCATTTATCAAAAGTGAGTGCCCAGTTGCTGCTATCCACCACTAATTGCTTGCGCCAACTGCTATCGAGTAGATTTTCCTGATCATTTAAAAAGAGTGCTAATCTCTTGTTAAAATCTTCACCTTCTAGCTGCAGGTCATAAACGGTTGCAATCGCTGATTTCTCAGAGCGGTTTATAATTTGTACACACTCGCGATTTTTAACTAATTTGCGTACCAACATGGAATGATCTTGATGCAACTCAAGATCAGGAATCAGCCCCAGCTCGTAAAGAGCAGCACCAGCAACACTTGGATCAAAGCCATTAATCTTAATCGTTAGCGCGTATCGCAACCATTGATAAGCACTGAGTTTTAACGCCGCCTTTTCTTGAAGAATGAAGTAAACTTCGTCCAACAACCGCTTAATCGGATCAGGAGATTCAGCCTTTACTTGATTAAACGCAAGCCAATAAGCATCTGAAATATCAATTTGTTCAAAGGTCGCTGCACCAAAAGAGTCTTCAGAGGACGTTTTTAATTCATTGGGTACAAAAATCAGTAATGGCTGGCGAAGCTGGCCGTGTTCATCAGGGTTTCGCAGTTCAACAAGCTTGGTACTGGTAACCGAAAAATTACGCGTCGCTTTCACTGCCAATACGGCAACCTGGGCATACTCAACCGCACCTGTTACGACTTCACTAAGCTGATACATCAGCTCTGTTTCTAAATCAGATACCTTCATGCAGTGGCCCGCACCGCGAGTTTCTAGTAACATCTTAAACTTAGGTACAAGGACACTGATTAAGCTGCCGTCAATATCTGACTTAATAACGGTTTGAATTCCCTTAATCATGCACTATGTCCTTTCATACTCTCATTTTGCTTACTATTTATCTGATACCTTGGAGTAACCGTTTGTGTTACATACGCATCAGAAAGATCGCGATAAAAACCAATTTCTCGTAACCGGCGTTTAAAACCAGATAAGTTATCTCTAAGCGCTTTATTCACATCAATTGATGACTCACAGAAAGCATCTGTGTCGGGTAACGAATCAATAAAAATGCCATATCGTTCTTTTAAGAAAGTTAACAGCTCATCAACTCTTAACTCCTTTGTGTGAAAACCCAAGTCACCACCTTTGGTGAGTACCGCCAGCTGTAACAACACTTCTAGCAAACGTCCATCAACGCTAAATCGACGGCCACCATTACTGCCACTTTGTTGCTCTAACAAAGCGCCAGGCTTATTTTTGAGCATAAAACTATCTAGGTTTTTGACTAAGCCAGAACGGATTGCATTACCTTGTACAAACAACAAAATTTCTATGTAGGTTTCATACTCTGGTAAGCCAAGTTGGGTAATAGCATGAATCTCTGGTGGAATGTCTTCTGATTCATGAGCAGATGACACTGACGCATCTAAAATTCCAGCGTTGCGCTGACCAAAAAACTGATCGCGCTCTTGCTCTAACGGCGACTCCAGCAGAGTGAACAAATCAGGCACTGACATTTGTTTTATCGATTTTGACCCCGATAATTTACCTTTTTTCGATAGATACTCTGCAAATTCATCGAGTTTTTTAACGCCGAAATAGGCTTTAATAAAAGCAGGAATACGCTTGTAGTGTAACGTCGCACTTTGCTCAGCCATCGATTCACTCAAGCTATTAGCTCCATTTGTCATGTCCACATAGAGCGCCGTCTTTTGTTTATTGCTCTCTTGGAGATTACGGCCCTTACTCTTAGCCAAAGCGGGTAGCAACTTAAACAATTTCAATTGATATAGGGCCAGGTGAAAGGCTAACAATATCTTTATGTACTCAACCATCACTGAACGAGGAATATACTGGCGATACGTCAGCAGCTTAATGATATCTTCAGCTAAAATATCCGCAGCTTGTTGATTAAGCGGCGCAAACCGTTCTTGTAAGTCAGCATGATCCGGCGCGTCAGACTTCACTTGATCAGACAGTCTTAAAATTGCCTGTGTTTCAACATCTACTTGCGAAGAACTATCATACTGGCCTGTCGTAGAATCGACACCAGCAAAGAAAAACTGTTTGAGTCGGTTAATCGCAGTCTGACCATTATTGGCATGGTATAGCAACTCATATACTTGCTTAGAGGCACCATAATCCCGGCAATTTTTAGGATTTCGAAACAAATAAGTATTACCGTGAAGTGGTCTCGGCGCAGCAACCGCTTCGTTAGCCTTGCCACGATTAATTAAGTCCACCAAGTGGGTTTCAATCCACTTTTCAATAGTAATAGGGGCTTGAGAGAAGTTTTTAAAATGCTTTCCGTTACGAGAGTCTAGAAACTCGTCTTTAAACAACTCAACCGTCATACCTTTAGCACTTAGTTTACTGGATGCGCCATTGTGCTTTAGCCGAGCGAACAGATGAGTTAAGACTCTGTCCATTTCGACAATTTTGTAATCAAGATAGCTCACTTTATTGGTGCGAAAAGCCTTATCTTTTTTACCTAACTTCATGGCTGAACCTCCGCTACCAATCGTTCTAACTGCAACACACCACCTTCGTCGCGGATTATTTTTTCATACTGTTGGCCGTTGGTAGTTAGCAAAACCTCTTGATAAGGTGCTGAAGCCAATACGTTCTTGAATACAGTTAAACTTAAATAAAAACTCTGCTCCGCTTGAGCCGAAGGCACGTAGCCTTGATTGAGACGATGCAACATTTCAAACAAATCCAAGTCCAATTCCAACTCTGCGGTAAGGCCGGTTGCATCTTGGTACTTAAGCAATAGTGACTGCGGGCTATGCTCCACAAATGACGAGTTCATCGCTGAGTCTTTCACTTCAATGGAAAAAACATCCGATGGGAATAAGCGATAACTTCTAATAGTGCCTAAGTGTACCTTACGTACTTGCATCGCCAGTTGACCATTAAAATACATCGGGTTATGCAAACCTTCACCACGATTAATTGCATTAATGGCAAGCGATTTCGCTTCATTCAGTAATGCACTGTCTTCGAGGTAACGTACTAATAACTTCGCTGAACGATAAGGCAGTAATGTTTGCCAATTTTCTCCACGGCGCTCAAAGTAGGCCCTTCTGCGTAACATCCCAACCACATTACGATGAGATAGGTAGCGTTCCTTACTCTCACTTAATGCTGTGCCATTTGGTAAGCTCTGATGAGCATTGGCCAGAAGTTGGGTTTCGTGTTCACTACGCTGCTCAAACTGCAACCAATCAACAGCATCTAAACCTAAAAAGTCCAGTCCGCGATCTAAGCGAACGTCAGACCCTTGAGCAATATCGGTTTCTCTTAGCAGCTTTAGCAATCTATCTTGTGTATTGTCGTTACCGCACCAAGCGTTAAAGTAATAACCATGAATAATTTTGTCGGCTTCGCCATTGGCATAGATTTCTTTAATTTCGTTACAGGAGTATTCACCGACCAAGGTATAACTCAGTGCCGAACGCAAATCTCGCATCGTGATATGTAGCTGATTGCGTAAACTGGTCAGTTTGTAAATATACTTCAAACGCTCGATGACTTTAGGGCCAGTTTGCTCGTCTTGAAAGGTAGCAATATTGTGCTTAACGTAGCATTTGTCTTTTAGCGCACAATAATCACAGCCTTGCCAAACCTTGGCTGAAGTCATTTTTCCGATGATTCGCTCAAAAATAGACTCAGGTTGACTTTGCGTCGAAGCCAGCACATCGCGCATATTCAGGTTTACTACCGCTACGTCATTTTGCACTGAGCCATCTTTTAAACTTTGCTCAACTACGACTTTTAGAGCGGCAAAGCCTTCCGAGTGTTGGCTTAAAAAGTCGACTAGCCTACCTTCATTAATGGCAATTAAACGGGTTTCGTGGTGTGGCCATGAATTTGAATCATCACCTTTATAGACGCTAAAGAACTCTTCGAGTACCGCGTCATTATCTTTGCTACCTTCGTCTTGACTACCATCGTAGTTAGTTAGATATTTATGGCCATTTATTTCAAACCAATTGCCATTCCCTTGTGGGTTTAAGTGAACGCTCGTTCCTTGCGCTTCAACTTGAGACTCCAATTGTTGCAAAAATGCGGTTTTACCATCACCAGCATTACCAGTAATTAGCACTAACCGCAGTTGCCCAGCCAATATTGCTGGAGCAAGCTCGGTATCTAAGGAGGTTTCTACGTAAATTAACTTTGCGTAATCATCTAAACCTCGGGTACCTGCATTTGAATGCCGACTTTGGCTATACAGCGTCAGCATAAAATCATGAAACGCGGATTTACTTGGGTTAGAGCCGTCAGCAAGAGGTGGCAAATGAAACTGAGAAGTGCTTTCTTCCGATAAAGTTTGCGCCTTTTTCAACTGCTGGACTTTATTCAATGCTTTCAGCAATTGCTCGGCAGATTCAAAACGGTCAATTCGTTTAGGGGCGATCAGTTTTAGCAGAACCGCAGAAACATCATCGGTTAAATTAAAGCTCTGAGTAAACTCACTAGGATGACGTGCTAACTCATCCATAGGCGGGCACTGCACGTTGGCCCATGGATATTCACCGGTCATGGCACGATACAGGGTAATGCCCAAGGCATATAAGTCTCTGTCAACCAAATCAGAGGCTTGTGGTGTTTCGGTAATGCTTAAATCTGGGGGTAAATACTTTCTTGAACCGCCCCCTAAGGTTAGATCTTCAGCATCTACCGATACGTTAAAATCGATGATACGAACTTTGCCGTCTTTCCAAATCAGGTTTTGTGGCTTGATGTCACAGTGGAAAATATTGTGCTCGTGTAAATGTTGTAAACCTTCTGCTACTTGCTTGGCCATGGTCCACACTTCGTGTGCAGTTAATGAGCGCTGCTGGATCAGTTCACTGACATCTAGCCCTTCAAGATACTCAAAAACAATATAAGGGGGGCCTTGATTAGGTAATACGTCTGCATCGTACACCTTTACCACATAGGGGTGCTCTGGCAGTTTTATCAAGGTGCGGTATTCCTGCTTTAAACGCTCTAATACCGATTCTCTATCATTCAAAATCAGCTTCACCGCACGCGAAACATCACCAAAGGTATCCGTTACCTTATACACAACACCAAAACCGCCAGGTTTACCCAGCGGTTGCTGCACGACGTATTTATTAGTTAGCTGGTGGCCACTCGGTAAACGCTTGTAATTGACTGACGACTCATGTGCATTTGGATCTTTAACACCCAGTTGTGCTGGTTTATTAGGCTCAGTAACATCTGCTGCCGCTTTGGGTTGCCACAGCGCAGTAAATTGCTCTAATGCCTCGTCTGGACTAGGTCGCTGCATCGAATCTTTATGACACAAGGTTTGTAGCCAACTATCAAATTCTGCAGATAGCTGTTTATGTCGCTCACTCAACTTTGTACTGAGCAAACACGACCTTTCGATGGCTTGGGTGACCGAATCAAAGGCCGAATCACCACTAAACAGCTCGTAAATGACCAGGCCTAAACTGTAAATGTCCGAGGCACAACTGGCGGCATGGCTATCAGCCCATAGCTCTGGTGCCTTATAACGATTAGAAATTCGTTGCTGAACTTCGTCCGCAATTGTGGTGGTGTTTTCTGCACCTATACGAGCGTAGTCAAAATCAATCAGCCTTGGCTGGCCGTCGGCTCCCATCAAAATATGGTCAGGGGTAATATTGCGATGGACTACACCATTACGGCATAAGTGTACTAAAGCCAACAGCAGGTCATTAACGATGCGCTTTTTCTGATCCAATGTGAGCAGCGAGCTTGCGTCTTTAAGCTTTTTGCTAAGGATTTCGCCGGGAATGTCGTCGGTTAGGAGCAAATACTTGTCTTGAGCTTCGGTAACAAAGAAGTCTTTCACACCAATAATGGCAGAGTGCGAGGACATTTTTGCAATCGCACGATAAGCGTTTTCAATCAGACGTTTTTGCTTGTTGCGCTCCTCTTCCGGTAAGTAAGGATCTGCTTTATAGGCTTTGGCCAACACTGTACCGCCTTTACGGCCCGCAGTAATATTAAATACACGATATTCCGTAAAGTACTGGTTGTCAGCCAAGGTTTCAGCCACTTCCCAGTTGCCAAAGCGTTCACCATGGCTGCGTTTTTTTGCCGATTTACCCAAGGCCTCTGCGATAATCTGAATGTACTTAGTCACATTGCGCTCAAAGCGCTCTGGAATACAGGCACTGTCGGTAAAGAAACGGGTGCTGTTTTTTAGTGCCACTACATGGCCGCGCTCGCGATCTTCAGGGTCCTTGAAGTCGCAACCATCTATAGTGAGCACCACCGCAGTGTCCACATAGATGTTTTTTAAATCTCTATTTGCGCGATTTTGTTTACAAATGAGGCCCGATAAAGATTTCGCATTGCCGCGTAATTTTGGCAATGGCGAACGATAGCTGTTGTGGGAGGTGTGCCACATGGTGCCGTCCACCTCAACTTGGCCGTGGATGCCCTTGGCATCCACTAAGTAAATAGCATGGGGCGCAACAACACAGATATCTACTTCAAACAGCCGGTCGTACTGTTCAACCTCAAAGCTATGAATAATAAAGTAATCGTCTGGTAACTTTTCTTTTAACCAAGCGATGGCTTTGCGCTCTTCATCGTTAACCGCATCACCAATTGCAAATACCTGTGCCATAACCTCTCCTTAATGCTTTGGTGCAGCGGCTTCTATTGCGTCTTCGACCAATTTGATTGCCTGTCGCTCATAGGATTGAGCGTTATCTCTCATCTCTAAGGCTTTTAAACTAATCTCACCAATTACTTCAATTTCCTTAGACCCCAATTCGAACGGAATGAGCACATCTTTAATTATATTTTCGTCAAAGTGTGGAATTGAACCACCGTAAGTTAGTGCAGCAACTTGCTTGTAAGAAGTGTCACTTAAAAGAAATGCATACAAAAACGCAGCTTTTACTGAATCATTGGCGTAAAGTCTTACTAACATATGCGTAGTCGTTTTGTTATCTAAGTTACGACCTACCCATACAGGTCGACCTGTTAAGCCGCCTTTCTGTCCGAACGCTTGCACCAGAACAGTGCCATACTTCAAAAGCACATCGTCGTATTTTGATGTAGTTTTGGACAAGATGCCTTTTGCCTCTGGTTCTTTACAGAAAAGTGATGCACCTGTGAAGTACTCTGCACCATAATTTATATCGTCAATGTGAATTCGCTTAAAAATTCCAGGCAAAAATGTTGAGTCACAAAAATCACCGATTGTCATATGTCGATTGTTCTTTATAGCACGTTTTAAAATCTCCACTCTAGGATCATGAAAAGTAACATCAAATCTCTTTAATAAATCAGTAGACTTAATTACTGTGTATTTGGCATCGCTTGCCAGCTCTTCATGATAAGGAGCATCGATTCTTCTGACTAAGTCTGACAGCAACGTTGATGAGTCTTCATAAAGCTTTATTGATTTCTCCATT
This sequence comes from Photobacterium sp. DNB23_23_1, assembly GCF_052873815.1. NCBI lineage: Bacteria > Pseudomonadati > Pseudomonadota > Gammaproteobacteria > Vibrionales > Vibrionaceae > Photobacterium > Photobacterium sp. DNB23_23_1. Next base: position 10,589 of record NZ_JBNNXT010000054.1, on the reverse strand, counting down.
AATTCATTAACCTGGCTCTCAATATTTTTTGAAACGATTGGAATACTAAATCTCGCCAAGTCTTTAACATCTAAATGTTGAATAATAGATCCATAAGTTCCCATCTGAATAATTGGCTTACCAAACTTCCCATTCATTAATGCGTATACATAGCCTGGTAATACCTTTGAATCATCAATCGTGACCTTAATAATATCACCACATGCAAACAAATTTTCCATATCCCCAGAGATGTAAGACATTCTGCCAATGCTGCCTGCAGCGCTTACAAGAATATCTCTCTTCTTAACAAAGCATTTCTTATCGGTATTTGCGATCTCAGAAGACAAATATGGAAGATTAAACAAATGCATGTGAAGCATATTACTTGTATTGAGGAAGCCAACCCCATTATCTTTATCTACAAAAATTCTCTTTAGTTGTTTTCCTTTATACAAGCTCGATATATCACCTAAAGGCTGTTTTTTTATATTTAGTTTTACAATCGCAGCCCTCGCTTCAAAAGCAGCTGTCATATAGGGGCTACAATCAAGTCTAGTTTTCTCATCAATAATATTCTTTGATGTAATTGTTTTCACTATCATGCGTAAACCCTCGGATACCATACTTGAATCTGTTGCAATAAGCCGTTAAACGACTCATCTGCACAACCTTTGAAAGATACGTCCCTGGCAATACGCTTAAACAGCTGTGTATGAGCCTTCTTACGCCCCCAACCTTGACTACTAGCTATATTAATCGCTGATTTTGGATCAAAAGGTTTTAGGTCTTCGGCATTCCAAAGGTTTCGCTGCTGCAGCCACTCCCTAAGGCTAATGCCTTCTCTTTCTCTGGGATAATCAAAAACTGGCTCAATTCGTCGGGTATCCGCTTGCCACATTAATACTTCCAGCTCTGGGTTTATCGCCATGACAAAAAAACGCTCTTCAGGCCAACCTGCGGCACGCATATTGGCTTTAATAGTTTCACAAAACTGCTGATAATTCATTGTTTGTAGGTTGTCATTAAACGCAAAGTCGACCATAACGACTGCTTTTTTATGGGTATAAACATAGCTTTTCAGCAGGTTATGACCATCCTGATAAACACCCGGATCTTTTCGTGGGTGTTTAATTAAATCTTGCTTGGTGTCGAATTCAAATCTGGCGCATTGCAGTCGTGCATCAAACGCCGGATTTTCGAAAAAGCCTTCTACGGTGGCTTGCATTTCACCGTCGGCTACTAAAAAAACAATATCTCTCATGATTATTCCAACACTCCGGCCGCAAATAGGGTTCCTAAATCTACTTCGCCCTTCCATGATTTTAGGCGGGGGTGTTCATGGCCTTTTAATACTTCTGTTGCGCCGTCTTGGTTGAAGCGCATGGTGATGATTTGCTCTACTTCGCTATTGGCAAGTACCACTGGCGAGTGCGTTGATAACCACAGTTGCGTATCAGAGGTGAGTTTTAACGCTTCTAACACCACATCGACAGCTTTAGGATGAATACCGTTCTCAGGCTCTTCCAAGGTGATGATCTTAGGTGCATTTTGCAAATACGGGATAATGGTCAACGCTAAGATATGCAGAGTACCGTGTGACAAGCCGCTCGAAGGCACCACCATGCCGTTGCTATAGGTTAGTTCTAGGTAACAAAAGCTATCATCAATACGCTGCTTGGCTTCAATTTTGGCAATAGAGGGCAGTGCCATTTGCACCAACTCTAGCCATTCGTTTAAGCCTTCGGGATCGCTCTGCTGCAAGGCATGTACTTGCCAAGGTAGACTACTCCCGTCCGCTTTAAAGGCGTGCTTATCTCTTGGCGATGCAGCTAATCGCATTGCAGGCCATTGTGGCTCGTAGCAATGTGAGCCTTGTATAAGAAACTCTTGAAGCCATAGCGCTGCGGGATATAAATCATGGTCTGCAGGTAGCGCTGCCAAAGCCAATTGGTTATCTCGTAAGCCAAATTCAAGGATAGATGATTTTCCAGCTTGATACTCTGACTGGTATTTAACTTTGGTACCTAAACTGCGCGATAACACTTTAAACCAAGGCGCACTGCGCCTGAAATCATCTACGCCAATAAGACCCATGCCATGTTCTGGGCGCAATTCATTATTAGGAAAAAGCGTTAAGTGCTCTTCTGTAACTTGAAATTTGTCCTGGTTGATTCTGAACGATATTTCGTATCGCGCAGTATCGGGTCTTAATTCTATTTTCTGAAATTTTTTTAACCACGCATTACTAGCGCCTCTTAACAGCTCTTCAATAACTGAATGAGGCAGGCGCACTTCCAGTGCCAAGATAAAGTACTCACCTCGAAGCTGATGAACGACTTCTCTGGCTGAGTCTGCGCGTGCTCGCTCTCTGCCATTGGTGGGTTTAAAGAACGCATCGTTTATATCCGACACATTCAGTAAATCACCAAACAAAGCTGGGATATCAAGTAACGTTGTTTTACCTGAACCATTAGAGCCTGCAAATACATGCTGCTGCTCTAAGGCTAGATCCAGCGTATTAAAGCAGCGGTATTTGTAGGCCTCTATTCTTGAAATCATACCGATGGCTCCGGATTGTTAGCGCGAAACTCTTTCCAGGCTTTGGCAATTTTTGGCAGGTCATCATCTAAAATTTTGCTGCGACGCTTTAGCTTACGCACCACATTTTGGCCATTAATGCGAATACGCTCCTCAACTTCTTCTTCAATGACTTTTTCTTCACCGTCTGGGTGACGCTCATATAGCGTATTACCACGGCGATCAAAACCTACCTTTTCTGCAACCGCCATAAATACTGGGTATTCGGGCTCGCCACCAATGGCAATAGCATCTTTTTCAGTATCGGTTTTCTTTTTCAAGAACAGCAGGCTAGTTAAGATATTTACGTTAGCTTCAACGATAAATGACTCTACTGGTAAATCGACACAGCCAAGTACCCAACACTCTTGCATTAACCACCAGCGAATATATTCATCACCAGGGTTACCTAAAATACCGTCTGGTAACACGATACCCATACGCCCGCCTTGCTTAAGCCACTGCACGCAGCGCTCGATGAACAATATTTCAGGTGATACGGCATCTTTACGACGATCTGTTTTTCTGAAACCGCCGTTTTCCGTGCGTTCCCATACATAAGCAAGATCAAACTGTTCAAGAATTTGCTTGTCGGTAACAGGGATATCAGAGCCAAATGGCGGGTTAGTTAAAATAACATCGATGCTGCCGTCTTTACCGCTTGAATCACCAACAGGGATCTTTCTCTTAGCAGGTTCTACGCCTTTCAGATGTCCGTGCGGATATTCCAGTGAGTTCATGTGGTAGATGTTAGCCATGGCGTTACTTGCCATCACCACGTTCATTTGCGATGCGCGACACAGGAAGGGGTCAAAGTCACAGCCAAACAGATTATTTTCAGCAAACTCTTTAATTTGTTGCTGAATAGAAATGAACTCTTCTGTGGTTTCAGCGCCCAATTTGACTTTTTCTTCTTCGTGTAATTGCTTATTGATGAAGCTCAAAGTCTGCTCTAGGAAACCACCGGTACCGCATGATGGATCCAGCACTTTCTCATGTGGTTGTGGTGCCATCATTTCGACAATGAGTTTGATTGCGCCACGAGGCGTAAAGTACTGACCACGGTCACCACGCAGGTTATCACCAACTACTTCTTGATAGGCTGCACCTTTAGCGTCCATTTCAGTGCGGGTAAAATCGTACTTAGCAAGTTCAGACACCATGAATGACAGAGCGCGATCAGATAAGGTAATTTCTTCATTACCTGCAAAGATTTCTGGGTAGGCTTTTTTGACCTTTTCAAATAGCGGGTTGATGCGCGCTCTGATCTTCTTGCGGCCTTCGTCGTCGAATTGCTCCGTCGGTGATGCCCAGAATTCACGATCACGGTTGCCGATACGCTCATCGTACATTTTCGAGAAGATGAGGTATAAAAACTGCCAGAATGCGGCATCTTTAGGCATCCCTTCATTACCATGAATGAAGTTGTGACAACGACGAAACGCTGTAAGTAGCATCTCACGATCAGCGGTTCTTAGCTGTGCGTTTGACGCAACATCTCGGCTTCCTAAAGTTTCATCGGCTAATGGCCAATCACCAACTGCGTTGAACTTGGTATCGAAGCGAGATTCTTCCTTTTCCACAAAGAAAAACTCAATGCCATTAGTCCAAAGGCCCCACTGGCACTTTTCTAACACGTACTTATCACCAACCTGTTCACGCATCATATCTTCCATCAATTGAAGATCTTTCTGTGCCTGGTCGTGGTCACGCATTTTTACCGCTGACTTTTTACCTTTTTTAGGTTCTTTGTCACAGATAACGATACGACGAATATTTTCGGGTAAGTGCTCTGCACCGTGCTCGAAGATTGCTATATCGATTTTTTTACGTTTGCCACCTACCTTTATCGGTAGATCCAGTTCCATGTCTGCAGCACTTAAACCGTATTCATGAAACAAAGCTCTCAACGTTTTTTGGCGTACGAGCTCTTTCGGAGTTTGCTTGATCGGATTATTCGTCAAGTAATCCAGCATCATGCCGTCTTCGATGGCGAGTACTTCTGGTTGGTTTGACTCTTTAATAGTTGTCATTGTTTTCTCGGTATCTGTGATCATGAGCTAGCGTCTAACACTAATTCATCTTCTTAATCTTCAATGTTCTAGGCTAACTGCGCACTCTGGTGAAATGCAGTTAGACTGTTTAATAGCTTTTGACTGCATAATAGATTGAAGTACATGCCTTAAATGTTTCCACAATGCTCTTAAGCATCAATACTATATTTGAGCTTGGGTAAAGCATCAGCCTTCCTTCTGTTCTTCAATCCACTTTTCGAGATCCTCTCTCTTGAATCTCCATGAACCACCCACTTTGAAGCCAGGAAGCTTACCTTCACTTGCAAGCCTATATGCTGTTTTCTCAGCAAGTTTCAAGTAAGCAGCAACCTCTTTCAAGGTCAAAATTTGATCTGTCATTTCAATACAATAGCTCTCGATAGTTCTTGCAGGCAACTTTGATAATGAGAGAATATGCGAAAATTGGGGAATCAACAATAATAATTGAGCCATTATGAGAATAAGCGCTTATAACCTCGCCATAATAGAGTGAGGGCTCCTGATATTAAAAGCTTCTTAATTGCTTAACGCATTAATAAAAAATGCTTCCAAAGGGATTGTAAGTACCCGATTCAGGCTCATATCGCAAATAATGCTCAAATGCCTTCATAATCGATAAACAGGTATGACTGCATTATTTTTCAAATACATATTACTTGAGTGCGAATACCTACTCCCAACTACAGGAGGCTCTATGCACTCATCATCTCTCTCCAACTACCGGCAAAACTCACCCACCGAGCTACGTGAAGTTCTTGAAACCGCAGCTTCTATGCTCGCAGCTAAATATGCTCGACACGGATCTTTCACGAACCCTGAAGTCAGTAAGCAATACCTTCAAATGAAACTGGCTCATTATGACAAAGAAGTGTTCGGCGCCATGTTGCTCGATAACCAAAACCGGTTAATCACTTTTGAGGTGTTATTCACCGGCACGATAGATGCAGCAAGCATCTACCCAAGAGAAGTCGTTAAAGTTGCTCTAGTAGCCAATGCCGCTGCTGTTATCTTTGGCCACAATCATCCCTCTGGTGTACCGGAACCCTCGCAATCTGACCGACGAATCACAACTCGTTTATCTGACGCATTAGCTTTAATCGATATCAGAGTGCTAGATCATATCGTCGTTGGTGAAAGTTGTGTTTCGTTTGCAGAAAGAGGTTGGTTATGAATAAAACTATGCCTCATCCACTACTGGTGGACTACCTAAACACGCTGATTAAAAAACTTGATATTCCTGGGTATGCATCTCGTGTTGCACTGAACTTTCGCATCAGCGAGTACTACCGTAGCCGCACCGGCTTTCCTCCGGTAGAAATTCAGCTTGAAAGAGGACCATCTCACAGTTCACATTCAACGTGGCGAATCGTCTTCGTGACGAGTTTTTCCTATCCAACTGAAAATGCCTCCGAAGTCGACGTTGAACTCTATTTCAACTTCCTTAGAGGCTGGTTCTATCAACCCGATGTTGAACGGTGCAATCTGCACCAACCCAAAGTCACCGCTCTGTACCAATCCTACGAAGTCGCTTTACTGCGTCAACTTGCCCTCAACAGCTTCGACATCATCCAAGCCAGAATTACCGCAATAGATCACGCTAAAGGCGCAACAGAGTTGCCATACAAAAAGGAGAAAAATAGCTATGGACGAACCTATCACTAAGAACAGCCTGTACTTTAAATCAAATCAGTTCCCTATCTCAGAAAAGTTATACATTTCAATAGAGACTGCTGTAAATCAGACAACACCGAAAGAGCTTCCCAATGCCCTTACCATTAACTTCCGTGATACCACTTACAGCGCAGAAAACGGTGGCTTTCACCCCGTAGAGATCATGATTTGCCGAGATAGCGATAACTTGTGGGAAATTAGCTACATCATAGATTTTGCCTACAGCGGAGGACCTTACCCAGAATTAGGCATTGAGCTTGATTTCAATTTCAAGCACAACACTTTCCAGCAGATGTCTCTTGCTACGACCTTACTTAACACTCGAGATGTCATCGAGTTCTACCAAATATGGGAAAACAACTTTCTTAGTTACATCGCTATTGGTGCCTTTGACCAAGTAAAAGTATCCATGTAGGAAAACGAAGTTCCCATTTTGGTATTTTGGGAACTTGCCATCCCTTGTGTAGTAAGGACTCTTTCTTCTTGCTGGTTTTGAGGTACCCATAACTTGCATTCTCACCGAAAAAAGGAACCATCCTTATGGCAGAAGTTCAAGCGGTGAAAAGCCGCGATACCATTCAACTCATCAGTCACCTGCTAGAAATACGACACAGTCAGCAAATGGCGGACATCTGGAATGTCGGATTAAATCTAGCGCTGCGGATATCTGATTTGCTTGCTATTAAGTTTAGCGATATCGACGAAGATAGACTGACTATCCATGAATCAAAAACTGGTAAAAAAGCTCAAATCATTCTCAACCCCAAGAGCTTAAACATCATTCATCGTATCCAACAGGAGAATCCACATCATATTTACTTGTTTCAATCCTATCGTAACCAACAAGCCATCAACAGTCCGGCTAAACCTTTGAGTCGTCGTGCAGTCAGTAAAGTATTTGCATCTATTGGAGAGGAGATAAAGCTTTCCCTGGGTACTCACTCAATGCGAAAGACCCGCGGTTACCACCTGTATCAAAGCACCAAAGATATTGGCAGGGTCATGCGAATGCTTCGGCACAGCTCTGAAGGTGTGACACTCCGCTACATCGGTATCACCCAAGACGATATTGACAGTGATTTTAGAGAACTAGTGCTATGAGAAATGACATTATGAATATCGATATACTTCCACCAGCAAGTCGGCTTATCCGGATAAAAGAAGTACTCACAATAACTGGCCTATCACGCTCAAGCTTATACAAGCAAATAAACGAAGGTCGATTCCCCACTTCAGTCTCACTAGGGGAACGCTCTGTTGCCTGGATTGAGAGTGAAGTCCAAGGTTGGATAGGCGACAAAATATCAATAAGAGACAATGTGACAAGCTAACAAGCATAAGGACGGTACCCACAAGTACCGTCCAATAACTTTAGCTATAATCAATAATCACATCGGTACACAACCATACCCAATATCATCAGTATCTACATCACAGAAAGATGTACGCGAAGATATCCTGTCCTCAATCCATTGTATTACTTCTTCTTCAACCCAAGCGACTGAACGCTCGCCAAGTGATATGCTATTTGGAAAGCTGTTTTCACTCATTTTTTTATAGATATTAGAACGACTTAATGCTGTTAGGTGTATTACTTCTTTCAACTTAATTAATCTAACTGAGTTCATTTTTAATTCCTTGTTTAGTTCTTCCTCATTAGATGCACCAAACCCTTTAATAAAGAATCAAACCCTCTTTCTATTTTTTTTCAAGCACATATTACTAACTTGCATATGACCGTTCATATGCAAAATCCCACATCAATAAGGAGACAAAGAATGCCATTCGCATTTGTCGCTGGCTTTGTCGTCGGCGTTAGCTTGTACTACGTAACGAAGGAGGCATCTAATGCTATCGATTATTCTGGCTAAACCTGCAGCAGAACTATTTATCGCAGGCGTGATCGCTGGTTACTCTTGGGCAAAGGACAACGATGCTTAGAGTAACTACTGTTTAATGATTAAGGCATGGGTGCCCATGCCTTGTTTTTACTTAGCTAAACTAGCACCAAAATTTCTTTGACCACGCCCAATGCTCTTAGTGTGTTTTTTAGCCAAGTAGCGCGCTCTATTAATAACACTTTGATAGTTATGTAAAAAGCTATCGGCGTTGGTATTTAAGTGATAACAGGGATGCTCAGGAAAATGTACCAGATTAGGGTAATCCATCACCTCAACATTTAGTGCTCTAGACCAAGCTTTTCTTATCTTATTAGCTAGATTATTATCCTCAGACCCAAAGCTACCTAAGTTGTAATACCTATCTTTATTAAATAAAAGTAAGACATGAAAATGCTCATTATTGCTTTCGCCAAACTCTCTTACCCAAACATAACTCATACCACTGTTATGAACTCTTTTCCCATTTTTTATTTTTTTACATTCCTCGTGCTTTACCTGAGCTTTCAATGAATCAAAAAACCTCTTCATTACATCGTTATCAGAATTTATAAATACTGTTGGAAAGTCATAACTATAATCATTCTGTACATTACAGGGGGTAATAGGATATCTTAAATCAATTCGAATACAGAGCGTTCTTGGATACTTTGTAAGATGGTTATCCAATACATTTTCAATTCTATTCAAATAGTAATCGTTGTACTCATAGTTTACTTTCATAAATCATCCTTTTAGTTAGGTTCATAACTAAATGGATATACTTAATATAATACCAATCCGACATTCATGTTTATTTAAATAGACGTTCATTTAATCAAATAAATAACAAACCAACAATAAAACTCAATATAATTATAAGAAACTTTACTCTGAAGTTATATCACAATTTATTCCTAATCATTCAGTGTAATTTTCATAACGCGCAGCAATAACAACATCCGGTTCAAAACCAGAGTCATTAATTAGCAAATCCAAATATGGATAAAAAGCCATAAGAGATAAGTTACCCCCTGTTATATCAATTCCTCTTCCCCCTGTTCTTGTGATATTTGCTAATTTTTGAGCCATCATGCAACTTAGTGGAATAATAATATCAATCAAATTTTCCTGTTGGTTAAATGATATAGGAAATCCTCGAAGCTGGTCCTTTATCATAATCCGTATTTCAGGGTGTTCAATAAAATCATATGGGTAGGAATACCCTCCACAATTTGACATTGAAATGATTTTTAATGCCGTAGAGCAAACCACTACTTCAATTGCATCAAGCAAGTTACTTTTCTCTAACTTTCTCCATAAATCCGTACTTTGCTCTATATCCCTTAATAATGGTGTTCGCACCCTTTCTGGAACCGATATAAATGGTTCATACAAACACCTCTTTAATTTACTCTTTTCCAACTCATACCAATAAAATTTACTTAATATATCCTTCATATCAGTGCTCTTCTGCAAATACTCCTCAATTTCTTTCTTATGAGTAAGAACAGATATAACTTGAATCTCTGTTGGCCTCTTATCATTGATAACAATATTGGGACCAGATTTTCTATTTTTCTTGTTAGGCAAGTATGCCAAGACGAGTTTATTATCATTAACCCTTTTAATTTTCCCTTCAAGGGCAGAAAGGTATCCTTTTGCATCCAATTTTAGAAGGTTTGAGGAAATATTACGGTGTGGAATTCCAGTCAGCCTGGATAAATTAAGATATTGAAACGCAATAATAGGGCCAAAGTTGCCTTCCAGCGCCAATATACCCACCATTAAAATTCGTTGAGAGGCTGTCAGCTTGCCTCCCTTCCCTGCACGCTGATTGAACAAAAAATCCCTAATAGCAGTACTAAGCTCTCCCCTGATGAACTCAATGTCTTCAGGGTAATTGATTAACCTGTATTCGAAAGAGTTTGCCCCGAGGCTAGTTTTTACCTTCGGCCGATATAGGAGATTCGACGTTTCCAACTCTCCAACAGCCTTCTTTTTTATGAGGTATTTTCTCGCCCATATCTCTTGAGCTTGACTGTTTGTGTCAATCCATGACTTGCTCATTCCTAGGTACCTATCAAATTGCATATTAAATGTGTTATACAATAATTCATCGTAAAAAATCGACTGTGAAGTACTGATTTTGTCAAAATTTAGAAGTGAAACACTGATCAAACTAGAATGGCTGCATGAACATATAACTTCACTGGAAGTGCGGCTTTCACCTTCCAGTAGGTTGTTATGGTTAGGTATGCTTCACTTATCATTTGAGAGCAATGAGTGCTTTGTGCAAGGGAGTGTGAAAGAACTCAGCAGTCGGTTCGGGCTTTGTGATAAAACGTTCCAGAAGGCTGTTGGAGAGTTGGAAACGTCGAATCTCCTATATCGGCCGAAGGTAAAAACTAGCCTCGGGGCAAACTCT
>NZ_JBNNXT010000053.1:0-34315 GCF_052873815.1 Photobacterium sp. DNB23_23_1 | reverse complement strand
TAGGAGCCGGATGCGTTAGTAGCGCACGTCCGGATCTGCGCGGGGGGTGGCAGGTAACTGCCATTCCTACCGCGACCAATTAAAATGATTGGATCAATTTACAGATAATATAGTGAACTACCCAGCGATATGAGCGTGATCACCGGCTTTAGTAGCCGCTTAGGCGGCTACTTTTCACTGCTTACATGGTATCTTCGTAAACTCATTTTCGCCGATGTTTTTGTTGCTATTATTGAGAAGTCGCCGAGACGATGGTAAGTGCCATTTGTCACTTACCGTGTATTGGATGGTAACCGTTTTGGTGCAATATGAAGGGTACTGAGTCAATTCTAATGCAAGCTCGACAATCTACATATTTTTATAACTTCAGACATGAATCCCTTTTGACTAGAGTACTCGGTACGATGACACGTTGCAGGCTATCGTGATGGCCTAGAATGGCTTCAATTGAGAGTTTTGCGGTTGCGGTACCGATTTGATAAGCATCTTGCCTGATCACCGTAACGGGCACTTTAAATAACTCGACCATCGGGATCTCATCAAAGCCTAAGATAGAGACTTGTTGCGGAATGTTAATATCAGCTGCATTCAGTTCTTTTAGCAGATCTGTTGTGATCGCCAAGTGCTGGGAAAAGATCGCTGTTGGAGATCCTGAGCCTTGGATAAGATCAACCGGATTGTTCTCAAACCCTTTTTCACGATCCCAGAACTGCAAATGATCCGAGTAGGCTTCCAGTCCGTGCATACTCATCGCGTCAAGATAACCTTGATAGCGAGCTTGACGTGAGCGGCTCTCATTAAACGCTTGCGCCATAAAACAGATACGCTTGTGTCCAAGCTGGATCAGATGTTCTGTCGCTACGAAAGCCGCATCTTGATAGTCAGAGAGGACCACATGGCTTTGGCAGCCAGGGTATTCCAGTTGAAACTGTACGACAGGCATGCCTGCGCGCATAAACTCGTTGATAAGATCGGAATTCAAGCCTGATGAGGTGATGATAATACCGTCAACACACATTTGTTTTAGTGAGATCAGAGCACGTTTTTCGGCTTCAGCATCGAAGTCGCTGTTATAAATGAGTACGTTGTAATCATGTTTCTTGCAGTAATCATCAACTCCTCGCAGCACGCGGCTGGTGTTATAACCGGCAATATCTCGCACTACAACGCCAATAGTTTTAGTTTTTTCTACTTTCAAACTGCGTGCAATCGGGTTGGGTACATAGTTCAGATCCTCGATCGAAGATTTGATCTTTTGCTTGGTCTCGGCAGACATGTGGCCAAAGCGGCCATTTAGATATTGAGATACCGTGCTTTTTGAAACGCCGGCATGTGTTGCAACATCAACAATTCTAACTTTTTTCATATTGGTTTTTTAAACTGTTAACTACATCAAATCAGATCATTGACATTCTATCCGTGGATCGAGAAGATAACAAGTAAACCGATTTACCAAACCGATTTACCAAATCGGTTTACTCAGAATGTTAAGTGAGAACTGTCATGAAAATTGAAGACGTCAAAGTATTTGTAACCAACCCAGGCCGCAACTTCGTTACCGTTAAGGTCATTACCGATGAGGGGGTATACGGACTCGGTGATGCAACGGTAAATGGCCGTGAGATGGCTGTGGCGGCTTATTTGGAAGAGCACGTAAAGCCATGTCTTATTGGCCGTGATGCACACAATATTGAAGATATCTGGCAGTATCTCTACATGGGTGTTTACTGGCGTCGAGGCCCAATAACCATGGCAGCAATCGCAGCGATTGATATGGCGCTATGGGATATTAAGGGTAAAGTCGCAGGCCTTCCTGTTTATCAATTGTTAGGTGGCAAATGCCGTGATGGCGTAAGGCTATATGCCCACGCCAATGGTGAAACCATCGAAGATACACTCGATAAAACAGAGCAGCTTATTGAGCAAGGCTTTAAAGCTGTTCGACTGCAATCGGCTATCCCTGGCCTAAAAGAAACATATGGGGTGTTGGGTGATAAAAAAGACTATTTTGACTTGCAGGGCAACCGCCCGTTGCCACCGGAACAAGAGTGGTCAACAAGCAAATACTTCAAACTGGTTCCTGAACTGTTTGCACAAGCAAAAGAGCGTTTTGGAGATAAGGCAGAATTCCTGCATGATACGCACAGCCGCCTAACTCCAATCGAGTCAGCTAAACTGGGCAAGATGCTTGAACCTTATAACCTGTTGTTCTTGGAGGACGCATCAATTGCTGAAAACCAAGAAAACTACAAGCTGATCCGCCACCACACGACGACTCCTCTTGCTCTTGGCGAAACGTATAACACCATTTGGGATTGCAAGGATTTACTGCAAAACCAGTTGATTGATTATATCCGCACTGCGGCAACACACGCGGGTGGTATCACTGGCATGAAGAAAATTGCGGACTTTGCTGCTGTTTACAATGTGCGTACTGCCCCTCACGGCGCTCCAGATTTGTCTCCGATTTGTTTTGCCGCTCATATGCACCTTAATGTTTCTACCCATAACTTTGGTATTCAAGAATTTGTTGGCTTTGGCAATGAGCAGAGCCAGGCAATCTTTAAACATGATATGAAGCTTGAAAATGGCATGATTCTGGTCAGTGATGCAGCAGGCTTAGGTGTCGAATTTGATGAGCAGGAAGCGGAAAAATACGAATACAAGCGCTCATACCTACCTGTTAGCCGCTTAGAAGACGGCACCCTTTGGCACTGGTAAGCCTCATTAATAATTAGACGGATTTTATTGGAGTAGAAGATGAAAAAAGTATTGGTATTTGGTACAGGCTTTGCCGGACAAGGGCATGCACAGGCATTTCGTGATGCAGGCGCAGAGGTTGTGGGTATTGTTGGTCGTACTGAGCATGTGGTGACTGAAGTCGCTGAAAAAATGGGTATTCCATATTCTGGCACAGACTGGGCCTTGGCCCTTGAGCTTTGCAAGCCGGATATCGTTTCTATTGCCACCCCAGGTGGTGCGCACGTTGAGGCGATCAAGGCTGCAATTCAGTTTGGCTGTCATATTTTTTGTGACAAGCCACTGACAGAGAGTGGTGAAACCGCGCTGGAAGTTTACCGCTTGGCGGAAGAAAAGGGAGTGAAAACGGCTTTTGCTTCAAGCTTCCGCTACATGCCTGAGATCATGCATGCCAAGCAATTGGTGGCAGCTGGGGCGATTGGCGAGCCAACCGAAGTGGAATGTATTTCTCATTTTAATTTGGATCGCCATATTCCCTTCGGTTGGTCGCACCGTACAGAAGCCGGTGGCGGTCGTTTAAATAACAACTTCACTCACCTGCTGTCGATTGTGACTGATGTCGTGGGTGAAAATATCCTGTCAATTAGTGGTGAAGTGCGCAATGACATGCCCAAGGCCCCCGTTGTTGAAGGCGTGCATAACTTTACCGAGCGTCGCAACTTTATTCCGGAGGATATCAACGATCCTGAACTGGAGTGGCGAGACTGTGATGTTGAGTGGTCTTACACGGTATTGGCGCAAATCGAGAGCCGTATTCCAGCGGCGCAACCGGTATCCGTGCTGTTCAAGCATGGTGGTTTAACACCTCGCTTCAATGACGATCATATCGTATTTCATGGCACCAAAGGGTCGATTTACATCAAAGGTCATTACGGCGATGGTCCGTTATACCTTTGGCAGGGAGGAGAATGGCAAGAAGTCACATTGCCAAACGAGATCAACGAGCAACTGCCTGATATTAAGTGTGACACCCAGCGTAGCTGGACCCACCTTGCCACGCAGCTTGTAAAAGATGTGAGCGGCATTGAGGTTGACCCTTACCAGACTTTCAAGGATGGCTGTCAGTATCAACTAATCATTGATTTGATTAGAAAGAATGATCGTTGGGTTGATGTAAGCGAACTCGTTTAATCTCGGTGAAGGAATCGGTGTATGGTTTACGAATATTTAGTGATTTTCGGCTATTTCTCTCTGATAGTTGGAATTGGATTTGCTTTTAAAAAAATGGCTAACCGCTCTACCAGTGATTATTTTCGTGGGGGAGGCAAGATGCTGTGGTGGATGGTTGGTTCCACCGCATTCATGACACAGTTTTCGGCATGGACGTTCACTGGCGCTGCAGGTAAAGCCTTTACTGATGGGTTTGCCGTCACCTTGGTATTTATTGCCAACGCCGTTGCGTATTTTTGTGGCTACTTGTACTTCTCGCATCGTTTCCGTCAGATGAGAGTCGATACACCAACAGAAGGTATTCGTCGCCGTTTTGGCCATCAGAACGAACAGTTCTTCTCTTGGGCGTTGATTGTATTTAGCTTTATTAATGCCGGTGTGTGGCTTAATGCCCTTGGTGTTTTTGCCAGTGCAGTATTTAATACTGATTTGAATACCACCATTATTGCGACAGGCTTAGCTGTACTGATTGTCTCTGTTATCTCTGGGGCCTGGGGTGTCGTTGCATCTGACTTCATTCAGACCCTTGTGGTTGCGGTTGTCTCTGTCGCCTGTGCGATTGTTGCCCTTATCGCGGTTGGTGGGCCAACAACAATCGTTACTGAGTTCCCGAGTGGCTTTGTGATGGGGCCGGATATGAACTATCCGCTTCTGTTGGTCTGTGCGTTTGTCTTCTTTTTGGTCAAACAGCTCCAAAGTATCAACAATATGCAGGACTCCTATCGCTTCTTGAATGCCAAAGATACTGATAACGCGAGAAAGGCAGCCTTGCTTGCTATGGTACTGATGGGTGTGGGGAGTATTGTGTGGTTTATCCCACCTTGGGCTGCGGCCATTCTCTATCCTGACGCTGCTGAAATGTACCCGCAGCTAGGTGGTAAAGCTGCTGATGCGGTGTACCTCGTCTTTGCTAAAAATGCGATGCCAATTGGTACTGTGGGGTTGCTGCTCGCTGGCTTATTTGCCGCGACGATGTCTTCAATGGACTCTGCACTTAACCGTAATTCAGGGATCTTTGTTCGCAGTATATTCCAGCCAATGTTTGCTAAAAAAGGAACCAGCGACAGTCAACTGCTAAAGCTTGGTAAAGTTATTAGCTTAGTCAGCGGTGTATTCGTTATCTTTGTGGCCTTGTTCTTTAGTTCACTGAAAGAGATGAGCCTATTTGAATTGATGATGTCGGTATCAACGATGGTTCAGGTCCCACTGTTAGTGCCATTGTTCTTTGGTATGCTGTTCAAGCGCACACCTCGTTGGGCACCATGGGTAACCGTTATTGTCGGTATGTTTGTTTCATACCTGATGACCAATGTCATTACGGCTGATGTCATTGCAAGTTGGTTTGGTATTGAAGAACTGACGCGCCGTGAAGCGAGTGAACTCCGTATTGCAGCAACAATTGCAGCGCACTTGTTCATTACTGCTGGCTTCTTTATCAGTACCTCTTTGCTCTACAGTAAAGAGAAAGATATTCACAGAGAAGAAACGGATAAGTTCTTCAAAGATGTTGAAACACCGATTATTTCAGATGTCGAGTACGATGCTATCGATGCCGAGCAGCGCAACAAGCTGGGATCTATGGTCATGTACATGAGCTATGGTTTGCTGGCAATGATGGTGATTCCAAATCCATTGTGGGGACGGGTGATGTTCTTGCTCTGTGCCATTACCATTTATGTGATTGGCTGGGCATTGAAAAAGAGTGCCGCTCCCAAAGTGGCGGCTGAACTTGAATCTGTTTAAAGCTAGTCGGTAATCTGTAAAAACAAGGCTTCGGACGTCCGTTCGGAGCCTTTTTATTTGCTGGCAATACTCTGTTTGAGCCACTGCTGGCAGACATTGTTAGTGCTAAAGAGACCGATATCGATACGAACGGGCTAGATGTGTACCGCTATATTAACTAATCGCGAGAGGTGAACGAAAGGAGCTATTGGTTACGACTCTTTGTTTTTGTTTTTATCACTACGCTGCGGCTTAAACATAACATCTCCCCCCATCAGCCATATGTCTGAATACTATCCCTAATAGCCATCCCTTATTAGAAAGATGGTTTAAAATTTAATGACAACCCCGTCGAATTGAAACGTTAGGAGGCCACTATGGTGCGGGTCTTTTACATTAGCGACGACTTAGACGACCTTGAGCTGGTGGAATATGAGTTAGAGCTGAGTGGGCTTGGCCCGTCTCAAATTCATGTGCTCACCGACAATGATGCCGAAGTTGCCAGCCATAAACATCTTCATCCGGTCAAATCTTTCATGCGTAATGATGTTATCCACTCCACTGAAATTGGGGCAGTTATCGGGATTGTGGTGGCTGTTGTTGTTCTGTTTTTTGCTTATGTTACTGGCGTGGTGGATAGCGTAGGTTGGTTGCCTTTCATTATGTTGGCAATAATTATGCTGGGGTTTATTACGTGGGAAGGGGGACTGTTTGGCTTCCAAGAGCTCCATTATCAGTTTAGGCGTTTTAAGAAGGTGCTCAAATCGGGTCGCCATGTGTTGATGGTGGATGTTGAACCCGAGCAAGAAATTATGCTGGCCAACGTAACACTAGCCCACGATAAACTGGAACCGGCAGGCACGGGAAAATCACCGCCCCGCTGGTTAATTGCTTTCCAGAACCGTTGGAATCGGGCGATGCATACCTTGCCGTAAAGAGCGACTTTTTTTATTGGAAAAGCCGGTATCCACTCATTCTGGAACCGGCTTTGTATTTCGTTTGATGGGAATACGTTATTTAGTTTGCCGTAAATACCGATGTCATCTTTCGGTACATGCCCGGAGATACGCCCTTTAATTGCTTGAAGTTACGATTGAAGCTTGAAACCGTTGGAAAACCTACCGTAAATCCGATGTCTGCAATACCTTGGTGACTTTCTAATAGCAGCGTAGATGCCGCTTCGACCCGGATATTATTGATGAAATTCATGGGCGAATTGCCAGTCTGTGACTTGAATGCTCGGCAAAAAGCATTTTTGTTCATGTTGGTCCGAAGAGCGAGTTCTTCTAGGTTTATTTCTCGGTGGAAGTTTTTGTTTATCCACTCAACAGAAGCGTGAATTTTGGTGGTGGTCTGGATCTCTATGTCTGAATTTAGTTGGGCTGAGATAAATTCCAGTTGGGTGCTCTTATCTACTTCTGCAAGTAGTTTTAGGAGTTGGATTATTGAATTAACACCTGATGAGTTTATTAGTGATTCCATGTCGAGAAATAATTGTTTGGGGGCTTTTCTTATTACTAATCCATGTCTGGTGTGACTAATCATACGAGCAATTCGCATGAGTTCGGGCGTTTTGGTGAACAGAGATCCGAAGCAACTCGGATTAAATTGTAGAATATAAGAACTGAGGGGGGGGGGACTGGTTTTTGTCTCTGAATGGAAGCGATGGGGGATGTCAGAGCCAATGAAAAATATATCTCCGACCTCAAATGAGGTGGCGGTATTTCCTATCAACACAATACCACTCCCTTTGGTGATGAACACCAATTCAGTTTCATGGTGGAAGTGGTAGGGGTGTTCAAAGTCGTTGGATTGAAATTCATAAGCAGTAAATGAACGATCCATGCGATTGACGTTTTCAGCAGTGGCTTTCAAACTTCTCTCCAAACAGACTAAATTGTGTTGTTTGAATTGTAATCTGTACCATTTTCGAGCGGTAGTGATCCATTTCACGATTTTTCCTAATGCTAATATTTGGCTATTTTCAGCAAATTTTTGCGAAGATTCTCTGTGTTTCCAGCGATATGATTATTTGCATAGCGGATGTGGAGATACACCATGGAAAATAAAGAAATCACTCTTAATGGCGTTGCAGCTGAATTTATCTCAACCTTAATCCCTAAAGAAAAAGAGCGTAGTAAGTCTCGAATTGCTTTTATTTCAGTTGCGATTGAAATTCACTTTAACTGGCAGTTGGCGAAAGAAACAACCGCCAATGTGGCTGAGGTAGTACGCGAGATGCTGCCACAAGACAACTACGATCTTATTGTCGCGAAAGAACCGTTTCAAGATCACCGTGAATTAAAAGCGTTTTTAGATGATGCTGCACATGGTGGGTTAGACGGAATCGTTTTATGCCATTCCGCTTATACTACTGGGGAAGTCGCGTCGCAACTAGGTACATGGTTAGCCAAACACCAAACGCCTATATTCAGTTTGTCGATGCCTGAGCCTATGGGTAATGGCTTGAACTTACAAGCTAACCGTTTATGTTCGCAAAATTTCGTTTTAGGGATTCTCAACTCGCTAGGCGTTAAGTTTCAGTGGCAGTTCTGCCAACCCCAAGACCCGAAGGTAAAGCATGAGCTTCAAGCTTTTACTCGTGTTTGCCGGGCGCTTGGTTACCTTCGTGGTCGTAAAGCGCTGATCGCAGGGGCAAGCCGTGTACCCGGGTTCTATGACTGTGAAATCAACGAAATAGAGATAATGAAGAAGCTGGAACTGGGCTTTGATCGGGTCAACTTGGTGGATATAACCTCTAGGATGGGGGAGTTTCGCGAGGAGGATATCGCAGAAATTAAGCGGCAGATCATCTCTAATAAAGACTGTAAGTTCAACAATGTGCCTGATAAACAAATCATAGATACTATTCGCCTGTCGCTGGCATTGATGGTGATGGCGCGCGAAGGTGAGTATGTAGGTGTGAGCTTCAAAAATTGGCCTGAGTTGTTTGATCATTTTCAAGTGGCTGGTGATGGTGCGATGGCACTAATGAATGACCAAGGTATGGTTGTTGCGGATGAAGCCGATTCCGGCGCGATGATCACTATGTTGTTATTCAAGGAGTTACTTGATGGTGACTCGGCTTCTGATTCAATTCCCATGCTATCCGATATTTCTTATTTGTCAGCTGATGGAGAGCGGCTTGGCGTATGGCATAACGGTTCGGCGGCAACATGCTTGCGAAACCCAAGTACGGGCTATGAATGCCGTAAACACGGGATTTTAGAGAACTATGATGAAGATACAGCGTGGGGAATGCTGTTTGAATTCTTAGTCAAGCCAGGCCCTGTCACGATTGCTAAATACCAAGCCCCTTCTATTGATAGCGTTCTGGCCTTTGAAGGTGAAATTGTTCCTTCAGATATGAAGTTCCGAGGTACATACGGGGAGGTGGTTCCATCGGGTTATACGGCGGCCCAGATTGTCGGCACCATCATGGATAAAGGGCTAGATCACCATTGGATTGTAGGGCGCGGTCATTTTCTTAAAGAGCTTCAAGTGCTGAATTATTGGTTAGGCGTTGAAGCCATAGAGGTTTCTAATTCTGGCTCCAGTTGTGGTTTTGGAGGTTAGTCATGAAAAGTATTGCGTGTTTAGGCATGGCTGTTGCGGATGTCATTGTGGGGCCGGTAAATGCCTTCAGCTTTGAGTCAGATGTTACTTTGGTCGATAACGTACAGGTAAAACCAGGCGGTGATGCCGCGAATGTTGCCCTTAATTTGGCGGCCATGCGAACACCGGTCAGCCTGCACTCTATGCTGGGTGACGATATGTTCGGTCGATATCTTCAAGAGGTGTATCAGGCGAAAGGGGTAGAAGGTTCGGTCAAAATGTCGAAGCTTTATCAGACGGCAACAGCGGTTGCTTTAGTTAAGCAAGATGGCGAACGGGTGTTTCTTTATAACGGTGGTGCTATTGATGAAATGACCATGGCTGATATAGATGTTACTAACATTCTCAGTCACAACATGCTTCACGTCAGCGGTTTTTATCTGCTACCTGCTCTAGAAAATAGCGGCTTAAATGAACTGTTTTATACCGCTAAGCAACAGGGAAAAATAACGTCTTTGGATGTGGGCTGGAATGCTGATGAGCAGTGGTTGGATAAAATAGCGCCAGTGCTTCCCTCCCTAACGTATTTTTTACCAACCTTAAATGAAGCGCAGAAAATTACTGGTTATTTATCGATAGAAGATTGTGCGGCTTTTTTCATCGCACGCGGTGTCGAAAATGTAGTGATTAAAGCTGGCGCCAAAGGGGCATATGTCAATGATGGCGACTTAACATATTGGGTTAAAGGGGAATATGTCGAGACGGTGGTTGATACCACAGGAGCTGGTGATGGTTTTGTGAGTGGTTTCCTATCGGCAATATCGAGAGGATATCAGTTGGAAGATGCCGTTAAAGTGGCAAACCGAGCAGGTGCCAAGGTTGTCCAGCAATATGGTTCGAGTGGCGCCATTAGAAGTTTTGAGCAAATTGATATCACAAGGAAAGAATATGAAAACGCTATCTGAGTTGCTGGCAGAATACCATCAAACTGGTAAGTGCTTAATTGGTTATAACTTTAATGATGTGTGGGATGTTCAAGCCATTTGCCAGGCAGCGCAGGAAAGAAATTTGCCTGTTATGTTGATGGCTTACACCAAGGTGGTGGAGGTATTGGGTCTTGATTTAATTCAGGCCATTGTAGCAACGATGAAAACACGCTACTCAATTCCAATTTATCTTCACCTTGACCACTGCGATGATGTCGAGATGTGTATGCATGCAGTCGATGTTGGTTTTGATTCGGTGATGATTGATGGCTCAGCATTGCCGCTTGAGGGGAACATTGAGAAAACCATAAAAGTGGTAAATTATGCCCATGCAAAAGGGACCGTAGTCGAAGCTGAAATAGGAAAAATTCGCGGTCGCGGTATGACGGATGATGATTATTTAGCTGCCGTTGACGATGTTGTCCGTCTGGCAAGGGAAACCCAGGTCGATATGATCGCTGTTGGTATTGGTACTGCCCATGGGCATTATGAAGGGAAACCAGAAATAAATTTCGAACGTTTGCAGCAGATTCACGAGGCAGTGGGGGCGCCTTTAGTCTTGCATGGCGGTACAGGTATACCGCAGGAAGATATTCGTCGTGCGATTGGGTTCGGTATAACAAAAATAAATGTAGGTACAGCGATACATACTGCTTATATGCAAAACCTGGGTAGACAGATTCAACTCGATGGTGTGGATGCATACCCCCCGATCACTATTAGCAAAATATTGCCGAAAATTCAGAGTGAGGTTGATAAATATTATGAAATGGTCAACCCGTCACATTCTGTATAGCGCAAAATAAATAAAAAATAAGCACCAAATATTACAACAAAAAATATAATAAGCGTAACTGATGAAGGATGCGGTCATGGCTAAATATTGCCATTAAAAATATTTAGCTTCCAATAACGTGAAAAAAGGACGAATTATGATTATTCCAATCTCATTTGCCTTGGTAACGGGAGCCGTGGCGTTAGGGTCTTGGTACAAGGTTAGAAGAAAAGAAAAAGAACAAGAATCGGCAAACTCTTATTTTCTCGCTGGGCGGGGGCTAACAGGGGTATTAATCGCTTCATCCCTTATGCTGACAAACCTTTCAACTGAACAATTAGTGGGTTTGAATGCACAAGGTTATACAGCAAATATGACACCAATGGCGTGGGAGGTTTGTGCTGCACTAACACTAGTTGTTGTCGCACTGTATTTACTGCCAAAGTATCTCAGTGGTGGGGTAACAACGATCCCTGAATTTATAGAACAAAGGTTCGGTAAAAGTACCATGTATTTTTGTACTTTCCTTTTCCTTTTTGGATATGTACTGAATCTATTGCCGCCAATACTTTATACCGGTTCGGTTGCATTGGGGGGCATATTTGATGTTTCAGGAATATTTGATGTTTCTTACTGGGGCGGTATTTGGATCATGGTGGTGTCCATTGGCCTTGTCGGCGCTGCGTATGCGGTATTTGGCGGGCTAAAGGCGATTGCTTATTCCGATACTTTCAATGGCATTGGTCTGTTAATTGGTGGTGTGGTATTGATTCCATTATTCGGCCTGTCGGCACTGGGTGATGGTAGCGTTGTTGCTGGCTTCCAGCACTTAATGACTGAGCACCCCGAAAAGCTTAATGCTATTGGCGGTAAGGATGACCCTGTACCATTTTCAACATTTTTTACCGGTATGCTGATCCTCAATTTGTTTTATTGGGGGACTAACCAGTCGATTATTCAACGCGCATTGGGTGCTAAAAATTTGGCTGAAGGTCAAAAGGGGGTACTTTGGGCGGGTATGTTGAAATTATTAGGGCCATTTTTCCTATTGATTCCAGGGATTATTGCTTATGCCATGTTTGGTCCAGATCTACCAAACGGTGAAGTGGCTTACCCTATGTTAGTCAGAGAAGTGCTGCCGACGCCGATGGTTGGATTTTTTGCTGCAGTTTTATTTGGTGCTATTTTAAGTTCATTTAATAGTGTACTTCATAGTACATCGACATTATTTACATTAAATGTTTATAAACCGCTCATTAATCCCAAAGCAAATGATCGTGACTTAGTACGTACTGGTAAGCGTTTTGGTGCTGTTGTCGGATTGTTTGCGATATTTGTAGCGCCATTTATTTTCTATGCGCCAGAAGGTTTCTTCCAATACTTCCAAACTATTAATAGCTTTTATATGGCCCCAATGTTTACCGTAATAGTCGTTGGATTAGTAACCCGTAAAGTACCCGCAATGGCGGCCAATATTGGTATTGTTGTCTTTATGTTGGCATATGCATTAACCAGTTTTGTCTTTCAGCCTGATATTCACTTCCTCCACCTGACCGGGATCCTTTTTGTCGCGGTCGCGGGATTAATGATTATGATTGGCTATTTCTTCCCGCAAGAAAAAGCAACGGAAGAAAAGAAAGCAGAGGTGGTTGAGCTTGCGCCATGGAAACATGCTAAACGTTTCTCACTCGTTATCTGCGTTGGTGTTGTCGTCCTATATATCATTTTCTCACCTCTTGGGATTGCACAATAAACGTAGTTCGTCTTTAGGGTTGAGGTTGTAAATAGCCTCAGCCCTATTAGGAGTCATTTATGTATATTGAAATTGGCCAATACCTGGGCCAGGACGGAGTGTGGCTCAAAAACCAAGATACCCGTTTATTTGTCCAGGCGTTTGGTGGCATGACCCCAGAGTTTTCTCATAAGATGACAACGTTGGAGGGGGAATATTGGTTGAATGCCCATTGGCTTCCACATTTTAAGGCACCTTTTTCTGGTCGGTTAAATAACAAGGATCCAGAAGAAATGGCGTATTGGAATGTTGAGCTTTTACGTCAGGCTGCAGGGGCATTTCCTTGTGCGCCTGCATTTGGCCCGGGAACAGAAAACATTCCAACGCATGGGGATACGGCAAATAGTGATTGGTCACTGACCTCGGCAAGGTTAGTGGAATTAGATGGTGTTGAATACGCCAAAGCGACTTGGTCTTTGAGTGGAGAATTTGAGCAATTACATTATCAAAAGACTGATTACCTGCGTGATGGTGACAGTAGCCATTATATGGTAATGACGGTAGAAAACAGCAATGATTATGCCGTACCTATCAATTTAGCTTGGCATACAACATTAGGTGCGCCTTTTGTAGAGCGCGGGTGTTGGATATTAGATAACTGTCAGCAATATCAAGTTTGTCCTAAGGGGACAGAGTTCGATGCGACGTCAACCTTAAAGCATGGGGCAAGATTTGACTCCATGTCTGCAATACCGATTAATAATGGTGGCAAAAGTGATTTATCTCTGATGCCTGGCTATAACGGTCATGCGGAATTTATCAGTGGTATTTCGACCAATAAGCAATGGCTATGGAGTGCCTGTTATAACCCTTACTTTAATTTAGTATATATCAGCGTAATTCCACTTCATCAGTTGGAAAATCAAATTTCTCCATCATTTATGAACTACTGGATACATAGCGGGGGAAGGGATAGTACACCTTGGGCTGATTACCCTGGTGGCATTGACCGAAACTATGCCTTAGGTCTTGAGTGTTCTATTGGCGGCTCATGCAAAGGCTATGGCTGGAGTTTAGAAAATCCTCGAATGTTAAATAAGCCAACGTATTATGAGTTAGCAGCAAAAGGCTCAGTCTCATTTGTTTGTATTAATACTTACTTTATCCCTGAAAGTTATGGCCGATCTATTACGGCCGAATCGCAATTAATCGAAATGATAGAGCAGCATATCCATACACTGGATATTTCGTTTTTAGGTCTGAATGCAATGTAATGAATTCTGCTTACTACAGATAGACAAATAATAAAGACACAGGAGTGTTAATGATGACCATCCAAACCCTACACCCTAAAACTCTCGGTTTTTTAGAACCGGCTCAGCTGCCATTTTATAGTAATGGTCAATGGATTCAGTCTGATCAGGCTATAACCGTTGAAAACCCGGCAACAGGGGCAAATATTGCCGATGTGTGTCTTGCCGATGCTGAAGCGACCAATCTGGCCGTATTGGCAGCAGAAGCGGCTTTTCCCGTTTGGAGTAAGTCAGAAGTCGCGTTTCGTAGTGAAAAATTGAGAAAGCTCGCTCAGTTAATTGAAAGGGACAGCCAAGTGCTGGCTGATCTGGAATGTGTTGATGTGGGTAAGCCTGTAGCTGCAGCAATTGGCTTTGATGTGCCGTTTGCCGCGCAGTGTTTTGATTATTATGCCGGGGTTGCTGAAGAAGCTATCTACGATGTGGATCTTGGTTTATCGGTCACCGACAGCAAAACCATCAAACGCCCCTATGGCGTTGCAGGCTTTATTTTCCCGTGGAACTTTCCCTTAACCTTGTGTGCTTGGGGTATAGCTCCTGCATTGGCTGCGGGAAATACGGTGGTTATCAAGCCCGCATCGGAAACGCCATTATCGACGCTGTATTTGGCAAAATTGGTAGAGGAAGCTGGGTTCCCTGCTGGTACGGTGAATATCCTTCCCGGTAAAGGCAGTGTCGTTGGTGAGGCCTTAACAAGCCACCCGAAAGTAAAGTTGATGTCTTTTACCGGTTCAACGGAAGTCGGCCGTCATATTGGTGAGGTATGTGGACGCAATTTGGTTCCTTCCAAGCTTGAACTAGGTGGAAAAGGGGCTGCCGTTATATGCCAAGATGCTGATATAGACCATGCCGTTGAGGGCTTGTGCGGAGCCATTTCATTGAATGCAGGTCAGGTGTGCTGTACCGCGTCACGTTGGTACATCCATGAGTCAATTTATGATGAGTTTATCACCAAGGCCAAAGCAAAGCTGGAAGCCATTGTGGTTGGGAATGGTCTGGAAGCAAGCAGTGAAATGGGGCCGATGTGTACCCATAAACAGATGGCTAAGGTGCTGCAATGTATTGCAGAAGCGCAAGCGCATGGGGCTGAAATTGTAACGGGCGGACAACGTTTGATGGAAAGGACGTTGGATAAAGGGTACTTCATTCAGCCAACATTACTCGCGGGTACTGATGATAATCCTTGGGCGCAGGAAGAGATCTTTGGTCCAGTGGCTTTCTTGCTCAAGTTTGAAAATGAAGATGAAGTTGTTGAACGGGCAAACCGTAATCCTTATGGACTTTCTAATAGCGTTTGGACCACTGATATCGATAAGGCACAACGTATTGCGGCGGAATTGGTTGCCGGTAACAGCTGGATTAATGCCCACAACGTGTTTGAGTATGGTTTGCACTATGGTGCCTGTAACCAGAGTGGTTGCGGAGGCGGCGTAAACAGTAAGGCGACATTCGAAGGGTATTTGCGTCATCAATCTGTAGCGGCAATTCGCTAAGAGAGGCACGCATGGTACTCGATATCCTCAAGAAACATCAGGTGATATCACAAGATCATGCTACGGCAACCCCACTGACCGGTGGGGTTAGCTGTGAAATTTATCTTGTTGAAGATCATGATAAAAAAATCGTAGCAAAACGGGCATTGGAAAAGCTGAAAGTCGAGCAGGACTGGTTTGCAGATACTAGCCGAAACTTGTTCGAACAGCGTTATCTAAAATATGTCGGAAAACAGTTTCCGCAATATGTGCCCAAAATTTTGCACTCCTTTGAAGAAGAAAGACTATTTACGATGGAATTTTTCCCCGAGAGCTTCAAAGATTGGAAAAAAGCATTAATGCAAGGGGATACCTCGGTTGTTGTTGCTAAAAAAATCGGCGTTATCCTCGCTTCGATTCACAAGGTTAGCTGGCATGAGGAGATTGCACAGAACTTGTTCAAATCAGATAGTAATTTTTACGAACTACGCCTAGAGCCTTACTTTGAGTCGATGATTGATAAACATCCACAACTAGCGGATGAGATAAAATCGCTGTGCGGTGATGTTGCTAATACCAAGCACTGCCTGGTCCATGGTGATTTCAGCCCCAAGAATATTTTGGTGTCTGACGAGGAAATTAAAATCGTCGATTGTGAAGTGGCCTGGTATGGCGACCCTGCCTTTGATGTTGCTTTCTTACTCCATCACTTATTGCTTAAAGCGAGTCATTTCCGCAATAGGAAATATCTAGATTTAGCTAAAGCGTTTCATTCCCGTTATCGGAAAACAATCGGCGATGAG
Organism: Photobacterium sp. DNB23_23_1; assembly: GCF_052873815.1. Classification (NCBI taxonomy): domain Bacteria; kingdom Pseudomonadati; phylum Pseudomonadota; class Gammaproteobacteria; order Vibrionales; family Vibrionaceae; genus Photobacterium; species Photobacterium sp. DNB23_23_1. Next base: position 18,027 of record NZ_JBNNXT010000053.1, on the reverse strand, counting down.
CGTTATGACGTTGTGTGTGAGGCCAAGGTGGTGCAACTCACCTTGATGATGATGTTGGCCCGTATCGATGGTAAGTCACCAGTGGAATACCTCTCACCAGATGAAAAAAATGTCATCAGAGAGCAGATTATTCAATGGCTAAACATGAAATTCGATAACTTGGATCAGGTATTGGAAGGAGTAGTGAGTAATGAAAATACAGTCAGTTGATGCTTATCAGATATTTGACTCCCGAGGGCAACCGACGGTTGAAGCGATAGTCGAACTCGATAACGGTATCAAGGGAGTGGGGATGGTACCGTCAGGGGCGTCGACAGGTCAGTTCGAGGCTTTGGAGCTTCGTGATGATGATATGAAACGTTTCCTTGGCAAGTCAGTATTTAAGGCCATCCAAAATGTACAAAATGAAATTGGTCCGGTATTGAAAGGAGTGAGCATTGATTCACAGTCGGTGATCGACAAGATCATGTGCGATCTCGATGGTACGGCCAATAAGTCTCGTCTGGGAGCTAATGCTATTTTGTCTGTTTCGTTGGCGGTCGCAGATGCGAGAGCCAAAATAAATCAACAACCATTATTTGAATCATTGACTCAAGATGGTAAGGGGAACTTGCTACCGCTACCTGAAATACAATTAGTGGGCGGTGGTGCCCATGCCCAGTGGCGAACAGACATCCAAGACTTCTTGCTAATCGTCAATGGAGCGAAGAGTTATCAGGAAACATTGGAGGTGACATATAACATTTACCGCACTGCAGAGAGTCTGTTGAAGAATCGCGGGCTATTGGCAGGTGCAGCTGATGAAGGTGGGTTCTGGCCGACATTTGATAGCCATGATGAGATTTTCCAGTTTGTTGTGGAGGCAATTGAGAAAGCGGGCTATTTACCGGGTGAGGAAGTATCAATTTCTCTCGATATTGCTGCCAGTGATTTGTATTCCGAGGGTAAATATCATCTCCCGCTAGATGGCAAAAGCTACACCCCAGAAGCATTTTTGGCTCTGATGTTGGATTGGTGTGAGAAATATCCGGTGCTGTCGATTGAAGATCCATTTGCTGATACAGATTTCGATATGTGGCAACGTTTCACAGCTTTGGTTGGCGATCGTATTCAGGTGATTGGTGATGATCTTTTCACCACGAACATTGAGCGCATCAAGCAAGGTATTGAGCAAAAACTGGCAAATAGTGTGCTGATCAAGCTAAACCAGATCGGAACGGTGTCGGAAACCCTTGAGGCTATCAAGGTGACCCAAGAAGCTGGGTGGTTACCTGTCGTCTCGGCGCGCTCTGGGGAAACAGAAGATGCCTTTATTAGCCATCTCGCAGTCGCCACCAATTCTGGTCAGCTTAAAGTCGGATCATTTACCCGAAGTGAGCGGATGGTGAAGTGGAATGAGGTTATCCGTATTGAACGAGAGCTAGGAGGTAGCTCAAGGTTTATAGGAGGCGAAATATTTAGCTGTCTACCGCAACTGGTCGACACTGATCAATAGGCAACAAAGAGCCACCATTGTGCAATGGTGGCTCGAATGAATTACACTAAGTCGTCTTTACCCTCAATCAGCTTCAATAATCCAACCATGACTCTCCAACATCACTGATTCCGGTATGTTGTTTACTTGCTAATTGCTTGTCTCTGATATTACCAACCTACATAAATATTTGATCAGCCTTGCAGGTTAAAATAGCTGTTCTCTGCGTTAGATATTTTGTAATTAGAGCCACTAGTCGCTGCAATACTGGCCTTGATAACAACGATTTTTCCAGTGCAAATACTTGATCAACGACTTATCCAGATTGGTGTAACTGTGATCTTCGTCGTATTTTTTGTTGATTCAATAAATCATGGAACAGACTAGGAATCAGCATGAAACAAATGCATTTCATGGTGAAAGTTGTCGTTAAAATCCATTAAACTCTGCGAAAAATATGCGATTAAGTGACTTTTTGGCTTTTCTTGTCACAAAATCGTCATTTCTAGCCCCTATTCTGCCCTTCATTCCTTGGGAGGGGACATGAATATTAAAGATGTAGCCGCGTTGGCGGGTGTTTCTCCGGCAACTGTGTCGCGGTATTTGAATAATACCGGCTCGATTTGCCAGCAGACCCGCGAGCGTATTGGGAAGGTGGTTGAAGCGACAGGGTATAACCCGAAGCAAAAAGCCAAACGGATTGAAATGAATCACAATCCAACCATAGGTGTGTTGATCCCAAGTTTGTTGAACCCGGTGTTCTCAGAGATCGTCGCCGCTATACAAGAACGTGCCCGCCATTTTGGCTACTCCACCATTATTGTGGATACGCAATATGACAAAGGGCGTGAGCAACAGGCAGTTGTCGACCTTATTCGCCAGCGGGTTGGCGGGGTGATTTTGACCGTGGCCAATACTGAGCAAAATGAAGCACTGGCATTGCTCAAAGACTTTAACTTTCCAATTTGCCTGCTTTACAACAAATCCGCCGATCAGGAGCCATCGGTGTTTGTTGATAATTTCAGGGCCGGCTGGCTGGTAGCGGATGAGTTAATTGCCATGGGCCACTACCGATTAGGGGTTGCTGCGGGACACTTCAGTGCTTCTGACAGGGCAAGGCAGCGATATGAAGGTTTTAAACAGCGGATTGAGGAAGATAACAAAGCGGAATTGTCTTTGCTGCTCCAGGTAGACCCAACAGAGATGACACCTTATAACCAACATAAAGAGGTCATCACTGCTGCCATGGCGACAGCTTGGTTCTGTAGCAATGATTTACTGGCTCTGAAGATGATTAATCACTTTAGTCTGGCGGGGGTGAGAGTACCCGATGAGGTATCGGTCGTAGGATTTGATGGTATGTCTCTAGGGCAAATTGTCCATCCACCGTTGGCAACAGTAAGGGTTCCCCATAAAACGATGGGTAGCTGTGCGGTAGACCTTTTATTTAATTCAAAACATAACACCGACCTTTCATTACAGCGCGAACTGGATTTTCAGTTGAGTTTGGAAGGCACTGTGTCGGCAATAGATGCGTAACACCAACTTATTCATTGGATTGGAATGAAATGATGAAATGTAAACACCTGTCAAAAGTGGCATTGTTGACCATGGGTTTCGCCACCACAGCCGTTCAGGCAGCAGACGCGATTTGTTACAACTGTCCGCCAGAGTGGGCCAACTGGGGTGGGCAGCTTATTGAAATCAAAAAAGACCTGGGTATCAGTGTCCCTATGGACAACAAAAACTCTGGCCAGGCGCTTTCTCAGCTAGTTGCGGAGAAGAACAGCCCGGTTGCCGATGTGGTTTACTATGGGGTGTCTTTCGGGATTAATGCTGCCGCACAAGGCGTCGTTGAATCTTACAAACCGGCTAACTGGGAACAAATCCCCGAAGGGCTGAAGGATCCTGAAGGTAAATGGTTTGCTATCCATTCAGGCACTATGGGCTTCTTTGTTAATGCCGATGCCCTTGATGGGGCAGAAGTACCACAATCTTGGGATGATTTACTAAAGCCTGAGTACCGTGGCATGGTGGGTTACCTTGACCCAACCAGTGCTTTTGCCGGCTATGCCAGTGCGGTTGCGGTCAACGAAGCGATGGGGGGCGATCTGGACAACTTTACTCCAGCTATTGAATACTTCCAGCAGTTAAAGAAAAACCGCCCTATGGTTCCGCGCCAGACGGCTTATGCTCGTGTTATTTCGGGTGAGATCCCTATTCTGCTTGATTATGATTTCAATGCTTACCGGGCTAAATATAACGATATGGCCAATATCGAGTTTGTGATCCCAACGGAGGGTTCCATCGTGGTGCCTTATGTCATGAGCGCCGTGAAGAACTCACCGAACAAAGAAAATGGCCGACAAGTTTTGGATTATGTGTTGTCTGAAAAAGGTCAGCAGCATTGGGCCGAGGCATACCTGAGACCAGTTATCGCAGGCACAATGAGCGAAGAGACCCAATCTAAGTTCTTGCCAGATGCAGATTATGAGCGCGCGGTTACTGTAGATTTTGGCAAAATGGCTGAAGCACAGAATCATTTCGCAGAGCGTTACCTTAACGAAGTTAACTAATTAATAGGGTGGGGGTAACCCTGCCCTCTAGTGGCATGAATAAAAAAATACATCATGGTTTGCTAATTATTCCAGCTTTAATAATTAGCCTTGCTTTTTTCTTGTTGCCGGTGGCAAAGCTATTTTGGCTGTCATTTGAGAGCGACGGTGGAATGAGTTACTGGTATATATTGACTCGTCCAGCTTATTACTCGAGCTTACTTTCCACCATTGTTTTGTCGGTATTGGTAACCTTGGCCAGTTTGGTCATTTCAACCGTTATTGGCTTATTCCTGACTAAGAATGACTTTAAAGGCAAGTCATTGCTGGTCGCGATGCTGAGTTTCCCATTGGCCTTTCCGGGCGTGGTCATCGGCTTTTTCGTCATCATGCTGGCAGGCCGTCAGGGGCTGATTGCCCAAATTAGCCTGGCTCTAACCGGTGAGCGCTGGATGTTTGCCTACACCATGGCAGGTCTGTTCCTCGGTTATTTGTATTTCTCCATTCCTCGGGTCGTGCTGACGGTGATGGGCGCGGCTGAAAAGTTGGATCATAGCTTGCTCGAAGCAGGGCGATCCCTAGGGGCTAACCGCTGGCAAATCCTAAGGGATATTACCCTGCCGGCGCTGACTCCTGGTTTGATTTCATCGGGTTCGGTGTGCTTTGCCACCTCAATGGGGGCATTTGGTACCGCTTTCACATTGGCAACCAATATCAATGTGTTACCGATGACGATTTATACCGAGTTTACGCTTAATGCCAATTTTGCCATGGCGGCGGCACTTAGCCTGGTACTAGGTGGTATAACCTGGATTTGTTTGGCTGTTGCACGAATAAAAGGTGCTGCATCTGTCAGTATGGGAGGTTAAGTGATGAGAAAATATAAGTTCTTCTATGCCCAGCTGCTGTTCACTATTCTGACTTGTGCCTTTTTGATTGTTCCGGTGTTGATGTCAATTACCGCTGGCTTGACCAATAATTATTTTGTTGGGGTGAAGAGTGGCCTCACATTGAAATGGGTTGAGCAGGTATGGACGCTATATTCAGATACTATATGGCTAACACTACAAATTGCATTGGCTACTACCGTTATTAACATGCTAGTGGGGGTGCCATGTGCCTACTACCTTGCCAGTAAACGCACCAAATTCAGCGCGTTTTTTGAAGAGTGCCTAACCCTACCGATTGCAATTCCGGGTATGGCAATTTCATTGGGTATTATTTCTGTTTACGGTGGATTCAGTGATTTCCGTAGCAGTTGGTTATTTATCCTCGTCGGTCACGTTATTTTCACCTTGCCCTTTATGGTGAAGTCGGTATTGGCTGTGCTAAACAGTATCAACTTCAAAGTATTGGAAGAAGGGGCTGCAAGTTTGGGCGCGACATTCTGGCAGCGATTCTTTCATGTGATTGTACCGAATTGCAGAACGGGCATTATCAGCGGTATTTTGATGACCCTGACCCTGTCGGTTGGCGAATTCAACCTGACATGGATGCTTCATACGCCGTTGACCAAAACCTTGCCGGTCGGCTTGGCTGACTCCTATGCCTCGATGCGGCTTGAAGTGAGCTCAGCCTATACCTTGATCTTCTTGTGCTTGATTATGCCTTTGCTTGTGGCAGCGCAGATGTTTAACAAGAAAGCAGCGAAATAGCAGCGACTTTCAGTGAGATAACAAATAATGAGTTTAAAAAGTTCCAGCGTTGCCATTACGCTAAAAAATGTTCAAAAGACGTTTGACGACGGTACCCTAGCGCTAAAGCCATTGGATTTGGACATTGACGCCGGGGAGATTCTGGTGCTGCTTGGCCCATCGGGGTGCGGCAAGACAACCACACTGCGATTGATTGCCGGCCTCGAGTTTGCCGATGAAGGCAGCCAGATCATGTTTGGTGATCAGGATGTCACCCAGTTGCCGATTGAGTCACGCCGAGTTGGTATGGTTTTCCAGTCTTACGCCTTGTTCCCTAACATGAATGTCACTGAAAACATTGAGTACGGCCTGCGTGTTCGGGGTGAGAAGAAAGAGCTTCGCCAGCCTAAAGTGGCGGAAATGCTTGAAATGTTTGACCTGACACCTTATGCCAACCGCAGTATTGATCAATTATCTGGTGGTCAGCGCCAGCGTGTTGCCTTGGCTCGGGCGATTATTACCCAGCCTCAGGTTCTGTTGTTGGATGAACCGCTTTCGGCATTGGATGCTCAGCTGAAGAAGCGCTTGCGCACCGATATCAATGCGCTGCTAAAACGCTTGGGTATTACTGCGATTTACGTAACACATGATCAGGAAGAAGCCATGGTGATGGGTGATCGTATCGCTGTGCTGGAACATGGTGAAATAGCCCAAATAGGCAGTGCCGAAGACATTTACCTAGCGCCGAAAAGTAAATTTGTTGCTGACTTTATTGGCCAGATGAATTACCTGGTTGGTGTTCGCTCAGGCGATGTACTTGATTTAGGTGAAGGTGCTGCCATGCCCCTTTCATCGGATCTTCTGCATGGGGTCGAAACCGGAAAGGCGGTAACGGCAATGGTTCGCCCTGAAGATATCGAACTATTTCCAGTTGGGCAGCAGGGAGTACCGGGTAAGGTGACGTCCAGTGTATTCCTGGGTGATAGAACCCGAGTTATGGTAGAAGTGGGTGAGGAGCAGGAACCTGTTTGCGTCGATTGCTTTGCCCGTGAGGAGTACACCGATCAGCAAAATATCGTGTTGGTGTTTAACCCGCAACGTGTCGTCTTGTTGAAGGGGCAATAATTCATGTTGATCGCACAATTAACTGATCTGCATATCAAGAAGGCGGGAAAACAGGCATACCGTAAGGTTGATACCCTAAAATGTCTTCAAAATGCCGTTGAGCACATCAATAACCTCAAACCTATGCCAGATATGGTTGTTATTACCGGTGATTTAGCGGACTTTGGTGAGCCTTGTGAGTACGAGGTGATTTATCCTGAGTTAGCCAAACTCAAGCCTAAACTTAAGGTGGTACCGGGTAACCACGACCACCGTACTCACTTGCGTGAAGCGCTTGGCTCTATTGCCACGTTCGCCGAGCATGAGTATTGCCATTTCTCCGAATCGGAGGGGGGATACCAATTGATAGGGCTTGATACTTCCGTGATTGGCAAGCCATATGGGATGTTGGCACAGTCTTCTCTGGAGTGGTTGGATAAGGAATTGGCGCATTGCCAAGGTCAACCAACCTTGCTGTTTATGCACCACCCTCCAATGGCTGTGGGCTTGTCACATATGGATGTCCAGAAGCTGCTCAATGACGATGAGCTTTGCCAGGTATTGCAGCGCTATCCCCATGTTAAAGGTATTGTTGCGGGACACTTGCATCGGCCTATTTTTGCTACTTGGCAGGGACTACCGGTATGGGTGGGTCCTTCCCACAGCCATTCGGTGTCACTGGATCTCGATCCCAATGCGCCATCGTCTTTTTCGTTAGAGCCAGTAGCTATTCAGCTGTTTAGCTTGTCACCGCAAGGGGTCACCAGCCATATCAGCTATATTGATGATGCTGACGGGCCTTACCCTTTCTTTGATGAAAATAATCAACTTATCGACTAATCCAGTCGTTTGATAATTAGTGCCTTTGCCGGTAGCAAGGGCACATCATTTCTGATTAATGAAGAATCTGATGCTAGCTGAATTTCGTGTATTTCCCATTGCTGATTGGCGGCTTTTATATCAAAAAATGGACCTTGCTATAAAAGGGGGTATTAACCGCCTTGAGCAAATGCTGATTTCTGTTTCCATATTGGCTGGTTATGATCGTGGTAATGGCAAGGTTGACGAGGTTTCCAGTTGGCTTGCAGGAAATTTCAGCTGGATACCGTCCAGTGCCCGAAATAGGTACGTTGCATTGTTTGGTGAAGAGGTGTTTCACTTCTTGGCAGGCGTCGAATCTCCCGAAGATATGGGGGACTTAATTACGGGCGATATTTATTCCGCAGAAATTGATTACCTAATCAGCGAAGACTATGTTGTGTTTGCTGAGGATATTCTGTGGCGCCACCATCAGTTGGGTTGGTCCTTGTCGGCAGGCGAGCAAACTGCAATCTATCGTTATCTCAGCAAAACCTGGATAGATCAATAAAGTGTTCGATTAGCCTAAGACAGGCGTAGTGAGTAATACGTAACTCTATATTTTTATTAAGTAAATTTGTCGAACCAAACTCAGGCATTAATTTCATATTTCCCCTAAAGGCAACTATCCTTTCATCATCTTCCCACCACAATTGAGGGCAATGAGTGCCTTCAGGCTGTTAGAGAGGTGAAACGATGAACCCTTATCCACGAACGTTCTCCCATATTGGTATCTCGGTACCGGATCTCGAAGCTGCAGTAAAATTCTATAAGAACCCTGAAGATAATTTCGAGTATTGGAAAACCGGTATCTTTCATTTCTGTGTGCAGGATCCCGATGTTGAAGGCTTAGCCGAGAAAGTGGTTGCTGCTGGTGGTAAAAAACGGATGAAAGCGCCTCGTTACTACTACCCGGGAGAGAAGCCTTACCGCATGATCTATATGGAAGACCCGTTCGGCAATATTCTGGAAATCTATTCCCATAGCTATGAGCTAACTTACTCTGCTGGCGCTTATAACTGACTCAGTTTTTCCATACAAAAGCCTCATTTAAAGTGACACCTTTGAATGAGGCTCTGTTGTAGTTACGTTTTGCTGGGTTATTGATGCTATGAGGTGTAACTAGCTTCTGCTTTGGGGGTAAGTTTCAGGTTGGCCTATGTCGATACTCTATTACCCACTTTTCCACCTACGACTCACGGATAGTATCTATGTTTTTATGGAATACTTTAAACTTTCTGATCACTGAATAATAGCAAAATGATTTTACAGCTTGAGTCAACAACGCCTGTATAGTTCATGTTGTTGAGCATTAGAGGGGGAGCTAGTATATACATACACCCTACATCGATTTTTTTATGAAATTGTGCAATGCATCTAGATAAATTGAAACAAACAAAGTAGACAATGAAAATTTATTAAAGGTAATCCCGAAACGTGACCTGATATTGTTACGTTTACCATTCAGGATTGATATTTTTCTGTTATTTATAACGGAAAGTTAATTTCATGAAAAAGATACTATCTCTTCTTATATTCCTGAGCCAGATAGTTTTCCCCTCAGCACTGGCTGAAGATACTCTTCGAGTAGCCACATATAACAGTAAATTCTTATCAGCCTGCATGAATAAAGGGCGGGTGATCAATTACCAATACGTTGCTGACAAGTTGGGCGATGTAGATGTAATTGCACTGCAGGAAGTTCGGGATAGATATTCTGTCGAGCGCTATTTTACGCCCGATAAATGGAGTGTAATCATGGATGATGATAGCACTGATGATATGAACCTTTCCTATATGGTACGTAAGGTGTGATATATCGACTTGAGTCTAGGAATTTAAAAAACGCAGACAAAATAACTGATTTTTTTTGACAAAAAAACTCTAACTTTATAGATGAGAGGCGTGTTCTAAAATTAATAATAAGTCATGGTGAAAAAGAAACGCTCATTTTAAATCATCATGCTAAATCACGATATAACGGAAGAAAAGTTACAGAACCGACAAGAGTGGCTTCCTTGTTAATGTAACGGATAAATTTCTTTAAATGACTGGGTTACCTATGGGGTCAAAAGCCAATCTAAAACCAACAGCATTATTGAGCGAGTTGACCCAAGCGTTACAGGGAGACGATTAAATAACAGAGACAGCTATGAAATTTTGATAGATTAAGTTGCTTACTCATTTAGCAAGGAAAATAAAACGTTCAAGTTTTGTGAGAGTTAGTTAAATTATTTATAGAAAGGGAATTTAATGAAAAATAAATGGTGGTTACTGCTTTTTTTAGCATTTTTCAATGCAAAGGCTTTTGCATACGATAAATGGGATAAAGATGCTCAATATAATGTAGGCGATATTGTTGAAAGTAACGGGGTTGTTTATGTTTCTACGCACTGGAATCAAGGAACACAACCAGTAGACAATGATAATAAATGGGATGGTTGGATTAAACTAAACGAGACAAACCCTGAGTGGAATGCTGATACCACATATACTGGTGGTGATATTGTTGCCTACAATGGTGATATATACCTATCAAAACAGTGGAATAAAAAAGCTGCACCTAACGTCAGCGGGCATTGGATTAAGATTGTTGGTAATGTCAAACCCGTAGATCCACCGACGGAAAAACCAGACCCAGAAAGTAAGGAAGCCATTCTAGGTAAAGATACGAATAAAAACGGTATCAGCGATGAATTTGAAACTATCATCGCCGAAAACTACAGTTCAGAAGGCGATATCAAGCTAGCCAGTGCCGCTGCCATCCAATGGCGTTTAATGACGGAAGTTTTCTTTTCTGACGAACCGATATCTAAGAAATTCGCAAGCGACGCCTTATACGAGTCATCATTCATTTATAGCTGTATTTACCAAAAGAAAAAAGCCGATCGTAAATACATCTCTGTAAATCGATTGTATTTCACAACAATCGATAGATCAGCAGCATACCGCAAAGCTCAAGTGAAACTGCTTGAGGCCAACAACCATGAAAGGCCTAAAGAAGTTTCAGAAGAAGACTGTGCAATTTACGATTAAAAGGGACAAAAATGAGACACTTATTACTAATACTATCCGCTCTGGTTCCTTCGTCGTATACGTACGCTAACTGCACCCAAAATGTGGATAAGTTTAACCTGTTTTATGTAAATGGAATGTTCACGAACAGCGAGGCATTTTCTCAAAACATACTAGAAATAAAACGCTTTTATGGCCAAAATCTCGCTGAATTGGACGTGACGAATTCAGGCGTTATCGTCGATGGTGAGCACAATCCAAGTGAATCTTTCTTATCGCAATTTGAGCAGGTGGCTAAACATAAGTTTTCTGAATTAAGCGTCAGCGAGGCCTCACAAGCCGAGATAGCGAGTTTGTTTAGCGGCTTCGAAGCAGCGGAATCGTTGCAAGATGATGTTACTGAAACTACCACTGTACTTAATAGTATTTTGGCTGAAATTGACAATACCTATGGTCAGGATGGCACATATACCCGCTCTGTTGCTAAGTTAACCAGCCTGCTAAATGAATGTAAGAGGACCATGATAATTGGGCATAGCCAAGGTAATTTCTATGCTAACGCTCTCCTTGATGGTATGTATAGTTCATTTACATACCAAGATGGTTCTACATTGCTTCAGTATCCGATGCTTGGGTATTTCGGCTTTGCATTGCCAACGAGCTCTGTCGGTGGAACAACTGGTCAGTATTATTTCCCAGAATTGGTAGACCATATTACTAACGATAATGATTTTATTATGGCCGCTGTTAGACACACACTAGGCGCTGTTCCGGCAAATTATAATAACTCGTTTACCTTTAGTGACTGGACTGGACATGCACTCACAACGTCCTATCTCGATAAGCAAGGGCAGAGCCATAGGGCATCAATAAGCATCAAAGATATTGCACGGCAATTCGTCCCTATGCCGCTCACAGAACAACATAGGGCAAATAGCTCATCTATCAATAGTTATGGGTACAGTATTCATAGCGAAGTGTTGGACATTGAGTTTCACGACAACTCGTCATACCGCTATGTATACGTACCTCGCAACGTCCTAGAGGGTTTCCATGAGGCGGGTTCAAAGGGGGGCTACTTTAACTCACAAATTCGCGATAAATACCAATTTATAAAGATGAATTAACTCCAGTTAGCCATGACAGCTGCGGCATTGCTCGATATCGATTCATGCCCGATCGAAGGGTTTTAAATGGATAAGATTGTATCTTGGTTCTAATAGAAATCATCTGATTTAAATATAAGCCCGCCAAAGTGATTGCTTTGGCGGGTTTTTTTATTTGTTTTGGGGTTTTCCTATATCATATTCAAAGCTTTATTCAGTATTGCGACAGCCACTGCCAATACAATATTGGTAGTGGAAATGGAGGGGGGTGAATGATGCAGCGCTGGGTAGGATTATTGTTAGTGGTTTTACTCTCTGCCTGCAGCAGTACGGAGCGCAGTGCTGATCCTCTAACTTATACCATGATGCCTCATTCATTTGAGGAGATCCGGATGTGGGATGAATTTAATCCTGAAGGGTTAAATGCCATGATCCAAACCAACACGGACAGTTGGATCGAGGAGCATCAGAATAAGCCAAGCCTAAACTACTTGGCCTTATCGGGAGGTGGGTTCAATGGTGCATTTTCAGCCGGTATTTTGACGGCTTGGACTGAACAAGGCGATAGGCCGCATTTTGATGTTGTCACTGGGATCTCGACAGGGGCAATCGTTTCTGTGTTTGCCTTTCTTGGCAGTGATTATGATGATGTGCTGACTGAACTGTACACAGAGACAGACTTTAATGACCTTTTTCGCTACAGAAATTTATTTTCTCTTGTTAGGCACCAGTCGATTCTTGATACCTCTCCGTTTGAGCAAAAAGTCCGTCAAATTGTGACCGATGATTTAGTCCGTGAGATTGCGAAGCAGACCGAAAGTGGCCGGCAACTGATGATTGGGACTGCCAATATTGACAACCAACGTTTGGCTTTGTGGAATATTGGCAGAATTGCCAATTATGGCACGCCACAAGCGACAGCATTGATCCAAGAGTTAATCATTGCAAGTAGTTCAGTACCGGGGGCATTTCCGGCCAGGAAAATCGAATTTGAACAAGGCGGTCAACATTTCGATGAACTGCATGTCGATGGTGGGGTGGTACGCCAAGTCTTTTTTACCCCATCATGGGTCGATTTGAGTGATATTAAAGTAGAACAAAATCTCTATGTTATTCGAAACGGTAGTCTAAAGTCTGATTTTCAACCGGTTTCTTACCGATTGAGTCATATCAGCGAGAGGGCAATCAATACCTTAATGCTTAATCAGGGGATAGGAGATGTTGAGCATATTTACCATAATGCTCACCAGCAGGGCATGAATTTCAACTTAGCGTATATTGATGAAGACTTTGAAGCGCCGGAAGAGGCTTCACCTTATAGTGGAGAGTTTATGACAGCACTATTTGGTTATAGTTATCAAAAAATGCAGGGGGGCAACGCTTGGCAGGCTGCCCCACCTTCATTGCCTGCATTTTACCGTATCGAAGCAAAATAACTCTATAGGCATAGGCTGGCGGTTAACTGAAGAACATCTCCCGAAGTGCAAAGATATAATCAGCTTCGCTGATCATTAGGGCGATAAGCACCAAGAGTACCAGAGGTGGCAGGAATATAGTGCAGACCAATGCCATCCGCTCCCATAGCATGTGCATGAAGATACTGGCAATTAGACCTGCTTTAATGGCCATAAAGAGCAATATCAAACTCCATCTCAGCATTCCTTCTAATTGGTAGAAATCCACCATATAAGATAAGGCACTCAACACAAACAGGAGCAACCAGATCCCCAAGTAAAGGCTTATGGGGTGTTTTTGCTGTGTGTTAGTTTTGGTTGAGCTAGTCATATGCGTGCCCCCTACCAGAGATAGAAAAACGCAAAGATGAAGACCCAAACTAGGTCGACGAAGTGCCAGTACAAGCCAGCGATTTCAACGATTTCATAATTGCTTTGTTGTTTACTGCTTCCTCGACGCTCATAATCTCCCCGCCAGACTTTCCAAGCCACAATAAGCAGATAAATCACCCCAACGGAGACATGCAAGCCATGGAATCCTGTGATCATGAAAAAGCAGGCACCAAATTGGGTCGCGCCAGCCTCGTTCTCCCAAGGACGGAAGCCATCTTCTATCAGCTTAGTCCACTCAAACGCTTGCATTCCAACAAAGCTGAGGCCAAATAAAGCGGTGATCAGCATGAGCAAGGCGGTAACACCGCGCTTTTGTTGATAACCACAGTTAACCGCCATAGCCATGGTGCCGCTGCTGGTGATGAGGATAAATGTCATGATGGCAATCAATACCAATGGAATAGATTGCCCTGCAATTGTGAGGGCAAAAACGTCACTGGGAATCGGCCAAGGTTCGGTGGTTGTCATACGCACTGCCATGTACCCGACCAAAAAACAGCCAAAGACGAAGATATCGCTGAGCAAAAATATCCACATCATGGTTTTGTTGGATGAAACATTGAAAACCGCTTTGTCAGCAGAGTAGTCGTTGACTATTGATGCCCACGCGTGGTGAGTTGGGTGGTCATCGGTATAAATAGAACGAGGCATGGGGGTAACCTCCCATTACGTCAGTCGGAGTAGGCCGAGTAAAAACAGCCAGACGAATAATAAGAAATGCCAGTAGCGGGTACAAAGCCTAAGTGCAGGATAGAGTTGGTTGCGATGGCCGCTCCCAGCATGGAAAACCACCCAGCTCAGGGCAATGAGTCCACCAAGCACGTGTAACCCGTGCAATCCTGTCAATAAATAAAAAAAGCTTGCCGCTGGGTTCGCCCCAACGCCCAAGTTGGCCGATAGTAGTGCTTGCCAAGCCCACAGTTGGCTAAAGACAAACCCCAAAGTAAATGCGACAGACCAAATTAACAGGGTGTGGCTGGCACGCAATGATGGCAGCAGTGCTGATTTGCGATAGCACAGGTGGATGGTGATACAGCTCATCACTAGCATCACCGTGCTGACAGCAAGTTGCCAAGGTTCGTTGACAGCTTGCCAGTCAGGCAGCGTCATTCTGATCCGGTAAGCAACCGTAAATAGGAAAAAGAACATCGTGATAACGGCGATAAGCAACCATACCGCCGTGGATGTTGGCGCTTGGCGTTGGCTGGCGTAACGAGCGTCAGGATCTTGGGTGAGCGTTTGTAGTGGCTTGTTCATGATCGCTCCTTATTGGCCTTTGCCGTTGGCTCGCTGCCACTCCCGCCGGATGAGGCAGAGGATGGCTCAGGTTCAGTCTGCGGTGCTTCCGGTGGCTGCGTTTGTGGTATGTAGTCTTTGTCATGACCGAGGACACTGAAGTCATAGGCCCAGCGATAAACCACAGGGAGCTCTTCTCCCCAGTTACCGTGTTTAGGTGGCGTGTCTGGGGTGAACCATTCCAGTGACGTCGCTTTCCATGGGTTACTGTCGGCCACTTTGCCAAACTTCCAGCTCCAGAATAGATTGATAAGAAAGAGGATCTGCGCAGCCCCAACAATTAAAGCGGCAATCGTGATAAAGGCGTTCATGGATTGAGCCGACTCTGGAATAAAGCTGTAATCATCCCAGTTGTAGTAACGTCTTGGCATGCCGAGGATCCCGAGGTAGTGCATCGGGAAATAAATGGCGTAGGTGCCAAGGAAGGTGACCCAAAAATGGATATGACCCATCACAGGGTTCATCATTTTGCCGGTGACTTTCGGGTACCAATGATATATCCCGCCGAAAATAACCAAAATCGGTGATACTCCCATTACCATGTGGAAGTGCGCTACCACAAAATAGGTATCGGAAAGCGGGATATCGACGATCACATTGCCAAGGAACAGACCGGTTAGCCCGCCGATGATAAAGCTACTCATAAAAGCGATAGCGAAAAGCATCGGTAGGTTGAGATGAATATCACCACGCCAGAGGGTAAATAGCCAGTTGTAGACCTTGATTGCCGTCGGCACCGCAATGACTAAGGTGGTGGTGGCAAAGAAAAAACCAAAGTAGGGATTCATGCCACTGACATACATATGGTGGGCCCAAACAATAAAGCTGAGTGCCGCGATTCCCAAGATAGCCCAGACCATCATCTTGTAGCCAAAGATATTTTTGCGGGCATGAATACTGATGAGATCCGAGACAATCCCAAACGCGGGTAGGGCAACGATATACACTTCGGGGTGGCCGAAGAACCAGAACAAGTGCTGGAACAGGATAGGACTACCGCCGTCGTAGCCTGTCTGCTGACCCAAGGAATATATCGCTGGCATAAAGAAGCTCGAACCGAGCAGTTTATCGAACAGCATCATAATCGCGCTGACCAATAAAGCAGGGAAAGCCAGCAAGGCCATAGCCGAAGCAGTGAAGATCCCCCATACGGTGAGTGGCATTCTGAGCAAGGTCATCCCCTCTGTACGGGCTTGCAGTACTGTGGTGACATAGTTCAGACCGCCCATGGTCGCGGCGACAATGAATACTGCCAGTGAGATCAGCATTAACACTATCCCCCAGTCTGTCCCCGGGGTGCCGGGCATAATGGCTTGAGGGGGGTATAGCGTCCATCCTGCCCCTGTCGGCCCACCAGTAACGAAGAAGCTCGCGATTAGGATTAGTGATGCCAGCAAGTAGAACCAGTAACTGAGCATATTGAGGAAGGGGAAAACCATATCCCGAGCCCCGACCATCAAGGGAATGAGATAGTTACCGAACCCGCCCAGGAATAAGGCTGTAAGTAGATAAACGACCATGATCATGCCGTGCAGGGTCATCGATTGATAGTACAGGTCGACATCGATGAAATCGAACTTGCCGGGAAAACCAAGCTGCAGCCGCATGATCCATGAAAGTACCAGCGCAATCATACCCATCGCAATGGCGGTTAGCGTATATTGGACGGCGATAACCTTGTGGTCTTGGCTCCAGACATATTGGGTCCAGAAAGATTGCGGACGCTTCTTCATTGCGTAGGGGCTGGTTTCGAACATTATTCTGCTCCCTCGTTATCGGCTCCGCCGGGATCTGCTTCATTGGAATGAGTTTGTGGCGATGACACCGCCTTAATGTAAGCAATGATGGCCGCCACTTCCTGATCGTTAAATTGATATACCGGCATGATGGCAGGGTAGCCTTTGACTACTTCGGCATTGGCGTTGAGGATGGCGACTTTGAGGTATTCATCGTCGACCAGTGCTTTCGTGTCATCAGACATTATTTCGGTTTTACCATAGAGCCCGAGCCAAGTTGGGCCAACGCCGGGTTTACCATCGATACTGTGGCACCCGATACAGCCATTCACTTCAGAAAGTGTTTTGCCGTGTTCGACAGGGTCGGTGATCGGCTGATTTACTTCTGATGCAGGTTGTTGGGTTTGGGCAAAGGTAGGCTGTTTAGCAAGCCAACGGCCAAATTGGGCGTCATCTTCTACAACAACTCTGCCGCGCATATTGAAATGTCCAACGCCACAGAGCTCGGCGCACAAGATATCGAAGGTGCCACGCCGGGTTGGGGTGAGCCAAAAGTGGGTGACGGTGCCGGGCACCATATCCATCTTGGCGCGAAATTGCGGGACGTTGAAATCATGCAAAACATCTTTGGATCTAAGCAGAAACTTATAAGGAGAATATAGGGGTAGATGTAACTCTGGGCTCAATATGATTTTATCGTCATTAGAGGCCGGATCATCAGGATCAAGCCCTAATGGGTTCGTCGAACTGATAAAACGGACATCTGATTTACCGAGTTGATTGTCTTCACCTGGAAAACGAAAGCTCCATTTCCACTGTTCGCCGATAACTTCAACTTCTTTTGCATCATCGGGTACAGCAACGAACTTGCCGTACACCACCAACCCCGGAGCTAAGAGACCAATAATAGCAACGGTCGTTAAGCCAATTAACCAGGCTTCAAGGCGTTTGTTATCTGGTTGGTAAGTCGATTTGTGTCCTCTGCGGTGGCGGTATTTGATCACGAACCAAGCAATCATTAAATTGATCACAATGAAAAACGCACCGGTGATCACCAAGGTCAGGTTAAGGGCACCGTCGATCTCGCCCCAATTGGATGACGCAGGGGTTAGCCACCATGGGCTTAGAAAATGAAAGGTAATGGATGCCACAACCATCACTATCAACACAATGGCAATTGCCATAATTCTGGTACCAATTCCGTCTTGTAGCATCCATGAAAAAGAGCAGAAAAAGAGTGATCCCAAAAGAGAGGAAGAAAATTCCTGTTCGAAAGTTTAGTGTAGGAATAATATATTTGCGAGCTAGTTAACTATTTTTCCCGGCTCCCGAATTCAACTCCGAAGTGCGACACCCTCTAATATCAAGCAGCCATAACCATCGTTTTAAAGACGACAGATGG
>NZ_JBNNXT010000052.1:0-34658 GCF_052873815.1 Photobacterium sp. DNB23_23_1 | reverse complement strand
TTCATTGATAATTCTTTTGTTGACTATCATTTCACGAGTGCCCACACAGATTGCATGGTCAAATTGTTAAAGAACAAAATATCCAACTTATATCAACCTCTTAGCGAAGTTAACTCTCGTTGAACAGGGCAGCCATTCTATCCAAACAAACTTTTGTGTCAAACACTTTTTAAGTTTATTTTTTCTAGCTATTCCCTTACCGCTCGGTAGTGGGCTTTTCAGCGCCGCTCTCCGTGTCGGTGATGCGGCATTATAGAGAGAGAATAATTATTGGCAAGTATAAAAATAAAAATAAACACCAACCGAATAAAAAATACACTAGTGAGAAAAAGTGGATTATTTTTACGACAAAATATTCAATATATCTCGACCCGCCGCTTTCATTCTTTGCTTACTGGGCTGTAGACAAAGCACGGCAAGCTCCTGACAGGCCGAAATGAGATAGGCTTTTTTCAATCGGTTGTACTCAGCTTTTCCCGTCACCCAACGTAAATATCCCGCTAGAAGCGCTGTTGGGTGTTTACTGACCGTGGAACGGTGCTTGTTCAATATTAACTTCATCGCCTTAAGACGCTTATTGTGATCCCGGCTTATCGCATCCGCTCTATCCGAAATATAATGGCATAAATTAATACTGAGAACCCCAACGGCTCCTTTCTCTGCCATTTTTAGCCATAAGTCCCAATCAGAGGCCGATTTCAATTCAGCATCAAATCCCCCTACCTCAACCAAGGCCTGCTTGTTCACCATTACAGTACTGGTTCCTACCACATTTTCGGCAAAGAGTAATGGAGTGAAAACAGGGAAGACAGATACAGGCCCGGAACTGAGCTGTTTGTGAAAACGCGGCCAATAGTCAAAACATCCAATAATTGGCTGCCCCTCTTCGGTCATATGCATGTAATCGGTAAAGCTGAATATCAACTCAGGATTATGCTGATGGAGCGATAACTGCTGGGATAATTTGTTTTCTAACCAATAATCATCAGCATCAAGAAAGGCTATAAGTTCATTCGAGCAATGCTCAATACCATGGTTTCTTGCTTGCGACGCGCCAGATCGTTCAGTCATAAGTAACTTGATATCGGCTTGCTGTGCCAACCACTCCCGCGAACCGTCACTCGAACCATCATCAACCACAATGATTTCAACCGGTATATCTTGCATCCGGATACTCTCGATCGCCCTCGGTAAAGTTGGCAGGCAATTGTAATTGGGGATTACCACACTGACTTCTATTCCTGAGTTCATCACATCCACCTGTTAGTTGTCTTTGTCATTATCCCAATGCAATCCACACGCCAATACGTGTTGGCATCAATATTGGATAGTTAAAGTGAACAAGCAGAGCACTGCATATTGCACAGTGTGTTCAATCGGTAACCGTGAGGATAGAGTAATGAAGAAAATTGGTTATGTGATCCCCGTATTCCCAACGCTATCCGAAACATTTGTTGGGGTAGAAATAAGAGCGATGAAGGCGCTGGGACACTCGGTTCAGCCATACGCCTTTAGCCCAGGGCAATATTTCCAACCGGCGGATGAGGAACTTAAACAGCATTGCCGCTATCTTTCCTCTGCTCCCAAATACCCAATAACGGCGCTTGGAAATGTTTTTAGATGCCATGGTTTTCTCAAGCAGCAGCGCGGGTTTTCCTACCTGTCACTACTACGCCAAGGGTTACAACTGGCTCACCTGGCCAAGAAAGACAACTGCGAACACCTTCACGCCCACTTTGCTTGGCACAGCACCGCAACGGCAATCGTCGCGGCCAAACTACTCAATATCCCGGTATCTTTTGTTGGCCACGGTGCAGACATTTACGCCACACCGCAAGACATTTCCAGCAAGCTGCAAGCCGCTGATTTCATCTGTGCTGTTACCAAAGAAATGCAAATTGAACTGCAAGCTGCAACGGAGCGTCCAGTTTTGCATATACCCTGTGGCATTGATTCAACCCAATACCCGCCTCTAACGTCAGATTGGCACCCCAAAAAAGACTTTCTATTTATCGGACGATTGGTTGAGAAAAAGGGGCTAGACACCCTGATCACCGCATTAAGCCAATTGCCCCCTGACTCCTCCTTGGACATTGTCGGTGATGGCCCGCTATTACCTCAGTTACAACAGCAAGCCCACCAACAGGGGGTCGCGTCCCAAGTTCACTTTCTCGGCCGTAAAGAAGCAGCGTGGTACCGACAACATGCCAATGACTATAAAGCCTTGGTCGCTCCTTTCACTATCGCCCCCAACGGCGACAAAGACACCGGTCCGCTGGTTATCAAGGAAGCCATGGCGCTGGGACTACCGGTTATCACAACCGATCTGGCCGGTTGCAATGAAATCCTTGAAAACCAATATGGCCATCAGGTTCCGATGAATGATCACATGGCCTTGGCACAAGCGATGGCAGCTCACCGACTTGAGCCAGTCACCAAACTCACTGAGCTTCGAGAAAAAGCATTCAATCGAGTCATGGAGCATTTCACCGCCCTCTCTCAAGCCAAAAGGCTGTCAGCACAGGTGGACGCATTATGACTCCAGCCCTGACCATGGCGGTATACGCTGTTGGCTTGATCAGCAGCAAGCTTGTAGCATTATTTCTGCAGCCTTTTGTGACCCAATGGTTGGGGACCGAACAGTTTGGTCGGCTGGATGTACTTGTCGCCTTGGGCAGTTTACTGACATTGATCATGTCTTTTGGGATCAGTGATGCCATTTACCGTTTCGCCCATGAACAGCATGATCAAGACGCAATTTTCCGCAGTGCACTGGGGCTTCTGCTCACCATCGCAGGCGGGTTAACGATTGTCGCCCAGCTAACGGTACCTTGGTTGCAGCAAGCTCTACCCGGCGAACCGCCCTTATTTGCCTTACATTGTTTACTCACGACCCTGTTTCTCAACACCCTGTGCTGTGTCCCCCTGGCTATCTTGCGGATCCGCAATGAAGCCAAACTCTTTGTCACGGCGCAAATCGTATTCGCCCTTATTCAGGGCTTAGGCGTCATGCTGCTAGCCCCTCATTATGGCGTTGATGGGATAATGGCTGCCGGACTCGTCGCCCAGATAGTGCAAGTGATTGTCTTAGCCAAACACTTCCCATCCCCCAGATTGGGCCACATTAGACTTTTTTTACGATATGGCCGGGCGATTACCCTCTCGGGCATACTTAGCTTTGTGATTATCGGCGCTGAACGCTGGGCAATCGCAGACACATTAGGGCTGAGCCTATTGGCGCCGTACGCCGTCGCCATCCAGTGGGCGATTGCGGCAAGCTTGTTACTCGAACCTTTTGGCCTGTGGTGGTTTCCCAAACGCTTTGGCTTAATTAACACTGCAGAAGATCGCCAGCAAGCCGCGGAAATCAGTGTAATAGGCTGCCAATTAAGTTGTTTGGTCGCAGCTGGGATCATTACCATCGGTTCACGATTCTTACTTTGGTGGCTACCTGATGATTTTCACGCCAGTGCCGATATGCTGCCAATGCTCGGTATCATGGTGATGTTCAAACATGCCAGCACCTTGCTCAACATCGGTTGCTACCATCAGAAAGACGGCAAAAGCGTGGTGCTTATCGGCATATTCAGTGCTTGCTGCGCCTTGGGTATCTTATTCTTCATCCTTCCCGAGTATGGCCTTTTCGCATTTATTGGAGCAGGTATTGGGCTTCAACTGTTACGCCTAAGCTTGTTCTATTACTACAGCCAATACTATTTGCCCCTGCCCTATCCGCTAGGCCGACTTGCAACCAGCTATGGCCTGATAACTTTATTACTGACGGCTCATTATCAGCTGACCCCAGCCTACGAAGTTATATGCACTCTGCTGTTAATCAGTCAGATTGTCTGGCCTTGGGGAAAAGCAAAGCTTGCCCTGAGCCGGCAGAAGAAGCTTGATAATTCACTGAGAGCGGCAAAACACTATGAATAGGCTGAACCAGTGGCTCCTCGCCCTCACCAGCAGCGGACTGATATTCTTTTTCTGGATGTCTCAGGGCAACTTGGTGTTACTGGTAAGCCTGCTTTTTGCTCTGCCTTTTGTCATAAACCAGGCATTCCTCATTTGTGTTGGATTTATTATTTTTTCCTACTTCAGGATCCACGAAGCCTTTCCTCTATTAATGCCACTGAAGATCCCCCAGCTCTTAGCCTTGGCGAGCCTCGCCGGGCTTGGGTGGCAACTGTGGTTGCAAAGAGAGACCATCAATTGGCACAAGTTACAAACACTGTTCTTGCTGTTTAGCGCCTGGGTGTTGGTCTCTTGCCTTTGCGCAAGCAATCGTGGTGAAGCTTTTGCCAGTTTTAATGGCAACTTTATCAAAATCGTTATTATGGTTTTCGCTATTAGCTGGCTACCACAACGACTACCGCAGCTGAAAATAATCCCTTACCTTCTCTTGCTCAGTGGCCTATTAATCGGTGGGTTGGCTCTGTTCAACAAAGCCAATGGCATTGGCCTCGTCGAGGGAACTCGGGTCACCATAGGTAGGGATATCGGCTCGATGCTCGGCGATCCCAACGATCTGGCTTTGGTACTTCAATTCCCAGTCTCCTTTGCTATGGCTTACAGTTTCCACGGCCCCAAGTGGCAGCGAGCTTTATCCATCGTCGTACTGATTATCATGATCATGAGTGTACTCGCGACCCAAAGCCGCGGTGGATTATTGGGTATCGCCTGCGTGGTCTTCGCCATGGCCCTGATGAGAAGCAGATCGATTGTGTTACCAACCATCATCAGCGGGATCGGGTTATTGGCCTTGATGCTTCTTGCTGGGATCAGTGACCGCAGTTCAGGCGGAGCCGCTGAGTCGGGGATTGATGAATCAGCGATGGGACGAATTTATGCCTGGCAAGCCGCGTTCAACATGGCCGTCAGTAACCCATTCACAGGCGTCGGCCTCAACAACTTCTATTACAACTACTATTTTTATTCACCACACTGGGATGGCAAGAATCACGCAGTGCACAGTACCTGGCTCCAAATCCTCTCTGAAACCGGATTCGTAGGGTTGGTACTATTCCTGCTAATGGTTATTGGTGCCCTGCGTGTCAGTTACCAGCTTCTCAAGCGGCTTGAACATCATGAAATGAAGCCATTGGCACAAGGGCTATGGCTCGGAACCTTATCATTTTGTGTCAGTGGCACCTTCCTTACCCAAGGCACCACTTGGCCCCTGTACATTTTGATCGGGTTACTACTGGCTTTAGACAGGCTCACCCTGAATCAGGAGGTAAATTATGCGCGCACTCGTTAAGGCCCATCTGGCACCCAACCATTTCGCCATGTTGAAAAATGTCGTTCAACGACTACGTGGCAGCTATATACCTTGTATTCCGCTTTTGCATCATGGTTTGTATCACTTGCATTTAACTATAAAGGAAAGTCTTCATTGCATTTTGCAAAAAGGCTATTTCACCCCAATGTTTATCTCTCGTCTGGCTAACCGCCCCCGCCACTTGCACCTAGACTGTGGCATGCCGCAAATCCTCGGCCCATTAGATATTCATTTAGGTGAAGAATGTCGGCTATCAGGTATAGCAACATACTGCGGGCGGGCATGGGGGGAGGTTACCCCTCGGCTTATCGTAGGTAACAATGTCGATATCGGTTGGCAGAACACCCTAGCAGTCGGGCGAACTATTCGTATTGATGACAATGTCCGGCTTGCGGGTAAAGTTTTTCTCGCTGGGTTTCCCGGCCACCCGTTAGACCCTATAGCCCGTGCCCAAGGTAAACCGGATACCGAGCAGCAAATCGGGGATATTCATCTTTGTCGCAATGCTTGGCTGGGCACAGGCGTGATGGTAATGGCCGGAGTCACGATTGGGGAAGGTAGCGTGATCGCCGCCGGTAGCGTGGTGACTAAAGATATTCCCGCCGGAGTACTGGCTGGCGGCAATCCTGCGAAAGTCATTAAACAGTTGGAGTATTAACATGGAATTTCTCGTTTTCGGAGAAGACTGGGGCCGCCATCCCTCCAGCAGCCAGCATTTATTACAGGCTATCGGACAACAATATGATGTTCACTGGATTAACTCTATTGGCTTACGCCAGCCAACATTGAACCACCGAGACCTAAGACGGATGTGGGAAAAAGTGACGACGCGGGGCAGCAAAACTGACAAGGCGCAAAACACGCACACAGAGAAGCCCACCACTGTCATCAGGCCATTAGTGTGGCCAATGGCGCAACACGCACTTCTTAAAGCACTCAACAGCCACCTCTTGAAAAGGCAACTATCAAAGAAAACATACCAGCGTGTCGTATGGGCCGCACTGCCAAGTGCCGTCGATTACCTTGATATCTGTGATAGTGACTTGGTGGTTTATTATTGCGGGGATGACTTTACAGCGCTTGCAGGTGTGGATCATCAACTTGCCGCCCAAGCCGAGCAACGTCTTATTGCCCGCGCTGATGTCATTTTTGCCTGCAGCCCAGCCCTAAAGGCAAAGTTTCCCACCAACAAAACCGTTCTGCTACCACACGGTGTACATTTATCGCAATTTGCGAAACCTGCTACCCACCCAGAGGATATTGACCCATCCCGTCCTAGCATTGGCTTTTATGGCAGTCTGAATAACTGGCTGGATCAAACACTGATTATCAAACTGGCGAAAGCCCGGCCCCATATCAATTTCTATTTTATCGGCCGCCAAGATTGCGATACCGAACGACTGCGCCAACAACAAAACATCATCCTGCTCCCAGCCAAGCCCCACCACCAGCTAGCTCGCTACCTACAACACTGGACCATGGCTATCTTGCCCTTTATTGATAATGAACAGATCCGATCCTGCAACCCGCTAAAGCTGAGAGAATATTTGGCTGCGGGCTGTCCGGCGATCAGCAGTGCATTCCCGGCGACTACGCCCTACCGCTCTGTCATAACCACAGCCACCAGCACAACCGAATGGCTAAATGCGATCGACCAATACAGCCAATGGACACCTTCACAAAGACAGCATTATTCTCAGCGCGCTTACCAAACTGTTGCTGATGAGAGTTGGGAGTGCCGTGCCCTACAAGCCCTTGAGGTTATTGAACATAACTTATCCCGCTAAAGCCTAATCCTTACCCATGTCAATTATTTCAGACGCTAGATAACAATTTACCTAACTTCGGGCACTTTTTTTGCTACCAATAAATGAAGTAGCAAATTGAAAAGACCGAGGGGAAAATGAGAGAGATAATAATTGCCATCAGTTGCTTGTTAATTTTTGGCTGTGCGTCACAGCCAAAGCAAACAACCCTGACACTATTTTTCAGCCCGGAACAAGTCTCACTGACGGCAGAGCAACAACGCAAGATCAGTGACTTTCTGGCCGATAACCCCTATCACCAGCTTGCCGCCAAAGTGGCACCGGCAGATCTGGCTAACCCTTTTGATGCACTGCTGCAAAGTCAAAAGCGTATTCAAGCCGTCAGCAGCCTATCTAATAGCCAAAATATCCCCTTGCATCTGGAATATGCCCCTAACCAGACCGCCGATACCCTGATATTACAAAGGCAGTCCCCATGAGAGCCCAACTCTTTGCCAAGCTATACCCGCTACTGCAGGCTTTGTGGAATCATCGCTACCTGCTCTTACTGCCGATGCTTATCATGCCGCTACTCATGACTGCAGGCGGAGCGGTAAAGGCCAAGCGCTATTATGCCCAAACCACGATACTGGTGCAGGAGGCTGCAATGCTAAACCCGTTCCTGGAAGATTTATCTATCTCGATGAATCTGCAAAAGCGGATAAAAGCACTGCGGGTGTTGCTCCATAGTCAGTTTGTCCTCGAACAGGTTGCTATCGAACTCGAGCTAGCGCCAGCTCATAACCCAAGCCAAATAAGTGCCGTAGTCAACCAACTCAACAGCAACCTCAGCGTCAACTTGATCGGTAATGACTTGGTTCAATTGGGCTTGAATTGGCACACCCCTAAAGAGATGCCAGGGATCCTAAATAAGCTCTCCGAGTTGTTCCTCGATAAACTCCGCGCTCCCGGCCGCGCGTCGATAGACGGTTCCGAGCTTTTCCTTCAGCAACAGCTCGAATCAACCTTAATCGATTTGGAAAATGCCGAGAGTGCCTTGGCAACGTTTAAATCAGACAATGCCGGTAATTTACCGCAACTACAAGGAAGCCGGATCCAAAATGACGCCCAGATAAATACCCTGATCCAGGAAACCAGACTCGAGCTGCTCAACGCCCAAGCCAAACGGGATAACTTCTATAACCGTCTAGCCAGTACCAACCCGGTTGTCGGAATGCTCGAAACAGAAATAGTCAAAGCCGAAGCCGAGCTCGCCATACTCAGAGCCAGTTACACCGACCGCCACTCCTCGGTAAAAGCCGTCGTTCGTCAGCTAGATCGCCTGAAACAAGAGCGCGCACGACTTGTTGATCAACAACAATCACTCAATGCTCAGGAGGTTGGTCAGCTCTGGCAGCGCATTGCCAGTAACACCCAGCAACTCGATAACCCCAATCAGCCAATCCTGATCAGCCAATTCGAACAGCTACAACAGGCTGAAAGCCAAATTCAATCGCTTGAGGGAGAGCTTGAGCTATTGGAGTCCCAGGCGACACGCTTGCAAGATAAACGGGCCGAGTTTGCCCAGCTGGAAAAAGAGCTGACCGTGTTGCAGCGCAACTATGACGTTAAGGCCAAGATATACAACCAACTGCTCGAGCGTTATGAGATGGCCAAAGTCACCGGCCAACTCGGACGCTTCGAAGAGCCCGACAAACTCAAAATCATTGCTCGTCCCAGCATACCGAGCCAACCGCTAAATTGGCCTTGGTGGATCAACTTCACTATGGGCATCTTTGTCGGTTTGGGGCTAGGGTTGTCATTGGTTTGCGCCGTGCAATTGCTAGACACTCGTCTGTACCAAAGCGGGCAGATTGTCCGCTTAGCAAAAGCCCCAGTACTAATTCGCATTCCCCACTTTTCCGAGGAAACGTCATGACTACCACTACCTTGCAGGTTGTCCAGCACTTGAGTCCCGGCGGTATTGAACGGTTGGTACTCAACCTGGTGCGATTCGCTTCTCCTGATAATCAAGTATATGTTGTTGCACTAGAAGGCAATAAAGATCAGGCGATCGAACAATGGCCCGAGTTGGCACCGCTAGCAGAGCGGTTATATTTCCTCAATAAACCTCACGGTCGCGATATCAAAACCATTTTCAAATTACGACGGCTTATCCGCACATTGCAAGCCAAGGTGATTCACTCCCACCATTTAGGACCACTACTGTACAGTCGCGCAGCGAGCCTAGGGCTGAAAGGGATCACCCACATCCAAACCGAGCACGACAGCTGGCACCTTGAGGATCCTAAGCAGCGGCTACTCACCCGTAGCCTGCTGGCTGGAAGCAACATCCAGCTTGTCGCTGACGCTCCCCGCATTGCCGATCACCTAGAATCCCAAGGGATCTCTGCTGATCATGTGATAATCAATGGGATCGATACCCACCACTATGTGCCAGGCCAGGCTAATCAAGCAAGACATCACCTTCAGGTTCCTACCGATAAATTAATCATTGGTTGTGCTGGGCGCTTAGTGCGAGAAAAAGGGATTGATACCTTGCTAGAGGCATTGGCAGCATTGCCAGAGGTTTATCATGTCGTCGTCGCCGGTCACGGCCCTGAGCGCATTCAATTAGAACACCTGTCGCAGCAACTAGGACTTAGCGAGCGAGTTCATTGGCTGGGGCGATGTGACAATATGCTTAACTTCTACCATGCAATTGACCTGTTCTGTATGCCATCTCGCCAAGAGGGGCTTCCCCTTGCACTGCTTGAAGCCCAGGCCTGCGGCAAACCTGTTATTGCCTCCGATGTTGGCGGGATCCCCGACTTGATCTGTCCTCACAGCGGTCACTTGATCCCAGCAGAGCACCCCACTGTACTTGCCAAAGCCTTGCACGACAGACTTCGCACCCCCATCCATGATTGCCATCAAACCACCCAATATATTCGCCGCCTAGCCGATGTCCGGGAAATGACGGCCTCATATGAGTCGCTAGCTAACAGATAAGGGAAATCACCATGACTATCAGTTGGATTGTATTAATCGCGATGACCATAGTGATTGTCTATCACCACGTCATCTATACCGGGTTGATGATCTGGTTAAGCCGAAAAACACCCATAACTGCTGAGCAACCACCCGGAAACAGCGAGTCACCCTCTTGCGAACCGACAGGCTTACCCTCGATTGCGATTCTCATTCCCGCCCACAACGAAGCAGACTTTATCGAAGCCAAGCTTGCCAACCTATTGATGCTGGATTACCCACCCGAGAAGCTCTCTGTTTGGGTTTGCTGTGATGGTTGCAGTGACAACACTGCAGAGCTAGTCCTTGGATGGCAGGACAAATATGCCGAGTCTGGTATTCAGCTGGAGTGCATCGTTGAGACGGACAATAAAGGCAAAGTTGTGCGCATCAATCAGCTTCTCAGCTTGGTGAAAGACCAGGTCGACTTGATTGCGATGTCCGATGTCTCGGCGCTACTTTCGATTGATGCCCTAACTCACGCCGCAGATAGCTTTAGCGATCCGCAAGTCGGGGCGCTGACCTGTAACTACCTATTGGCCGAAGCCTCCAGTGGTGAACAGCAATACTGGCAATGGCAAAACTCGATTCGCCAAACCGAATCGAAGCTCGGCAGTGTTATGGGAGGCAACGGGGCCTTCTATATCGTCCGCGCACCACTATTTTCCTCTTTACCTGAAGATACCATCAATGATGACTTCATCCAGACGATGCTGGTGATCAAACAAGGCTACCAGGTTCAATTCAACCACTATATCAACAGCGTCGAGCTCTCTCCTTCCACCGAGCAAGATACCTATCAACGCCGGCAGCGGATCGGTGCCGGCAACCTGCAACAGTTGCTCCGCTGTCGCTTCGTGTTCCGCCATGGCCATGATGGCGCACGCTGGCTATTTACCTCAGGTAAAGCCCTGCGAACACTCATGCCATTCACCTTGCTCGGCTATTTCATCTTATCTTTGGCCTTGGCTATCCAAGGTTCAGGGCTTGCTCAACTCTTAACTGCCCTGCAAGTCACCGGATATTTATCAGCCACCTTGCCCCTGTTCGGCATCCACAACAAGCTGACTGATAAGCTGCACTATTTTGTCAGCGGTTATACCGCGTCATTGGTCGGTATGCTTCGTTACTGCATGGGTCACTTTCGCACAGGCTGGCGCCATCTCCCGCCTATATCAAGCTACCAGGCCCAGTCGACCCAACTGCTCAAGCGCATCAGTGATATCTTGCTGGCCACAACCGGTATGGTTTTGACCTTGCCACTCTGGCCGTTGATTGCCCTATTGATCAAACTGGACTCCCCAGGGCCTGTGTTCTACCGCCAAATGCGTGTGGGCAGGATCAGCGAGGAGCAAGTCGAGCTATTTGATGTCATTAAGTTTCGCTCCATGTCCCATAACGCAGAGTCAAAATCTGGCGCAACCTGGGCGCAACAGAATGACCCTCGCATTACCCGGATCGGCCACTTTCTCCGTGTCACCCGGCTGGATGAACTCCCCCAGTTTATCAATGTCATCAAAGGGGATATGGCGTTAATCGGCCCTCGGCCGGAACGGCCGGAGTTTTGTGGCACTTTGCAAAATGCATTGCCATTTTACCTTGAGCGAACGGCAGGGTTGAAGCCAGGGATCACAGGCCTAGCCCAAGTCAGCCAGGGCTATGACAGTGACCTAGAAGACGTGAAAAGCAAAATAGGCTTTGATCACGCTTATGCCTTAGCCCTTAGCTCACCATTACAATGGATCAAAATGGATCTGTTCATTATTTTCAAAACCATTTACATCATGGTGAGTAAACGCGGGCAATAGTTGGCACAGCACTTGTATTGATAGAGGAGGAACATCAACAACACAAAAGGCCAGTTATGAATCAAGCAGTAAATAACACCAATATCGGTCTGACACTTCAAAATGAATTTGACGCCCACCTAGCCAGACAGTTGGAGCCAGAGTTCAAAACACTCAGTCAGACTGATAATGATGAACTGATCATTGATATGACAGAAGTACAATTTATTGACTCCTGTGGAATTGGTGCCATTGTTTTCTTATACAAGCGCTTAAAAAGCCGAGGAAAAACATTACGCCTGCTCAATGTGAACGGCCAACCGCGCCAGCTGATGAAAATGTTAAGGATCGACAAGGTGATCCCTTTGATCACCTCAGCGGAGTTATGTTGATATGGGAAAATTATCAAGCTTGCTAATGATACTGCTGGCCAGTGGCTGTACCACCTGGCCTACCACCGGTGATACGCCATATGCTACGCCGGATGTTGATCAGTGGCATGAGCTTGAGCACCACAGTTTCGAACTCCAGCTGCTGGCAACCCGCGGAGCCAAGCTATGCCTGCCGGGGCAATACCAGCAGCTTACCAACCTCCATGATAAGGCAAATCAAGAAGCCAAGGCCGGATTCACCGACGATGCCGATATCACCTTACTTGCCTATCAAACTCAGTTTGCCAAAATACAGCGCCAGATGGACTGGCTAGAGCACCATACCGAATGCCTCGATACTCGCTATTCCGAGATACAGTTGCGGGATCAATTCCTACTATTAATGCGAGTTGATAACCAGTTCGCCTTTAACCGCACCAAATTACTGCCCGATTATCAAAATGCATTGCGTCGTGCCGCATCGATTCTAAAACGCCAAGATCATTGGCAGCTTCAACTGACCGGACATACCGACACCATTGGCACAGAGCAGAGCAATTACCAACTTGGTATGCGGCGCGCCGATATGGTCCGACGCTACCTTATTGAACAAGGGGTCGATGCCAACCAGATTTCAATTTTCAGTGCTGGTGAAAGAGAATCGTTTGAAGACCCAAGTTCAAGAACACAACGTCTTAGCAACCGGAAAGTCGATGCCAGAGTACTGGTCGACCACCACACCCGGGCACCACATCGGATATATTCACTCAGTGACTGGCATGCCGTTAAAGAGCAGCTAAGCTCGGGTTCGCTATGAGCAGGATGCTACTGATTTTTTTCCTCATCATTATCCCGCCGGCCTGGGGAGCAAATCTGACACCTGGAGACCGAGTATTTCTCCAGCTTCCGGGAGAGAGTGATTTCGATGAGCCGTTTACCATCGACGATCAAGGACAAATCAGGCTCCCGGAAGTCGGCTTGGTGCCAATTGCCGGCTTGAGCCTTCCCCAGGCCGAGGAGCGATTACGCGAACGACTTACAACGATTTACCGCAACCTCGACGAATTCAAACTCAGTATTCTTGAGCAAGTCTTGCGGGTACAAGTCCTTGGCTATGTCGAGGAGCCCGGCATGATTTCGCTCAAACCCGGTGCCAATGTCCAGATGGCGATATCCGCGGCAGGCGGTGCCCGACCCGGAGCACAATTAGATCAATTCAAACTGCTCCGAGATGGCCGCTCCCAACAATTCAATTACAAAGCTTATCTCGACGCTGGCGATCCAGACAAGCTTCCGGCTTTACAAGGTGGTGATACCATCTTTGTCCCGACGTCACCGCTGCTCGGCAACGTCGAAGTTGATTTTGACGCCGCTTCGCTAACAAAGGGGGGAGATGCCAATGAAGAGCAAGGGATCACCATATTTGGTGAATTGCGCAATCCAGGAACCTTCAGTTTCAAACCGGGTATGACGGTAGTCGATGCCTTGATGCGTGCGGAGGGCGTCACCCGCTATGCTGATGTGACAAAAATTCGAGTGATCACCGATAACACCCCCTACCTTTTTGATCTCAAAGCCTACCTAGATACAGGCGTAATGAAGGATTTGCCGCCGGTGAAACCCGGCACTACCATCTTTGCCCCAATAGAAGTCGAAGATATCAATACCACGTCTCGTACTGTCTATGTCATGGGTGAGGTCAAAGCGCCTGGCGCCTACGAAAGCTCGCCCGGAACCGGTTTCATCGATGTGCTGGCCAATGCGGGAGGTCCAACTCGATTTGCTGATACCACTCAAATAAAGCTACTTAGCAATACAAAAGCTTCAATGACAATCAACCTTGTCAAATATACCCAAGCACCGGCTCTGTACCCTTTGCCTGACATGGTGCCGGGCGATGTCATCTTCATTCCGGAAAAAATCGACGTCAACGAAAAATCGTGGCTCAAGGTGACCAACGATCGCGCCATCAAAATTATCGGTGCAGTCAATAACCCCGGACGCTTTGAGTGGAATGACACCATGGGTTTTATGGATCTGTTGGCCCATGCCGGCGGCCCGAAACAACAGACGAACCTGTCGAACATACGTATTGTGCGCGAGAATGCCAAGGCGGATGAGCAAAGGGTCACCTTCTTCGACTTTCTAGCATTCACCAAGCAAGGCAAACCCCAAAGTCAACTGCCGCAGCTACAAGCGGGTGACACCATCATCTTTGATGAGCTACCTCACGACCCAACCGATAACAAAGCCAGCTGGTTGCGTCAGTCAGCACAAGACTCTATCTACATTTTCGGCCAAGTCGGTGCCCCAGGGCGATACGCCTTCAACAGCGAACAAGGATTCCTTGATATTCTCTCCGCCGCTGATGGGCCGACCGGTGAAGCCGATATCCAAGAAGTACTGATCACTCATCGTAATGGTGAAACCACCAAGGTGACCCGATTCAACCTTGCTCGCTACTTCAAAACCGGTAATGAATCCTTGCTGCCCAAAGTGGTTGCCGGTGATGTCATCTTCATACCACAGGTCGATATGGTTGCCGATACCGAGGCTATCAAAGTCATAGGGGCAGTAAAATCTCCCGGCCGCTTCAACTGGAATGTCAGCATGACCTTCCTGGACGTGTTAGCTCTATCTGGCGGGCCGCTGCAACAGGCAAACATCACCAATATTCGGATCATTAAAGAAAACCGCCAATCACAAGATAATGTGTTGTACTTTGATTTGGATAACTTTATCAATGAAGGTGGGAGCTTTACCGCCCTACCCCGACTGGCTGCCGGTGATACCATCGTCATCGACGAGCTGCCCCACGACCCGACTGACAACAAATCCAGCTGGATCCGCCAATCCGCCGATGATTCAATTTATGTCTTTGGCCAAGTCGGCGCACCGGGACGCTATGCCTTCAATCGCGAGCTGGGCTTCCTTGATATCCTTTCTGCAGCCGACGGCCCCAATGGCGATGCCGATCTACGCCAAATTCGTATCAGCCACCGTAATGACAGTACAGCCCGAGTCACCCGTCTCAATCTATCGATGTATTTCGATACGGGTGACGAAACCTTGCTGCCCGAGATCGTTCCCGGTGACGTTATCTATGTGCCTAAACTGGAAGGAAACTGGCTCGATAAGCCGGCAGAGCAAGTCGTCCGACTCATGGGCTCTGTCAACAAACCCGGTCGTTACCCGTTCAACAACCAAATGAACATCCTCGATTTGCTGGCCGAAGCCGGAGGCCCTTCTGACAGTGCTTATATCGAGCGGATCATGATAGTGAATACATCATGTTGCGGCGATAAAGCCCAAACATTCAACCTGCGCGACTACGTCATCGATCCGGCCAGTTACCCCCTACCGCTTTTGCGGCCTGGCGATACTGTTTATGTCCCCAACCTCAATGATTCCGTCGGCGAGCAATGGCGTAAGGGCCTGAGGGATGTACTGGGGATCGTTACCTTGATAGCCCTAGGAGCAGCATTATGAAACCTTGGCTTAGTGGAGAATATGATCAACTTTTTCACCAGATCCATCAACGTAATGCCCGGGTGATCACCTTGGCTGGCGCATCAAGCCAGTGCGGGACATCAACCCACTGTAACTGGTTAGCACGCCGCTGCGCCGAAGATCACAAAGTATTGTTGGTCGATCTTGATCTGGCGGGTTCAGGACAAGGCTATTCCTCTCGGCCTTGGTGTAGTAATGGCGAAGGAGAATCGGAGGCGATACTCCAACTGACAGAGCAACTAGACTTGCTCCCACGCCCAAGTAAAGAGCAAACCATCTTGGAACTGCGCCAACCGAATACCTTTCAGCAAGCACTTGAGCGCTGGAAGCAGGATTACCACTATATCCTTTGCGATGTCGGTACCATGACCAACACCAATTGGCGAAACCTGCCGATCAATGCGCTTAGTCATGCCAGTGATGCAACCATCCTCTGCCTCGCTGCCGCTCAGACGACTGAAAGTGAATTACTGACCTGTGTCAGCAAACTTGAGCAAAATGGTATTACCTTACTAGGCACATTAATCAATGATAAGACCAACCCATCATTAGCCGAAGAAATCATCCGGGTATTAAACGGCAAGGCGCGATGGATACCGCTTAGCCTCAAACGAAAACTGGTCGACTACCTGCAAAGTAGCCCGCTATTACAAGGCAAATACCAATAGCAAGGCCACATACCGTACCAAGGATGACACCACATGAATCAAGTTCTGTTTCACCGTCAGTTTAATCTTAGCTACGAAAGCCTTGCCCACATCCGCCGAGTACTGGATGACAGAGCTTCGGCACTGCAGTTAAGTCCCGACTTGATTCAAAGTATCAAGTTAGTCTGCAGTGAATACTGCGCCAACTTACTTGATCACCAACAAATACCAGCGACTCTGTGTACCATCAGCTATGGTAAGTTTGCGGGTCAATACCGGTTCGCCATTAGCGATAATGGCTCACCTTGGCCCGCACAAACCCAGCATTTATCCGATGCGGTATTACCGGATCTACCGTGTGAATCAGGAATGGGACTTGCCATCATAAGGGCAACATTCCCTGACTTTAGTTATCAAATCTTGCCTGATCACAACAAAATAGAGTTTACCCTTCCACTGCAATCCGTCAGAAAGCACCTTGTTATTGTCGATGACAGTCGTAGCCAACTCACCATGCTGACCAGTTACCTAGAACAAAGCTATCAACTTTCCATTTTCAGCCAAGCTGATGATGCGCTAAAATGGCTGCAAACCAACCACTGCGACTTGGTCCTCACCGACCTATGGATGCCTAATATCAACGGGTTGGAATTCCGCCGGCAGGTTGGACACCTCCGCCACCACCGCTTGTTACCCTTCATCTTTCTCTCTGGTGATACCGAGTCGGATACCATGACGGCCGTCACCCAATCAGGTATAGATGACTTTCTGGCCAAACCCATCAACAAACAGCATCTGCTGCAGGTATTAGATCGAGTACTCAAACGTCACCATCACTTACTCGATGCATTTGAAGACAACTTGCTGCAGAGACTCGAGCATGCCCCCACTCCAGGGGTGAAGCAGCAAACATCAATAACAGTTGGGAATTTCAACATCCACCTCAGCCGAGAGCCTGAGATCAGCGGTGACTTTTTTATTCATCAGAGATTGGCAGATGGAGCTGAAATGGTGATCCTTGGCGATTTAATGGGGCATGGCATCGTCGCAAAAGCCAATGGCGGGATTTGTTACGGCTTAATCCAAGGTCTACTGCTCAACCCAGACCAAACACCAGCGCAATTATGCGATCGACTCAACCAGCACCTCTACCAAGCCCTGTCCAACAACCTAGTGTGCTTGCTTGTTATTCACCTCACAGCACGAAACACCGTTACTCTATACAACGCAGGAATGCCAAAACCCATTCTTTGTGATGCTTCCTCCTGCCAGCACATAGACGAGACAGTCGGATTATTAGGACTATTTGACAACCTGCAAATGGAAAGCTGCCAGCTAACGTTGAGTGCAGGTAATAGCCTACATGTTTACAGTGATGGCTTGCTGGAGGCTGCGCTACCCGAGCATGAGAAAAAGAACATGATCCGCATGTCCATTGAAGAGCGCCATCAGTACCTGTGGCAACGCGATCCTGACAACCATGAAGATGACCGCACCTTGGTTACCCTAAGTTGCAACCATTGACGGAAGGGCTAAAACGCATTAAACAAATCTGTATAAGTTGATGTTATGGGGACTATTAGGCTAAGCGATAGATCTGAGCCAGTTGCTGCCAACATGCCTCACCACTGAAGTGCTTTTTTACCCATTGCTGTTGACGCTGTGATAACTGCAGCCATTGGTCGTTACCGGCACGATCGAGTTCAATAACCATCTGACTGAGTAACGGCCAGTCGCTTTCTGCGGTTAAACACCTCTCATCGAGCAATGATGGCATCTCACCGACATCTGTCGATAACACCACTACACCATGCGACATGGCCTCAAGGGCGGCCATCGGCATGCCTTCGGCACGCGATGGAATAAGCAGCACATCCAGCGTCTGCCAATAAGGAGTCATTGAGGATACGGAGCCATGCCACGTCAGTGCCTCACCGTCCAACAAATGGGCTTGTTCGCCATCCCCGAAAACATGACATTCACTATCCGGCAATTGCTGGCTGAGTGAAACAAAACGATCGATCGCTTTTTCATGGCTAAGTCGCCCGACAAACCCCACTTGCAGAGTTGTATGGCGTTCTCGCTTTATCATTTCCTTTTTGCAACGAACAAAATTGCGTACTAATTCGCAACGAAATGGCTGTTGTTGCCTGATTTTATCGCTAACAGCAAGGTTATAGGAAAGACAGGCTGTATAACGATTGAGCCACTCATAGCAGGCCAGTTTGCCCGATACCGATTCTCCGGCATGAAAGGTCGTCACGAGATGAAAAGAAGAAAACAATGAACATATGCGCGAAATGATCGAGGCTTTATAGCCGTGGGCATGAATAACATCACAGGCCTTTAAATGACGAAAAAAGCCAATAACGGATGAATCGGAGAGGAAGCGGTAGGGTATATGCCGAATATTGAGTTGATTGTATTGTGGGTGCTCTGTGTACCGCTGAAGAAAAACAACCTCAACATCGGTCTGTTTCGATTGAAGCAACACGGCCAATTGCTGGATATGACTTTCAATGCCACCAAAGCCGGAGCTGTCGACAAACAGGTAAATCATACATTCGCTTCCTTGTTTTTAGGGACAACAAGAAAAACTATGCAAAAAAAAAGCCGAGTCTAAGACTCGGCCTCTTCTTATTTAACGCGCTATTGCTTATTCAGCAGCAGCTTCTTCCTGAGCTTCAGGACGATCTACTAGCTCGATATAAGCCATAGGGGCTTTATCGCCAGCACGGAAACCGCATTTCATAATGCGAGTGTAACCGCCTGGACGCTGAGCAAAACGTGGGCCCAGTTCGTTAAATAGTTTCGCAACAACTTCGTTATCACGAGTACGTGCGAATGCAAGACGACGGTTAGCAACACTGTCGGTCTTAGCTAGGGTAATCAATGGCTCAATTACGCGACGCAGCTCTTTTGCCTTAGGCACGGTAGTCTTGATAAGCTCGTGACGTACCAGAGAGCCAGCCATGTTGCTGAACATCGCTTTGCGATGGCTGCTGTTGCGGTTGAGTTGACGACCACTCTTACGATGGCGCATGACCTAATCCTTCTAACTAGATATCAGTAACTATTAATCTTCAGCAATTGATGCTGGCGGCCAGTTTTCTAAGCGCATGCCTAGAGAAAGACCACGTGATGCCAGCACGTCTTTGATTTCTGTCAAAGACTTCTTACCAAGGTTTGGAGTCTTAAGAAGCTCTACCTCAGTACGCTGAACGAGATCACCGATGTAGTGGATCGCTTCTGCTTTTAGACAGTTAGCAGAGCGAACAGTTAGTTCAAGATCGTCTACAGGACGCAGTAGGATCGGATCGAACTCCGGCTTCTCTTCTTTCTCTTCAGGAACACGTACATCACGAAGATCTACGAATGCATCCAGTTGCTCAGCTAGGATAGTAGCTGCACGACGGATAGCTTCCTCAGGATCAAGTGTACCATTTGTCTCCATATCGATAACTAGCTTATCAAGGTCAGTACGTTGTTCTACACGTGCTGCCTCAACGGCGTATGCGATACGGTCAACTGGGCTGAAAGTTGCATCAACTAGCAGACGACCAATTGGGCGCTCATCTTCTTCAGTGTGAATACGAGCAGACGCTGGTACATAGCCACGACCACGCTCTACCTTGATGCGCATGCTGATATCAGCATGATCATCAGTTAAATGGCAGATTACGTGCTCTGGGTTCGCAATCTCAACATCACCGTCGTGGGTGATGTCACCTGCAACAACAGGGCCTGCACCAGATTTAGTCAGAGTAAGGATAACTTCGTCTTTACCCTCAACCTTAACGGCTAGGCCTTTAAGGTTTAGAAGGATCTCAAGAATGTCTTCCTGTACTCCTTCTTTGGTGCTGTACTCGTGTAACACACCGTCGATTTCTACTTCAGTTACGGCACAACCCGGCATTGAAGATAGAAGAATGCGACGTAGAGCGTTACCAAGAGTGTGGCCGAAACCACGCTCAAGCGGCTCAAGAGTTACTTTTGCATGCGTCGTGTTAACTTGTTCAATATCAACAAGACGTGGCTTAAGAAATTCTGTTACAGAACCCTGCATTGTGTCCTCTCTTAACTATAGCCTTACTTAGAGTAAAGCTCGACGATCAGGTGTTCGTTGATGTCGGCAGACAAATCAGAACGTTCTGGAAGGCGCTTGAAAGTACCTTCTAGCTTGCTGCTGTCTACTTCGACCCAAGTCGGTAGTTCACGCTGAGTAGCAACTTCTAGAGCTGCTTTGATGCGTGCTTGGTTCTTAGCTTTCTCGCGAATGCTAACAACGTCGTTTGCCGCTACCTTGAAAGAAGGAACGTTTACGACTTGACCGTTAACTAGGATCGCTTTGTGGCTTACCAGCTGACGTGATTCAGCGCGTGTTGCACCGAAACCCATACGGTAAACTACGTTATCTAGACGACCTTCAAGAAGCTGAAGCAGGTTTTCACCTGTGTTGCCCTTAATGCGAGCTGCTTCTTTGTAGTAGTTACGGAATTGCTTTTCTAGTACGCCGTAAGTACGACGAACTTTTTGTTTCTCGCGAAGCTGTACGCCGTAGTCTGATAGACGACCGCGACGAGCACCATGCACACCAGGTGCATTGTCGATTTTACACTTGGTATCAATCGCGCGTACACCAGACTTAAGGAATAAGTCTGTGCCTTCGCGACGGCTAAGCTTCAGCTTAGGACCCAAATATCTTGCCATGTTCTTTCTCCAGTTTTCCTAAAAACGAAACGTTATACGCGACGTTTCTTAGGTGGACGACAACCGTTATGAGGGATCGGAGTCGCATCAACAATGTTAGTGATACGGAAACCCGCTGCGTTTAGAGCGCGGATAGTTGACTCACGACCAGGACCTGGGCCCTTAACCATAACTTCTAGGTTCTTAACGCCATATTCTTTGGCCATTTCACCACAACGCTCAGCAGCAACCTGTGCAGCGAACGGAGTAGATTTACGAGAACCACGGAAACCTGAACCACCTGCAGTTGCCCAAGATAGAGCGTTACCCTGACGGTCAGTAATGGTTACGATTGTGTTATTGAAAGAAGCATGGATGTGCGCAACGCCATCTGCTACTTGCTTGCGTACGCGCTTACGCGCGCGAGTTGGTTGTTTAGCCATTGTACTCTCTACCTTACCCGATTATTTTTTGATCGGCTTGCGCGGACCCTTACGGGTACGAGCGTTGGTTTTAGTACGCTGTCCACGTAGTGGTAGACTGCGACGATGACGAAGACCACGGTAACAACCAAGGTCCATAAGACGCTTGATGTTCATGGAAACTTCACGACGTAGATCACCTTCTACAGTGTACTTAGCTACACCATCACGCAGTAGATCGATCTGCTCTTCAGTTAGTTCACTGATCTTAACATCTTCAGCAATACCCACTTCAGCTAGAATAGCTTGAGAGCGAGTTTTACCAATGCCGTAGATCGCTGTAAGAGCGATTACAGAATGTTTTTGATCAGGAATGTTAATGCCTGCAATACGGGCCACTATTCACTCCTAGTACTTTTCAAGAATAACCGCTGCAAAGCCCGTCTAGGATACGCAGCGGTGGAACAATTCTTTTGCACACACAAAAGATTGGTTGGCTAATTTAGCCAACCTACCTTCAATTTGCAAGAAATATTTCTGCTAATTAGCCTTGGCGTTGTTTATGCTTTGGCTCACTGCAAATCACACGCACAACACCGTTGCGCTTGATAACTTTACAGTTACGGCAGATTTTCTTAACGGAAGCACGAACTTTCATTGCTAAACTCCGTAATTAGGATCTTAACGGCCTGAGCCCTTAAGATTAGCCTTTTTCAAAACAGACTCATATTGTTGAGACATCAAATGTGTCTGAACTTGAGCCATGAAGTCCATGATAACTACAACTACGATCAGTAGTGAAGTACCGCCAAAATAGAAGCGGACGTTCCATGCAATCATCATAAACTCGGGGATCAGACAGATAAAGGTGATATATAACGCGCCAGCCAATGTCAGGCGTGTCATCACTTTATCTATATATTTCGCGGTCTGCTCTCCCGGGCGAATACCAGGTACGAATGCACCAGACTTCTTCAAGTTATCAGCTGTCTCGCGAGGGTTAAACACCAACGCGGTATAGAAGAAACAGAAGAAAATAATCGCAGCAGCATAAAGCATCACATAAAGTGGCTGACCTGGGCTTAGTGCCAGTGAAATATCACTTAGCCAACCTAGGTTTTCATTCTGACCGAACCACTGAGCCAGTGTGCCCGGGAACAGAATAATGCTTGATGCAAAAATCGCTGGAATTACCCCTGCCATGTTGATTTTCAACGGCAGGTGAGTGCTCTGCGCAGCAAAAACACGACGGCCTTGCTGACGTTTAGCGTAGTTAACGACGATACGACGCTGACCACGTTCCATGAACACTACAAA
Source organism: Photobacterium sp. DNB23_23_1 (assembly GCF_052873815.1). Lineage (NCBI taxonomy): Bacteria > Pseudomonadati > Pseudomonadota > Gammaproteobacteria > Vibrionales > Vibrionaceae > Photobacterium > Photobacterium sp. DNB23_23_1. Next base: position 11,862 of record NZ_JBNNXT010000052.1, on the reverse strand, counting down.
GTAAATGACAGCGAAAGAAATCACTGCAATCAATAGTAGAAGAAGTACGTGCAATTCACCTTGACGCGCTTGCTCCACTGTCTGTCCAATAGCTGGCGGCAAACCTGCAACGATACCGGTGAAAATAATCACAGATATACCGTTACCTATGCCACGCTCCGTAATCTGTTCACCCAACCACATCAAGAACATGGTACCGGTAACCAAACTGACGACCGCAACAAAGTAGAATCCAAGGCCAGGGTTAATAACCAGACCCGGAATCATACTTGGTAACCCCGTTGCAATACCAATTGCTTGGAAGGTTGCCAAAACAAGCGTGCCGTAACGGGTGTACTGGCTAATCTTGCGACGACCAGACTCCCCTTCCTTCTTCAACTCGGCTAATGCCGGGTGAACAACCGTCAGCAGCTGGATAATGATCGATGCCGAGATATACGGCATGATACCCAGTGCTAAGATGGAAGCACGCTCAAGTGCACCGCCAGAGAACATGTTAAACAGTTCAATGACGGTACCCTTTTGCTGTTCGAACAGATCGGCAAGTACAGCAGCGTCAATACCAGGAATAGGCACAAAAGAGCCTGCTCGGAAAATTAAGATAGCACCTAAAACGAATAATAGGCGAACCTTAAGCTCTGCTAGGCCACCTTGGGCGCTACGAAAATCTTGTCCTGGTTGTTTAGCCATCTGTACCTCATCCTCGAGTTAATTATTCCTCGATTTTACCGCCTGCAGCTTCGATAGCAGCTTTAGCGCCTTTAGTCACGCGTAGGCCTTTAACTGTTACAGTGCGAGCAATCTCACCAGAAAGTACAACTTTCACGAACTCAATGTTCTTAGTGATTAGGTTCGCAGCCTTAAGAGTTTCAAGACTTACTACGTCACCTTCAACTTTCGCTAGTTCACCTAGACGAACTTCAGCTGTTACAAGGCTCTTGCGAGAAGTAAAACCGAATTTTGGTAGACGCTGTTTCAAAGGCATTTGACCGCCTTCGAAGCCTGGACGTACAGAACCACCTGAACGTGATTTCTGACCTTTGTGACCACGGCCACAAGTTTTACCCAGACCTGAACCGATACCACGGCCTACGCGCTTCGCAGAAGGCTTAGAACCAGCAGCCGGAGATAGAGTATTCAAACGCATACTGATTACTCCTCAACTTTAACCATGTAGAAAACTTTGTTGATCATACCGCGTACGCACGGTGTGTCTTCAAGTTCTACAGTGTGGTTGATGCGACGAAGGCCTAGGCCACGCAAAGATGCTTTGTGCTTCGGCAAACGACCGATAGAGCTCTTTGTTTGGGTTACTTTAATAGTTTTAGCCATGTCGATTACTCCAGAATTTCTTTAACAGAAAGACCACGCTTAGCAGCGATCATTTCTGGAGAGTTCATTCCACTTAGACCGTCAATTGTTGCGCGAACAACGTTGATTGGGTTAGTAGAACCGTATGCTTTAGCTAGTACGTTACGGATACCCGCAACTTCTAGCACTGCACGCATTGCACCACCGGCGATGATACCAGTACCTTCTGATGCAGGCTGCATGTACACTTTAGAACCAGTGTGGCGACCTTTAACAGCGTGGTGTAGAGTACCGTCGTTTAGTGCAACTGTAACCATGTTACGACGTGCTTTTTCCATCGCTTTCTGGATTGCAGCAGGAACTTCACGTGCCTTACCGTAACCAAAACCGATGCGACCGTTACCGTCACCAACTACTGTTAGTGCAGTAAAGCTGAAAATGCGTCCGCCTTTAACCGTCTTAGATACACGGTTAACAGCGATCAGCTTTTCATTCAAATCTGATTGTGTTTTTTCGTTAGCCATCTTCCGCCTACCTTAGAATTTCAGACCAGCTTCACGAGCAGCTTCTGCTAGAGCAGCTACACGGCCGTGGTATTGGAAACCAGAACGATCGAATGCAACTGTTGAGATGCCTTTTTCAATCGCGCGCTCAGCAATAGCTTTACCTACAGCTGCAGCAGCGTCTTTGTTACCAGTACTCTTAACCTGTTCGCGAATCGCCTTTTCTACGGTAGAAGCGGCAGCGATTACCTCAGAGCCATTTGGTGCGATTACCTGAGCGTACACGTGACGTGGAGTACGGTGTACAACTAGGCGAGTTGCGCCCAGTTCAGCAATCTTACGACGTGCTCGGGTCGCACGACGGATACGAGATGCTTTCTTATCCATAGTGTTACCTTACTTCTTCTTAGCTTCTTTAGTACGCACGATTTCATCGGCGTAACGAACACCTTTGCCTTTGTAAGGCTCAGGGCTACGGTAAGCGCGAATATCAGCCGCTACTTGACCAACAACCTGCTTATCAGTACCAGTTAGTACGATTTCAGTTTGTGATGGACACTCAGCTTTGATACCTGCTGGCAATTCGTGCTCAACTGGGTGAGAGAAGCCTAGAGTTAGTGCTACAGAGTTGCCTTTAATGGCAGCACGGTAACCTACACCCTTCAAAGTAAGCTTCTTAGTATAGCCTTCAGTAACACCAACAACCATGTTGTTAACTAGTGCACGTGCAGTACCTGCTTGTGCCCAAGCCTTGTCGAATCCTTCACGAGGACCGAAAGTGATGGTGTTCTCTTCCTGGGACAATACAACTGCTTCGTTGATAACGCGAACTAGTTCGCCTTTACCACCTTTAACAGTGATTTCCTGACCGTTGAGTTTAACTTCTACGCCGGCAGGAATAACTACTGGTGCTTTTGCAACACGAGACATTTCCTACTCCTATTATGCTACGTAGCAGATAATCTCACCGCCAAGACCCGCTTTGCGAGCAGCGCGGTCGGTCATAAGACCCTTGGAAGTGGATACAACAGCAATACCAAGGCCACCCATCACTGATGGAAGAGCATCTTTTTTCTTGTAGATGCGCAGACCAGGACGTGATACACGTTGGATTTGCTCGATAACTGGGGTAGCTTCGAAGTACTTAAGAGTAACTTCTAGCTCAGGCTTAACTTCACCAGTTACAGTGTAGTCAGCCACAAAACCTTCTTCTTTAAGAAGAGATGCGATAGCAACTTTCATTTTTGAAGATGGCATTTTAACAGCAACTTTTTTCGCTGCCTGACCGTTACGAAGACGGGTCAGCATATCCGAGATCGGATCTTGCATGCTCATAAGTCAATACTCCGTGATTCTAAATGGGATAACTGGGATTACCAGCTAGCCTTACGCAGACCCGGAATCTCGCCTTTCATGCAAGCTTCACGAACCTTGATACGGCTAAGACCAAACTTACGTAGGTAGCCGTGTGGACGTCCAGTCTGGTTACAGCGGTTACGCTGACGAGACTTCGCAGAATCACGTGGTAGTGACTGAAGTTTAAGCACTGCATTCCAGCGATCTTCTTCAGACGCATTCACGTCGCTAATTAGAGCTTTTAGTGCCGCACGCTTTTCAGCGAACTTTACTGCTAGCTTGGCACGTTTAGCTTCGCGTGCCTTCATTGATTCTTTAGCCATTAGTAACCCTTACTTTTACTTACGGAATGGGAAGTTAAAAGCAGACAGTAGAGCATGAGCTTCTTCGTCAGATTTAGCAGAAGTTGTGATAGTGATATCAAGACCACGTACACGATCTACTTTATCGTAATCGATTTCTGGGAAGATGATCTGCTCACGAACGCCCATGCTGTAGTTACCACGACCATCGAATGATTTCGGGTTTAGACCACGGAAATCACGAATACGAGGTACAGCAATTGAAATTAGACGCTCAAAGAAGTCCCACATGCGTTCGCCACGTAGAGTTACTTTACAGCCGATAGGGTAGCCCTCACGGATCTTAAAGCCAGCAACAGACTTACGAGCTACAGTGATTAGCGGCTTCTGACCTGCAATAGCAGTCATGTCAGCAGCAGCATTCTCTAGAAGCTTCTTGTCGTTGATCGCATCGCCCACACCCATGTTAAGTGTGATCTTTTCGATCCTTGGGACTTGCATGATACTCTTGTATTCAAACTTGTCAGCAAGTTCTTTAACTAGAGTCTCTTTGTAGTAATCATGCAGTTTCGCCATTGTACTACTCCAAAAATTACTTGATAGTTTCGCCAGTCGATTTGAAGAAACGAACTTTTTTGCCGTCTTCGAATCGGAAGCCTACACGGTCCGCGTTACCTTCACCGTTAACGATTGCAACGTTAGAAGCGTCAATTGCAGCTTCTTGTTCAACGATGCCACCTTGTACACCCATAGCCGGTACCGGCTTCTGGTGCTTCTTAACAAGGTTGATACCTTCAACGATTACTTTACCGGTTGCTAGAACCTTGGATACTTTACCTTTCTTACCTTTATCTTTACCAGTAAGAACGATAACTTCGTCGTTACGACGGATTTTAGCTGCCATTTGCGTTACTCCTTACAATACTTCAGGCGCAAGTGAAACGATCTTCATGAACTTATCGCCACGAAGCTCACGAGTCACTGGGCCGAAAATACGAGTACCGATAGGTTGCTCAGTGTTGTCGTTCAACAATACGCAAGCATTACGGTCAAAGCGAATGACAGAGCCATCTGGACGACGTACGCCTTTACGAGTGCGCACAACCACCGCTTTCAGAACGTCACCTTTCTTAACTTTACCGCGAGGAATTGCTTCCTTAACAGTAACCTTGATGACATCACCGATATGTGCATAGCGACGGTGTGAACCACCCAGAACCTTAATACACATTACGCTACGAGCGCCGGAGTTATCGGCTGCATCAAGCATACTTTGCATTTGGATCATGTTAGTGCTCCGCTAATTTTAAACATCTTGACCCATCACGAGCCGATTTGCCTTTTCTTCAAAGGCGGCGAATAATAACACCATTTTCGGACGATGGGTAGACAAAAAATGAACGGCCCCAAAATTTTTTCGGGGCCGTTATGTTAAATCGTAGTTAAGTTCGCTTAGATGCGAGCTTTTTCAACTACGCGTACCAGTGTCCAAGACTTAGTCTTAGACAGTGGACGGCACTCACGAACTTCAACAGTATCGCCTTGGCGACATTCGTTGTTTTCGTCATGTGCGTGAAGTTTAGTCGTGCGAGTGATGTACTTACCGTAGATCGGGTGCTTCACTTTACGCTCGATTGCAACAACAATAGACTTATCGCCTTTGTCGCTAACAACACGACCAAGCTGAGTACGAATTTGATCGCTCATTATGCGCCAGCCTTCTCAGTCAGAACGGTTTTAACACGTGCGATATCGCGACGTACTGATTTAAGAGTGTGAGTCTGCTGCAGTTGACCAGTTGCAGCCTGCATACGCAGGTTGAACTGCTCACGCAGTAGGTTCACAAGCTCAGCATTCAGCTCTTCAACGCTTTTAGCGCGCAGATCTTGTGCGTTCATCACATCACCGCCTTAGTTACGAATGTTGTCTTGATAGGTAGCTTACGTGCAGCAAGTTTAAATGCTTCACGTGCTAGCTCTTCAGAAACACCATCCATCTCATACAGAACTTTACCAGGTTGGATTTGTGCTACCCAGTACTCAACGTTACCCTTACCTTTACCTTGACGAACTTCAAGAGGCTTAGATGTAATTGGTTTGTCTGGGAAGATACGAATCCAGATTTGACCCTGACGTTTGATGTGACGAGTCATCGCACGACGCGCTGCTTCGATCTGGCGAGCAGTGATTCGGCCACGGCCGACTGCTTTAAGACCAAATGTACCGAAGCTTACGTCAGTGCCGTTCGCTAGACCGCGGTTACGACCTTTAAAGGTCTTGCGGAATTTAGTGCGTTTAGGTTGCAGCATCTATAAACTCCTTATTTACGGCCTTTGCGCTGCTTCTTAGGCTTGTCAGCCTTTGGCTCTTCTACTGGCATGCCGCCTAGAACTTCACCTTTGAAGATCCAAACTTTAACGCCAATTACACCGTATTGGGTGTGAGCCGAAGAAGTTGCGTAATCAATGTCAGCACGAAGAGTGTGTAGAGGTACACGACCTTCACGGTACCACTCAGAACGTGCGATTTCAGCGCCGCCTAGACGACCGCTTACTTCTACTTTGATACCTTTAGCGCCAAGGCGCATAGCGTTCTGAACTGCACGCTTCATAGCGCGACGGAACATAACGCGACGCTCTAGCTGAGACGAAATGCTGTCTGCTACTAGTTTGCCGTCTAGCTCAGGCTTACGTACTTCCGCGATGTTGATCTGTGCTGGAACACCAGCGATCTTTGAAACGCGAGCACGTAGTTTCTCAACGTCTTCGCCTTTCTTACCGATAACAACGCCTGGACGAGCAGTGTGAATAGTCACACGGATGCTCTTAGCAGGACGCTCGATAACGATACGTGAAAGAGACGCTTTTGCTAGTTCCTTAGTAAGGAACTGACGTACCTTGAAGTCGCCGTCTAGGTTGTCAGCGAACTCTTGGCTGTTAGCAAACCAAGTGGTATTCCATGGCTTAACGATGCCAAGACGAATACCATTAGGATGTACTTTTTGACCCATTGCTTTCTCTCCTAGTCTCTTAGCGGTCTGCTACAACAACAGTGATGTGGCTAGAACGCTTCAAGATGCGATCGGCACGGCCTTTAGCACGAGGCATAATACGCTTCATGGTAGGACCTTCGTCAACGAAGATTTTAGCTACTGATAGATCATCAATATCTGCGCCTTCGTTGTGTTCTGCGTTAGCGATAGCTGACTCTAGAACTTTCTTGATTAGATCAGCAGCTTTTTTGTTGCTGAACTGAAGAATTTCTAGAGCTTGAGCAACTGGCTTACCGCGCAGTTGATCTGCAACCAAACGAGCTTTCTGCGGCGAAATGCGAGCAAAGCGATGTTTAGCGATAGCTTCCATTACTTACTCCTTAGCGCTTCTTAGCTTTCTTATCCGCAGCATGGCCGCGGTAAGTGCGTGTTGGTGCAAATTCGCCTAGCTTGTGACCGATCATTTCTTCAGAAACGAAAACAGGAACGTGCTGACGACCATTATGGACAGCGATGGTCAAACCGATCATCTGAGGGATGATCATTGAGCGACGGGACCAAGTCTTTACAGGCTTCTTGTCACCGCTTTCCAACGCTTTCTCTACCTTCTTCAGCAAGTGTAGGTCAATAAATGGACCTTTCTTGAGAGAACGTGGCATGGCGTATCCTCTTTAAAATTACTTGTTACGACGACGTACGATGTACTTGTCGGTACGCTTGTTCTTACGAGTCTTGTAACCCTTAGTTGGAACACCCCAAGGTGTAACAGGGTGACGGCCACCAGAAGTACGGCCTTCACCACCACCGTGTGGGTGGTCAACTGGGTTCATTACAACACCACGTACAGTTGGACGAACACCGCGCCAACGTGAAGCACCAGCTTTACCTAGCTCACGTAGCATGTGTTCTGCATTACCAACTTCACCTAGGGTCGCACGACCTTCAGAAAGAACTTTACGCATTTCACCAGAACGTAGACGTAGAGTCACATAAGTGCCTGCACGTGCAATGATCTGAGCGTATGCACCAGCTGAACGAGCCAGCTGAGCACCTTTACCAGGCTTAAGCTCAACACAGTGTACTGTTGAACCTACAGGGATGTTGCGCATTGGTAGTGTGTTACCAACTTTGATAGCAGCATCTGCGCCAGACTGGATAGTGTCACCAGCCTGAATACCTTTAGGTGCGATAATGTAGCGGCGCTCACCGTCTGCGTACAGAACTAGAGCAATGTTTGCGCTACGGTTTGGATCGTATTCTAGACGCTCAACTTTCGCTGGGATACCGTCTTTAGTACGTTTAAAATCGATGATACGGTAAGCATTTTTGTTACCACCACCGATGTGACGTACTGTAATACGACCGTTGTTGTTACGACCACCTGACTTAGATTTTTTCTCTAGTAGTGGTGCGTACGGCTTACCCTTATGCAGGTCAGAGTTAACCACTTTAACTACGTGGCGACGACCTGGGGAAGTCGGCTTACATTTTACAATAGCCATTCTTCTTTGCTCCTAGCCTTACTCTGCACTGCCAGCGAAGTCGATGTCTTGACCTTCTTTCAGGATAACGTAGGCTTTCTTAACGTCTGAACGACGGCCTTGACGCATACCTTGACGCTTGGTCTTACCCTTAGTGATAAGAGTGTTTACAGACTTAACTTCAACCTCGAACAGTTTTTCAACTGCTGCTTTGATCTCTTTCTTTGTTGCATCTTTAGCTACTTTGAATACGATAGTGTTACCGTTTTCAGCAGCCATAGTTGCTTTTTCAGAAATGTGCGGAGCACGTAGAACTTTTAAAATACGCTCTTCAGTGATCATGCTAGCATCTCCTCAACTGCTTTAACTGCTGCTGCAGTCATCACAACTTTATCGAAAGCGATCAAGCTAACTGGGTCAATTGCCTTCGCGTCACGTACGTCTACTTTGTATAGGTTACGTGCAGCTAGGAATAGATTCTCATCTAGTTCGCCAGTTACGATCAGCGCATCAGTTAGCTCAAGCTCAGAAAGCTTAGCTACTAGCGCTTTAGTTTTAGGTGCTTCTACAGAGAACTCATCAACAACGATTAGACGCTCTTGACGAACTAGCTCAGAAAGAATGCTCTTCATAGCACCGCGGTACATTTTCTTGTTAACTTTCTGGCTGTGGTCCTGTGGACGAGCAGCGAAAGTTACACCACCGGTACGCCATAGCGGGCTACGGATTGTACCTGCACGAGCGCGACCTGTACCTTTCTGGCGCCATGGTTTAGCACCACCACCAGAAACGTCAGAACGAGTCTTCTGAGCACGAGTACCTTGACGAGCACCTGCTGCAAAAGCAACAACTACTTGGTGTACAAGCGCTTCATTGAAGTCACGCCCAAAAGTAGTTTCGGAGACAGTTAGCGCATCAGCGCCTTTGACTACCAATTCCATTACTAACTCCTCGACGTTACGCTTTAACAGCTGGTTTGACGATCACGTTGCCACCTGTTGAGCCTGGTACTGCACCTTTAATAAGAAGCAGGTTACGCTCAGCGTCAACACGTACGATCTCTAGGTTTTGAGTCGTTACACGCTCAGCACCCATGTGACCAGCCATTTTCTTGCCTTTAAATACGCGACCTGGAGTTTGACATTGGCCAATTGAACCCGGAGCGCGGTGAGACAAGGAGTTACCGTGAGTCATATCTTGAGTACGGAAGTTCCAGCGCTTAACAGCACCTTGGAAACCTTTACCCTTAGATGTACCAGTAACGTCTACTTTTTTAATTTCGTTGAACAGCTCAACAGTTAGCTCAGCGCCAACAGCGAACTCTTCGTTGTTCTCTAGACGGAATTCCCAAAGACCGCGACCTGCTTCAACACCTGCTTTCGCAAAGTGGCCAGCTTCTGGCTTAGAAACACGGTTAGCTTTCTTTGAACCAGTAGTTACCTGGATTGCGTTGTAGCCGTCAGTTTCTACAGATTTAACCTGAGAAACGCGGTTAGCTTCAACTTCAACCACAGTTACTGGGATAGAAACGCCATCTTCGGTAAATACGCGGGTCATGCCCACTTTACGACCGATTAGACCAATCATTCTCTTATCTCCTCTTAACCTAGGCTGATCTGGACATCAACGCCAGCAGCTAGATCTAGACGCATAAGAGCGTCAACAGTTTTGTCTGTTGGCTCAACGATGTCGATAAGGCGCTTGTGAGTACGAATTTCGTACTGGTCACGTGCGTCCTTATTAACGTGAGGAGATACAAGAACAGTGAAGCGCTCTTTGCGAGTAGGTAGAGGGATTGGACCCTTAACCTGCGCGCCAGTACGCTTAGCTGTTTCAACGATTTCCGCAGTCGACTGATCGATCAAGCGGTGATCGAACGCCTTAAGGCGGATACGAATACGTTGGTTCTGCATGAGACAGAGCTCCAATAATAAAAATTACACAAACAATATCGCCACTCAACCTCGTATAGACGAGAGAATGCCGATTGATTTATGTGAACGTAGTATCCCTATCGGATACATTGTCAGTCAATCTAATGACTGCGAACATAAGTCAGAGTATACATTTCTAAGCCGCTCAGCAGCTTCTTCCTCAACGCTTATTGGTTCACAACCGCACTTACAAGAACTTATATCCTCAGGCAGTGGAGGGCATTATACAGATCACAGTTTCGAACGCAACCCTTGTCGGAAAATTAAACAAAGATGAGGCTAAGATGTTGTTGCGATGGGCTTAACTTTTTAGTTCCGCTCTTGCTCCTCTACACATATAAAAAATCCCTGCTCAAGAGCAAGGATTCATAAATATGCATGGAGTTCCCCTACCCCTCATCTTCGTCGATGATCTGGGCCTGGTTGTAATTGGCAATCCCGACTTTTTCTATCAGCCCGAGTTGGGTTTCGAGCCAGTCGACATGTTCCTCTTCATCTTCGAGGATATCTTGGAACAAGTCGCGTGATACATAATCCCTTACCTCTTCTGAGTAAGCAATAGCATCACGCAGATCTGGAATAGCGGCCATCTCCAATGCCAAGTCACACTCGAGCATCTCCTGAGTATCTTCGCCGATATTGAGCTTGCCGAGATCTTGCAAGTTGGGCAACCCTTCGAGAAACAAGATACGTTCGATTAAATGATCCGCGTGGTTCATCTCGTCTATCGACTCGTGGTATTCCTTATCGGCAAGATGTTTCAAGCCCCAGTCTTTGTACATTCGGGCATGGAGGAAATACTGATTAATGGCGACCAATTCGTTGCCGAGGACTTTGTTGAGGTGTTGGATGATTTTCGGATCAGCTTTCATTGCAAAACGCTCCTCTGTCAGTTCACATAAGCATAGAACTGATTAGAAGAGTGTCAAAAGACACGATGTGATAAAGCCGTTATTAACTGGCTTTTTTGTACTGGATGATAGTTACCTGCTCAAGCACTTCCTTCGCTTGACGGATACACTTACCACACTGCGAGCCAAGGGGGGTAACTTGGCGGATCCCGCGGATATCGCTGATCCCATGCTGCTCAGCCAGCTTCATGATTTTTTTATCGGAAATTCCGTGGCACAAGCAAACGTACATCGTCTCACCATCATCGCAATACAATGGAAAGAATATAAACAAGAATTGTTTGCATTACCAGTTACAATCATCTTACTTATTAGAACAATTTGGGGTTTAAGATAATAGGTTTATGCTTTAAAGAAATATAACTACAGAGGAGTAAGCCAATCAAGGCAGTAGCTTTAATTTTAGATGCGAGAGAAAAACAAAAAGGGAGCCGAAGCTCCCTTTTTTAGTACAGAGTTTGTACTAAGCGTTATTAAGCAACGATAGTTGCAACAACACCAGCACCAACTGTACGGCCACCTTCACGGATAGCAAAACGTAGACCTTCGTCCATCGCGATAGGTGCGATTAGAGTAACAGTCATAGAGATGTTATCACCAGGCATTACCATTTCTACGCCTTCAGGTAGCTCGATAGTACCTGTTACGTCAGTTGTACGGAAGTAGAACTGTGGACGGTAACCTTTGAAGAAAGGAGTGTGACGACCGCCTTCATCTTTAGAAAGAACATAGATTTCTGAAGTGAAAGTAGTGTGTGGAGTGATTGAACCTGGCTTAGCAAGAACCTGACCACGCTCAACTTCGTCACGCTTAGTACCACGTAGAAGAACACCAACGTTCTCACCAGCACGGCCTTCGTCAAGAAGCTTACGGAACATCTCAACACCAGTACAAGTAGTTGTAGTAGTGTCTTTGATACCGATGATTTCTACTTCGTCACCTACAGTGATGATACCTTGCTCAACACGACCAGTTACAACAGTACCACGGCCCTGGATTGAGAATACATCTTCGATAGGAAGGATGAATGGTAGATCGATTGCACGCTCTGGCTCTGGGATGTAGTTATCTAG
>NZ_JBNNXT010000051.1:0-34755 GCF_052873815.1 Photobacterium sp. DNB23_23_1 | reverse complement strand
CGTACCACTTTCGGCAGTTGGCTTCCTCTTTTACACCTTCCCATGAGTGTCGCACTTATTATCTGAATTCAGGCTTTAAGATAAGGACTAGCCTGTAATGAATAAAAAACACACTCCCCTTTCTGCTCGCTTTAAGCGTATCAGCGTATACGACTCAAAACAACGCGAACGCCAATGATGAAAACACAACAAACCACGCACAGCAAAACAATAGTGTTGATATCTCACAATTTTTTCATCAAAAAGGAGTTGACCCTACTTGGTCACAAATATTAAATACTGATGCTTTAAACCCCCTACAAACTCATACGTCGGCAGGTGTTGATGGCTCTCAAATCATCATCAATCGTAAGAACGTCGAAACAGGCCGTTATGGAAGTCGACCAATCAATAGTGAACAAAATCAATATCGGATACATACCGTTGGTCACCCATCGATTACTCAAGATAAGTTTCATTTGTGGAGTCGCTGGTACCAAGAAGATGGCAATACACAAATTTTTCGCTTATTTAAAGATGAAGAAAATGTCAGTAACAAGCGAAAGCTTGCTGCTAGAGTTGAAGCTTTCAGCCCTCAAGACCGCTGGTTGCCAGAACCAGGTGTATGGCATGAGTTTTCCGCTCGCTTCAATGTATTAAAGGCAAAAGGTTGCTCTGCAAAACCAGGGAAAGAACATTACTGCTCTTTATTTCAAGCGAAAGGCAATAACGTTGATCACTGGCCAGTTATGCTAAGAGTGCACGGGGATGGAAGTTTGTGGTTTTACCCACGAAGTGGTCAACAGACTAAAATTCGTGACAATGTGATCGGTCAACCGTTTGACATGAAGGTCGTGATAATGGTCTGGACTATGAAATTTTTGTCGACGACGATTTAGTGGGGACTGGGCGATTTTTACGTACCGGAGAAATCGGCTTCAGATGGGGGAATTTATGTAGGTGCAACAGAGGTTCTCGATGACATTTTAGTTTTAGTGACGGGCGTTAACATGACCTAAATTTTGTTCAATGACTCAACTAACCCGTTTAATCGAGATAACTGCATAATAAAAAGTGAACAGAGAAAATTATTGTTGCCAATACAACAGCCTCATATGTTACCTCTGTTCTCTTGCAGTTTTTATTAATAATAAAGCAATAATTCACCCTTAGTGATCAAAACAACACGATGTTCAGGTCTAAAGCAAATTAACTGTTAGTCATTTCTTTCAGAAATAGGTCTATCATTAAAAGATAGAGCATCTACAAGATACTTGTCGTGAAGTTTTTTTTTAGCATTTTTTCTGTATCGATTCGTACTCTTCGATATCAATGATATTGCTTGCTTGTTGCGATATCTGATTCAGCATGTGAATACAGCTCTCTTGACAAAATCTCCCCCTTCCGATGCTAATTTATTAATGTTAGGGGTTTGTACTTCATTATTACCATAGCTACCGATTGCAACACGAAGATCATCAATCAAAAAAACTAATACGTTTGTAGGTAATTCTGAAGCAACTGATATGTTTGCTTTCAAACTAAGTGAAAGAGCAGCACCTAGCAACATAGTACTATTTTTCCTCTTTGGAATAATAGAGCGTTTTTAATATTAATTTTTAAACCTTATAACAAAAGGCCACCAATCAATTACAATTAGTGGCCTTGATATTAGAATAAGTAAAATTATCCACTAGAAACTATACAGTAAACCAACGCGCGATCGTAATTGATACTTATCAGATTTGTTTCCCTCAGGTACCCCTGCAAATGTGACAAAAGGAGTCAAACCCTTAGCTACTTGATAATAGGCCTTAAGTTCAAGTTCTTGTTTAAATCCCTTATTGTTGTACATCGTTTGTCCATCCAAAGCTTTATGATAGTCATATTGGATGCCAAGCCTTAAAGCATCTTTGGCGTAATTCAAATTCATTTGATACTGACTTGTTTGCTTCGTATCGTTGTATTCGCCATCCTTTACACCAACGTGGAATTTATGCTTATACTTTGGCTCTAAAGAAAAACCTCCGCCAAGTTTATAAACCATCGCTGCCATGGGCGTATAAATAATACCACTACTAACAGCTGTTACCTGTAGTTGTGGCACCAACCTAACATCATCGTTAACGTCATAACGATAACCTAGTTGCATTTCAGTACTACCGAGCGTGTAGTTATTCAGATTTTTACCTTTGTGAATGATTTGAGTTCCAATAAAGGTATTACCTATGCTACCACCTATTTTAACAAGGGTTGCATTTGTATTGGCATCAACTTGATCGTTAGACTTATGCTCTTGACGAAGCATCAAAGTAGCCGCAGATACTGAAGTACTAGCGATCATAGAAGTGAGTGCTAGCACAAAAATTTTTGTTTTTTTCATTTTAAATCCTTTCAATCCCTAAATTATAATATTTTACTAACTAGAATAAAGTGTTAAACAGAAAACTCCATCAGTATTCTTTAAGGTTATTATTGCTTAACTTATGATAAGATTCATTACTATATTCAATTTTTGTGGAATTGCTCAGATATTTATTTTCAATAGATAAATTACAATATTATTAGCAAATAATGACATAAGAAAATGCAAGTTATGTTCTTAACTAATTAAATATTAGTTATTTTTTATTAACCGCCGAAAATCAAATAGATATATCTGATTTAAAAAAGCTATCACTAGCATTAGTATCGGTATTATTAACATGAAAAATTATAATTTTCATAACCATATGATGTTTTACGTGAAAAACAATATCCCAAAGCTCAATGTTTGAACTTTGGGATAAAATATAAAAAAGTTTTTTTATTTAACTTTTAGGACCATCATAGTCATAAGTGAACGATTCAACATCAATATAACCATTCTCTTCAACATCATTCCATGTGAAGAAACCCAATCGATCACCCGTCCAATTTCCGAACGCAATTTCAAATTGAGGGCCAAAATACTTATAAACTTTGCCATCCAAACTATATTCAAAGAACGCACAGTTTCCATTGTTTGTCGTTCGGATATAAATATGTTCAGAGTCTACAACGTCTCCTTCAACTTCTTCACCTTTTGTGTTCATAAAAAATAAATTATGAACACCCGATTCGGAAACTTTAATACCCATAAGATTGAAAACACCACCAAACCTAACTAGGCCGGCAACTTGATGTGGTTTCATCCCCTGTAGCTTTATCTTTGCCTCAGCGACCCCATGGGAAGTCCCCATAATTCGCTGACTTAACGTGTTACATGCTCGCCAAAAATCTGAACTAGCTCCATTGCTATTTGTCCATTGGTTTGTTTTGGGCCCATAACCCTCCCCATTGGGAACAAGTTTACTGGCTTTTAAACGCAGATGGCCTGGATTATCAGTTAATGACCAGTGAGAATCCCTTGGATCATGATTCCATTCCCATTGAGGTCCAAGTCTATCTGTTGAGAAATCATCATCACTGAGAGGCGCTTGAACTGGGAACCCATTTATTGGTTTCCTGTATCGCTTAACTGGTTCACCAATGCCGTCACCGTTTTCATCTATACCAATAATTGGCCAGTCATCAATCCAGTTTACTGGCTCTAAACATTGAACTCTTCCCTGAAAAGGATCATCGTCATTTTGAACGAGTTGATGCATATACCACCAAGATTCATCCGGCGCTTGAAGTAATGCACCTTGACTAGCACTTCTACCGCCAAAGTTGCTACCTTTTTGTAGAACAACCTTTTTTTCATAAGGGCCATAAATACTATCAGATGATCTCAAAACAACTTGCTTTCTATCGTTTTTAGCATTTTTGACGCCAAGACCAGTTGAGCTATCGCCTATTGTCCATTCAGCGATAAAAATGTACCAATAACCGTTAAACTTATAAATTTTCGCGGCTTCCGCACCAATACCAGAATAAACCTCTTTACCTTGATCGAGAATTGACAATCCATCCCAGCTCATTTCATATATTACATTGGTGTTTACCGGAGATTCTTCATCTAGATTTTCTGGTTTAACGCCAGCATTAACTATAACATAAGCTTTATGACTATCTTTATCCCAATATACCGCGGGATCATCCATTACATGCGTTGTATCTAACAATATCTTTGGTTCACTCCATGGCCCAGCGATATCTTTTGCTGTAGTGACCATCAACCCGTGGTTATAATCAATTTGATAAATATACCAAGTACCGTCATTATAAGCTAAATCTCCAGCCCATACGCCAAATGAGTACCCATTCATTCGATCCCAGTTATATTCGGGAGCCCAAGATAGACGATTAAACCCAAAACCAACATTACTCCAGTTAACCATATCCTTCGAGGCCAATATCGGCATCCCTGGTGACATATGTTGTTTTGATGTGATCATGTAATAAGTATCACCTACTTGCTCAATATCAGAATCTGGATAATCAGCATTTAATACAGGGTTAATATAAGTCCCATCACCTTGATCACCCCAACTACCAAATTTATTATCTAACATAATCTTTTACTTCCAATTCTAATAATTTAATTAAATGTCATTTCTTTGACCAATGAGGTCACATGTAACTTATATTTACCGGAACCAATAATTAATTCATTACGGTTATTTATAGAAAAACCATCTACGCGGCTTATGCAACATTCTGGTATAGAAACAATAGCTTGAGAATTAAATGGTACTTCCACTTCTAATTCATAATCACTTTCACTAAGGCAGACCCATGAAACTTTAATCTCACCATAACAAGTAGAATATTGACCCGAAGCATAACTTAGCCTTGAACTAAGTAATGGGCTTACTCTAAATTTCTTAAAACCAGGATTAGACTCTATAGAACGAATACCTAAAACGTTGCTGTATAGCCACTGCCCCACTGCTCCGTATGCATAATGGTTGAACGAATTCATACCTGGATCTCTGAGACTTCCGTCGTTTTGAATACCATCCCAATGTTCCCAAATGGTTGTGGCACCTAATTTCACTTGATTTAACCAAGACGGATAAGTTTCTTGTAGTAATAGTTCATACGCAGCATCTTTATAGCCGTTATCACTTAACGCTTCACATATGTGCGGTGTACCTAAAAATCCCGTGTTCAAATGACCATTATTGTTTTGAATCAATGTGACTAACCCAGAAGCGATTTTCTTTTTCTGAACATTTGATACTAGGTTAAAATGCAGTGGCAAAATATGTGATGTTTGAGTTTGTGGTAAACGTTCACAATCGTTACCAACGAATTCAGATACAAATTTCTGTCTGATCCTTTCAGACAAAGAGTTGTAGTAATCACTATTCGCTGAGTAACCCAATATTTCAGATATTTTACCTAGTAGTTTGGTCGAATAGGCAAAATATGCTGTACCTGTAAACGCTGTTGGGGTACCTCCAAAGAAGCTGCCCTTCTCTGCATCTAACGCTAACCAGTCGCCAAATTGAATCTCATAATCGTAAACATAATCGTGAGATTTGCTCTCAACAAATTCGAGATACTTACACATCGATTGATAGTGATTTTCCAGCACTTCCTTGTCACCATACATAAGGTAAAGTTGCCAAGGAATAATCACAATAGCATCACCCCATCCAGCGGAAGAGTGCGTACTCTTTTTGAAAAAAGGGTGAGAGTCAACTCTACCTGTCAATGTATCAGGAACAACAAAAGGTATCCCTCCATCAGACAGTTGATCACAAGATACGTCTACAAGCCATTTAGTGAAAAAACTCTTTGAATCGTACAAGTAACAGGCCGTCTTAGAGAAGATCTGAGCGTCTCCAGTCCAACCCAACCTCTCGTCACGTTGAGGGCAGTCTGTAGGGATATCTACAAAATTTCCTTTCATGCCCCAACGGATATTTTCGTGTAACTTATTCAGTAGCGAATTAGAGCTTTCAAAGTGACCTGTTCGTTCCAATGCAGAATGAATAACGATAGCTTCAATGTTACTGATCGCTATCTCTGGCGATGATTTACTAATTCTTGCGTAGCGAAAGCCTTGGAATGTGAAATGTGGACTATACGAATATCGCTTCTTTGGTCCAATAATAAATGTATTTTTTTGTCCAGCCGTGCGGAGATTTTCGATATGAGCATTGCCCTCTTTATCAAGCACCTCAAAATGTTCAATTGTCAGCACATCCCCTGCTTGACCAGCTACTTCAAACTCAATAAGACCTGACATATTCTGGCCGAAATCGACTATGGTCTCACCACATGGACTTTCAAATATAGACTTAGCGCTAATTGTCTCTATTCGTTCGACAACGCACGCATCCTGTGGCTTTAATACATTTAAATCAAAATTAACCGATATACAACTCACCCAAGAAGCATTGTCTTCTGATGCTTCGCTCCATAAACCTATCTCTTTTCTAGAATCATATGTTTCACCATCATAGATACTTGAAAAAACAACCGGTGATTCTGACCATTTCCATGAATCATCAGTAGGGATAACTTCTTTTGTCCCATTTTTATACCGAACAATAATTTGACAAATCATGCCGGGCACAACGTCATAAAGGGCACTATCGTCTAGCCATCCCAACCGTCCACAGTACCATCCAGGTCCTACGTGAAAGACGATCGTATTATCGTTCGAGATCTTATTAGTAATCTCTGCAGTTTGGTAAAGATGATTTTTTTTGTAGCTGGTAAAACCCGGTTTTAAAACACCATCTATAATTTCTTCATTGTTTAAATATGCTTGATATATCCCCCCCGCTGTCGCATGAATCATGACTGACTCAACTTCATTGAGGTTATTAACAGCAAAGCTCTTTCTAAAGTATATCCCCTGCTGTTCATAGTTAGTCTCTTCCAGACTTGAACGAATATACTTTGCTTGCCAATTATTTTTATTGAGCCCTGATATAAAGCTCGACTGCTTCCAATCAGATTCCTGATTGTAGTTGTTCCAACACTTAACTCTGACGAAATATCGTTGTGAAAAATCAAAATTTTCCAAGTTAATTTTTACATTTACACTTCTGTCACTTTCTTGTCTACCAGAATCTAAAATTATTTTTGAAAAGTCATTTTCAGTTGAGACTTGATACTGAAATGCAATTTGACTCTCATCTCGGTGAGTTGCCTTCACTTTCCACGTTAAGTTAGGTAAAGACTCTACACAATTAACTTCTTGCAAGTTATTAATGTATAGACTTTCTATATTTAACATATTCATCACTCACTCTTCATTATATTTACTTGCGAAATTTGGAGCACATATAAAATTACATATATGTGCTCCAGGTTTTAGTTAACGAATAATTCTTGTCCGTTAATCCGTAGCCACCGTAACATTATATTCTGGTTCTTTAACCGCCTTAAGTAAGGCGAAACCAATTCCTGCGACAATCAAAGACATGATGAGGAATAGCGAGCGCCCCCACATAGGGTTAGGTACCAACGTAAGTAATGAGATGAATCCCGCAGCAACAAGAAGCATTTTTCCTAGTACCTTGTTCTGCCTGTTATCTAACTCAATACTATCCGCCGTATCCTCAACAACAACCTCAGTATCAATATTGGTAAAGAACTGCTCAATATTCTTCTCACGCTCAGGAGACAAGCCCTTGTAGAAGAATTGCGTACAGACAAAGAACGGCAGAGTAATCAACCCGTGTCCAACAACACCGAGAGTCACTGACTTCATTTCTGTAAACTCACGATTCGTCAATGGCTGATCTAAGTTTAAGAAACTAGCAATCATCTCTGGTGTAATAACAAAAGCAATTATTGCTGATACACACATACCGACCAAGATAGTACCGCCGACAGCCCACTCTGGTGTTTTCTTAACGTAGATGCCCAACAGAGCAGGAATAAGAATTGGAAAACCAATTAGTGTATTAATTAGCATCGTCAAATCAAACAAGCCATATTGTCTGAGTGATGATAGTCCAAGTGCTGATAGAATAATCACGACCCCGAACGCTGCAGTCAGCATCTTCCCTACTTTCAAAAGGTGTTGTTCTGAAGCATCTTTTTTGATGTAAGGTTGGTAAATACTCTTAATAACAATACCAGAGTTTCCATTCAAACCAGAATCCATTGATGACATCGTCGCAGCAAAGATAGCAGCAAGTAGCAGACCTATCATACCCACTGGCATTTCACGTTTTACAAAAATGTAATACGTTGCATCTGTCACTTTGTTTCCTAGACCGTCAAGACCCCACGTTGAAGGATCAGGGTAATGACCAGAGACGAACCATACAGGTAAGAACCAAACTAAAGGACCAACTAACATTAATGACGCAGCTAACAATGCCGCTTTTCGAGCATTTTTTGTATCTTTTGCTGTGATGTATCGGTACGAACTCAACATGTTGTTCGTCGTTAAGAACTGCTTGATAAACATACAAAGGAACCAACCCACAAAGAGGTAGGTGTAATTGTAACCATCACCAATGATTGGATTCTCTGGAAGACCATTTGACATGAGCTCAACGACACCGCCCCCTTTCCAAAGGGCTACCATTCCAGTCACCAACGTCATAACAGTTAGAATCACCATTTGCATAAAGTCTGATGCAATAACGGCCCAGCTGCCCCCGATTAAAGACATAAAGACTACGATACCGCCAGTGACGACAATCGTCACTTCTAATGGCACCCCGACTACAGCACTTGCGAATACCCCAAGTGCATTCACCCAAATAGCCGCCTGAAGAATACCCAAAGGCATTCTTGACCACATCATGATCTGTTCGTTTATACGACCGTAACGCATCCTAACACCTTCTAAGGGCGTAATAACTCGCATTTGTCGAGCTTTAGCCGCAAAGAATAGGTAGTTACATAAAAAACCAAGAGCGGAGGCATAGAAAACAACAATCGCAACGGCGAAGCCTCCTGTTAGACTTTTGCCCATATGACCAGTAAAGGTCATTGCACTTACTGCGGTCATAAAGGATGTGGAACCAACCATCCACCACAGCATTTTACCTCCGCCCCTAAAATAATCACTGGTGTTAGAACTGAACTTTCTAAATGACCAACCAATAGCAATTAAGAAACCAAAATAAACGAGTAGTATTGCAATATCTATCATATTTCCCTCTCAAGACTTTAATTAAAACGTTATCACAAATAAAAATTAATATTGAAACTATAGTAAATATATATTTATAAACTATAACTTAATTTCGTAATCGTAAACTTTTCTTTGAACAGATTTCTTTGACGGTGCATCAATAATTTCAGGAATATCGTGCCCGATCTCCTTAAATTGCGAATATAGTAAACTTCGCATTTCATCTACGACTTTTTGGTGAGATTCATAACCAATTAAGTTGGCTAGTTCATATGGATCAGCCTGTAAATCGTATAGGAAATCATCAACATAAATATCATTATCAGTTTGACGTATACTATATTTCCAACGGGCTGTTCTAATACAACGACCTACATGTGATTCACTAATCTCAATATAAGCATGTTTTTTTAGATCTGCCTCTTTCCTTTCAACTAAAGGCAGTAAGGATTGTCCCGTCATTTCTTCAGGTATTTCTATACCACACGCATCAAGTAATGTCGGGGGTACATCAACTAAACTAGCAAGATTAGGGAAACGTCCACCTTGAGTAAACTGCCCTCCAGTCCAAACCATTGGAATTCGGATTGAAGCATCATGACATGAGCGTTTGTATTCATTATTGCGAGTTTTGAAATGGCAACCATGATCTGATGTAAACACAACGATAGTGTCATCCAGCAAATCTAAGCTCTTTAGCACATCTTTGATACGACCATAAGATTCATCTATACGCTTGACCATCCCATAGTATCCCGGCAAATGTGAAGCACTTGTCCCACCTAATGCTTTTAGATCTGGTGGTGTCCAATTATCAAGATAGCGTTCGCTATAACCAGTGGGAGCTGGAAAATCGTCACGATGATTTTGCATATGGGGTTCTAATAATGAAACCATCATATAGAAGGGTTCGTCTTTATTATTATCGATATATCGAATAGCCTCATCGACTATCGCATCAACTCTATAACCAGGAAGTTTTAGCTCCTCACCCTTTTCATCAAATACAACTGTTTGATAAGCATCTGAAACAAATTCAGGTATATTTGCAGCTCTCCAAGTTTGATAGCCGCCTTGAGGTTTTTCAAAGGGGCCTACGCATGAAGCATTAAGATGCCATTTGCCAAAATAGCCAGTTTTGTAACCCGCATCGCCGAAATAATGAGCTAATGTTTTTTCATCTGGAGATAAACTATCACCATTAGTATTACAACATGTTTCTGATGCATATTTACCGGTTTGCAAACATGATCGAGCAGGAAGGCAAACAGGTTGAGGCGTGAAAGCATTTTCAAAATGCGTTCCTCTAACAGCGTCATAATCCAAATTAGGTGTTAAATCCATTGGATTTCCGTGAACACCCAAGGTGTCAAATCTTTGCTGATCAGTAAAGAATATAATGACGTTTTTCTTTTTCATTGGTAATAGTTCCCAAAATAACACATTCAATTAATGCAGAGTCTGATAATAATAATTATCTCAATCAAACCACTATTTAATTAAAGTATAAATTTACTAAAAATCCTGAGAGCTAAACCACAATTTATTGATGTGAAAAAAACGATATTAATCTACGTGAGCAAAACCACAGATATAAAATACTATAATGTATATTGTAGAAAACATAATTGATGTTCATAATCTATGAAAGCATAATTTCTTTCATAATGACAACTTAAATTTAACTAATTAGAGAGATATAAGTAATGACTACCATTGAGGTTGATACACCTAATCAGATTTTTTCAAATTCTGAATTTTTAGATACGTCAATTCAGCGTGTTCTTAAGAAAGTTGATCTTATGATGACGGTTTATCACGATGGATTTCCGGCATCTGCTAGTGAGAACTTAGTGTACCCAAAGATTGACAATACTCAGTGGACAACGTGCTTTTGGACAGGACTTTTATGGTTAGCTTACGAGTATACGCAAGATGACAAGTACCGTAATCTTGGTGAGTCATTGATGGAAAAGTTCGAAGAGAGACTGGATAAAGAGATCTGCTTAGAAACGCATGATATGGGCTTTCTCTATACACTCTCTTGTCTTGCTCCATATAAAATTTCAGATAATCAGAAAGCTAAAGAGCTGGCTATTAGAGCTGCTGATGTCCTTATTGGACGTTACCATGATAAAGCTAAAGTGATTCAAGCTTGGGGAAATGTAAATGATCCTAATCATAAAATTAGAATGATCATTGATTGTAATATGAATCTCCCTCTTCTTTATTGGGCGACTGATGTTACTGGTGACCCTAAGTATCGCAACATAGCATTAAGTCACTTGGAGCAATCAAACAAGCATATTATTCGTGATGATTTCTCTACACACCATACATACTTCTTTGATAAGAACAACGGTGAAGCCATTGGCGGTAGAACTTTCCAAGGTTTATCAGACGACTCAACATGGGCTAGAGGTCAAGCTTGGGGAGTTTACGGATTAGCACTAAGTTACAAGCACACTGATGATTACAGTTTAATTGAGATGTCGAAAAAGCTTGCCGATTACTTTCTCGATAACCTACCGGAAGACTTAGTTGCATATTGGGACTTAACCTTTACAAGTGGTGATGAACCAAGAGACAGCTCAGCAACCGCTATCTTCCTTTGTGGCTTGCAAGAGTTATTGAAGCACCTACCTAAAGAAGACAAAGATAGAGCTCGATATGAGAGTTTTATTGAACAAGCAATCTTAAACTTGTCGAATTCATACATTAGTGAAAATGATAATGAATATGGCGTTTTGCTGCATGGAACATATGCTAAACCCGATGGCCGAGGTATTGATGAGTTCTGCATTTGGGGTGATTACTTTTTCCTTGAAGCATTGATTCGTAAACGTACAGATTGGAACACATACTGGTAAAAATAATTTATTTACTAGTTTCCTACTAAATAAAATTACTGATACGGGGTATAACTCGTATCAGTAATTAATAATTAATTAAATCACTACTATCAGATTCAATTAATGATTTAGTTTATGATATTTTATATATACATATTGAATGTTAATATAATACGTTATATTAAACAATGATAGTTATTATTTATGCTATCTTTAATTTACAACGCACATCTCTACATCATCTTATCTTCCCTCCATTTTCACGATGTCATGTTTAGGATGAAATATAAGTTTATTTTTTCTATAACATAATTTTTCAAGTGTTTCATTATTAATGATCTAAAACTAAAACCAAACCACAGAAACCATCATAAGTATAAAAATACACATTTCACAAAATAAAATTTTCACATGCCATGATATAATGTCATTAATAATTAATTTAATGGGGTATCATTTAACATGTGTTAATTCAAAATATATTGTTAACACGTAATATATTATCAACGTTTTACTTTTTAATTCAGTAACAGTTCGTTATGCTCTTCACTACTTTTTTAACTAGTAATTATTAACTGGGATATTTCATATCATGAAAAATCAAAAGCACATGAAAAAAACAAACAAGTTTAAGAATATATCGGTCAAATGCGCAGTACAGGCTGTATTCTGTCTTGCTGCTGGTCTCTATAGTCAGCAAGACGTTTACGCCGGTGTTTCGATCGATTCAACACAAACACAATCACCTAATGTGGTGATTTTTCTTATAGATGATTTGCGAGTCGATGTCGGAAGTTATGGTAACCAATATATCAAAACGCCAAATATTGACAAATTAGCAAGCGAGGGTGTTCAATTCAATAAAGCGTACGCTCAACAAGCCATTTGTGGACCTTCAAGGGTAAGTATGCTGTCTGGTTTACGTCCAGAAACCACTGGGCTATACACTATTGATAAAAGCGGTATGTTACGTCCAAATCAGCCTAACGTGGTTTCTATGCCTCAACTCTTTAAAGAAAATGGCTATAAAACTATCAGCATTGGTAAGGTTTATCATACTTCCTCTGATGATCAAGAGAACTGGACGACACACATAGAGAAACTTAAGAACTTCTATGCTATCCCTGGCAATGAGGAAGCTAAGTACGCTTATGAAGCCGGTGATGTTGACGATGATTTTTATAAAGATGGTAAAGTGGCTAATGATGCTGTTAATATCTTAGAGCAAGTTAAAGATGATAAATTCTTGATGGTAGTTGGATTCAGCAAACCTCATTTGCCTTTCAATGCCCCAAAAAAATATTGGGATCTATACTCACATGATCAGTTTGAAGTTCCGAGTCGATCTACACCAGATAACATGCCGGAACTAGCCCTTACTAATTGGAACGAGTTACGAAGTTATGGAGGGATACCTAAGGAAGGTTATGTTGATGATGAAGGTACTAAAACGCTTATCCATGCTTATTCGGCAACAGTCAGTTATATGGATGCACAGTTAGGTCGCGTGATGAATGCCCTTGAAGATTTGGATTTGCGAAAAAATACTATGGTCGTTTTCGTGAGTGACCAAGGTTACAAACTAGGAGAGTACGGTGCGTGGAATAAGCACAGTAACATGGAATTGGATACTCGCGTTCCACTAATTATTAGCCGTGAAAAAAATTACGAGAAACGTCAAGACGGGGTGATTTCAAATGCTTTAGTTGAAAATCTTGATATATTCCCTACCATTGTAGAAGCAACCAACTTACCTATGCCGGTACTCGATGGTCAAAGCTTACTTCCATTACTTGAATCTCCAGATATGAAATGGGCTGATGCTGCTTATAGTGTATTTGCCAAAGAAGCAAAAGCAAAAATGGGCGTATCGGTTACGGATGGTACGTGGCGCTACTCTGAATGGCGCATATCGGAAACACAAGAAGTTCTATCAAAAGAACTTTACTTACACGATAAATCTGATATCGCAGTAGAAAATGTTGCAGGGCAAGCTAAATATTCAGATATTGAAGCACGGTTACAAAAAATGCTATACCGACAGTACCCACTAGATGCACCATCTTTTAACGATAGGCCAATTCTTGAGAATAATGCCGCCCAATAAAAAATGTGACTTTTTGGGGCCACCTCGATGGGGCCCTTTTTTAATCATTAACTATTTAAGCTCTTTGTTTTATAATACGTTTTTACAGGTTTCGATAAGTGTCTGTATAGTATTCATTCCATTATCCAACGGAAAGTATTACTGGAAATATTCGAGTTGATACGTCATCAACCCAAATAAGGTTTTAACTACCTTGACCCCATGCTTCAGTAAAACCAACTGTAGAAAGATCCGCGTCAAATGACCCATATTTAATTCGCACAGTATCTTGAGAATTGCGGAAAGCATTAATAATAAAATTGACTCCTTTATCAGATAGTGCAGTAGTCTGTAGCATAGATACTTCATTTTTATAATGACAGAACTGTGACATTTGTATGGGTTGGTTATTTACTAATATTGTTGCTTTTCGAGGGGTATCAGATGGATTGCAAGCATCTGCCTCATTCATTATATAAAAGTTAATGTAAAGACGTTGAATGCCTTGATGAGAACGAATTACCTCTGCACCAACAGCTGTTGCAATACTTAAATCTTCACCCTTAATTTTAAAAGAATGTGTACTCAATGGGTATTCCTCTTCCCAAGATACAATTTCAGTATTCCAATCAGAAGCGTAAGAGGAATTAATAGCAATACACAACAATGCAGATAATAGCACTTTTTTAATCATGAAAATTCACCTTATCCTTATTTATATGAATATTAACCTTGTGATACTTAGGCTTCAATATGCAATGTCACACAAAATAATCTTCTTTTACGTAATCAAGATTAATGCGCACTTTATTGCTATGAATTAGCTAAAAAAGAATGCAGCCATTACAATTATTAACTAGTAGCTGTCCATATCAGATTATGCTTAATGAGATATATAAACAGATGCATCGCTAAAATGGTTAGTTACTGCGTGTGGGCTGGTTATGATGCATATTGATGGTAAATCGATATTGATGACATACCTATGAAGATAATATTTTTTCAAATTTTTACTGTTTTTCTGATAACACGATTGACAAATAAGTTGCATATGTATGAGCATTAAACAAACAAGCTTATAGCCACGAGCAAGAAAGAGGTAAAGATCTCCGCCCCTTGGAAGCTTGGGGCGGAGAATATGTTTACTCTGAACTAATTGATAAAGATACAACAAGTAGTAATTAGACCACTGGCTCTCATAAAACTTATTTTGATAATTCTAGACATCTAAGTCAATTATTTGTAAGTGTAATGGCCGCGATGTACCTTTTAAACTTTCCATCAGATAGTAATATAGCTTTCCATCTTTAATATGAACTTTACCATGGGTAAAGATTTTACCAGAGTTAGCTTCATAAACTCTTTCGAAATCGTTAGTACCACCTTTTGCTTTCTCAACATAAGGTCTACCACTCTGATTTAAACCAATAATGTAAATGTTTTCACCTGAAGTGTGGATATTTGTCGCCCCAGCAAAATCTGAAGTGATAGTAAATTCTGAATCGCTAGCTGGTTTGTATGAATGAAGATTAACTAATTCGAAATCAGATCGCTTATTGTCTCTTGACTGAATAAGGCTAATCATATGGATATCGCCTTTCTCCGTCACGGTCCAATCAAAATTGTGTATGATTTGAACGGAATCTTGCTCGGTGTGTGAAATGTAGTCTCCTGGCTCAAATACTTTAAGTTCATCGGAGTTTACTAATGGAAATGTCATACTCTTTCCGTAGTGGTTTTTCCAATCACCATCACCACTTGGATTATCTGAGTATCCATAGTAAACACCATTTTGGTAGATAAACTTATCATCGCGTTTTGCTCGCTGCTGGAAGCCGACTCTCAGTTTATCATTTACATATTTCATGCTTCCATATAAGCCCCAGTTGTAGTCATTCCCATGGGATTTAGCATTCAATACATTAAATTGCTTCCACTCTGTCCATTTGCCATTGTCTGCATCATAATGAGCAAATACATAACCACCATTATTGTTACCCCCCTTTCTCATATAAACAAGGATAGTGCCATCAACATTGGTAAAGAAAGTAGGATAAGTTAAGCCCGAATAATTAGCATAATCAATACTACCAGTGAGGCTTAAATGCTTATAGTCATGAGGGCCTTCACTAACATGACTTGTATCTTTAACAAATTTATCTAGTGCAAATTCTTCATCAGATACATCGGCCGCACCAGTGACACTATAAGAATATCGGAAGTAATCATTACTTAAGCTTCCATCTTCTGGTCGGTTTTTACCATAAGCATGCATGTCATACAGCATGTGAATAGTACCGTCTATCGGACTAATGGCAACAGCAATAGTGTTATGTGACTCACCTATATGAGGTTGATTTAAGAAGCCTGTATGCTGATGGGGGAACTCTATTGTTTTTATTGAACCTGTTTTTGTATTGTAGCGTGATAGCATGACCTGTCTATTTTGTTTACCGCCTTTATACCAAGTCATAAACACATAGTCTTTGTACGTTTTAATACTGTCACCGTGAGCAGATATTTGAGGACCAAAGAAGTAGTCATAGTTCTCGGTGCCGTTATCTTCAGCGTGACGAGCCACTTTGTTGCCATCAAAATGCAAAGCATTATCTGTTATTTTAATCTCACTCTCCAAAACAACAGAAGCATTGGAAATTCCAAGAGGCATTAACAACATTGAGCCGATGAATGTACTTACACATAAAAACTTTTTGTTCTTGTTCATTACACTTCATTTCCATACAAGTTATTGAATATAATTTCTTTAATAATTAGAGATGTTCCAGAATTAATATTGCACATTAATGTGTATAGATATAATGCTTAGGATTGCACCTTAGCAGGGCAAGATTTGCACTAAGTGTAATTAAGCGTTTACCCGTACCCATTGACAATTTAATGTGACGTATCGCACTTGATCCATTTTTTTATTATGTAATATTTTTGATCTTAAAGTACGATGATATAAAGATAATGAAACAAAATTCTCAAAATTCCATCCTGATGCTTATGATATTAGCGAAACGAATGCTCGGCAGGTAAGGGATTAACGAACATTAAAATAAAATGAGAAAACCTGTTTGAAGGTCAATCAGATCCTCGCATAAAAACAGATCTCTGGTTTTTATCAGATCTACCGATAACAATTATCGATATCAGCATAATAATGTTGCTTATCTTAGTTTGGCCGGTCAGTTACACCTAACCTCAGTTAAAATTTATCAACTAAGGTTAGATGATGTTCAAATCATATCTATTTTATCCCTTGGGTCCATCATAATCATAAGTGAACCAATCTACATCTATATAACCTGCTTCTTCATCTTTTTTCTCATTCCACGTGAAGAAGCCCAATCGGTCACCTGTCCACTTTCCAAAAGAAATTGTAAATGTGGGTCCAAACGATTCATATTTTTCACCATCGAAGCTAAAATAATAATTTGCTTGATTACTTACATTTGTCGTTTTTATAAATAAGTCATTGCTATTAATTATGGCTCCTTGTGTTTTGTTCCCCATTGAGTCCATATAAAACAGATTTTTATTTCCATTATCATCAACTTCAACACCTAATAAATTATAGTTACCTCCAAACCTAGCAAACCCCGCGAGTTGATTTGGTTCCATGCCTGAAATATCAAACTTTGCGATCGCAGTTCCTGTAGTTATCCCCATAATACGTTGACTTATCACATTGGAAACTCGCCAGAAATCTGTATCTGAGCCATCATTATTAGTCCACTGATTTATATTTGGTCCATAACCGTCTTTATTAGGTAAAACTTTACTTGCTTTTAATCGTAACATTCCTGGGTTTTCAGTAAGCGACCAGTGTGTATCTCTTGGATTGTGATTCCACTCCCACTGATAACCTAGCTTAGACGAAGAGAAATCGTCATCAGAACTAGGAGCGACTATAGGAAATCCATTAATTGGTTTCCTATACTGTTTTACAGGTTCTCCTATACCATTGTTATTCGTGTCAACTCCTATAATTGGCCAGCCATCAACCCAATTGACAGGCTCCAAACATTGTGGCCTTCCTTGAAAAGGAATATCATCATTTTGAATTAATTGATGCATATACCACCATGATTGGTCAGGAGCTTGTAATAACGATCCTTGACTTGCACTTCTATCGTTAAACACTGACCCTTTTTCTAAAACTGTTTTAACTTCGTATGGTCCATATATACTATCTTTAGAACGAAGTACAATTTGCTTTCTATCATTTTTAGGGTTTTTAACACCAGGTAGTGTTGAGGTATCTCCAATATCCCATTCAGCAAGGAAAATATACCAAATATCATCTATCTTATAAATTTTTGCTGCTTCAGCACCTCGACCTGTATAAACAAGTTCACTTTCACCTAAGATTTCCTTTCCATCCCAGCTCATTTCATAGATTCTATTCTCATTTCCAGGAGTTTCGTTTTCTGGTTGTTTTTGTTTAAGGCCGGTATTAATTATCATATAAGCTTTATGTGAATCATAATCCCAAAAAACAGCTGGGTCATCGACAACTTCATCTGGTGGAAGCATCATGATAGGTTCACTCCAAGGGCCTCTAATATCTGGTGCAGTCGTTACCATGAGACCATGTTTATAATCTATTTGATAAATATACCAAGTGCCCTCATGATAAGCTAAATCTCCAGCCCATACTCCGAATGAATATCCATTCATTCTATCCCAATTATATTCTGGTGCCCATGACAGTTTTTCAAATCCATGGCCTATGGTTTCCCAATTTACCATATCTTTAGATTGTAAAATAGGCATACCAGGTGACATATGCTGCTTAGAGGTAATCATATAATAAGTATCACCAACTTGCTCTATATCAGAATCTGGATAATCAGCATTTAAAATTGGATTTATATAAGTACCATCTCCCTGATCACCCCAACTGCCTACTTTAGATTGTATTGGTTTATAGCCTGACACCTTATCTATATTCCCAATATCTGCATAAGACATAAAAGAATAAAAAATAGCAGTCATGATTATAATTTTTTTCTTTTTCATATTCATTGAACCTCCACTTTCATTAGTAATAAAAATCGTTCTTTCAACCTTCACATAAATATTAACCATAGGTTATTAATAACCTTTGAGTGGCAATTTCATTTTATTACCACTCCAAATTAAAAGTTATATATAATTACTTAAGTTTACTGACAGTGACACTGTATTTAAGTTAGATATATAAAGCATGAACAAAACTTTAGTGCTAGCGTTTAAATTTACCATCTAATATATATTTGTTATTTATAACTTTACTGAAAAAAATTCTATAACCAGAACAAAGATAATTTAATCCAACTTCATTATCCGGGGTTTTTAATAATCTGTTTTTAGGACATTCTCCCCAACAAAGCTTTAAATATAAGCATTGTTTACAGTATTTAGGAAGAGATGTTTCTTTCAACCGAGAAAAATCTAATTGTTTAGACGAGTTCACTAAATCACTTTGATGTGTTTCCTGAATATTACCTAACAAGTACTCAGGATAAACGAAATGATCACAGCAATACATATCACCATTATATTCAATTGCAAGGCCTTTACCACAATGTTGACTACTAGTACATTTTTGGGCGCCGTAACCATAAATTTGAGCAATTATATCTTCAAAATTTTCAATAAAAACTGTACCAAAATCATTTTCTAACCATTCAGCCCAAACTGTACTTAGAAAAACGCCCCAATCTTCAGAGTTTACTGTCCAATCCGTTACAATAGAGTCACTTCGACCTGGTAAAGATCGAGGTGTACCTATTATTGGTAATTTGTTTTCATTCCAATATAATGGAGCGACGGATTCAAACATATTATGTTGAACACATGGTATAAATTGAATGATTGAAGGATTAATAACATCACGAATATATTTGTAAACTTCTAATGGTTTCTTTGAATTATAGCTATTTACCACACATAAAACATTAAAGGTAATATCATACCTATGAAAAAGAGAAACGGTTTCAATTACTCTATTAAAAACAGATTTTTGGGATTTAGAACGACGGCAATAATCATGATATTCTTTAGGTCCATCTATTGACAATCCAACAAGAAATTTGTTTTTTACTAAGAATTCACACCATTTATCATCGATTAACAGCCCATTAGTCTGCAATGAATTTAAAACCTCTTGATAACTCCGCTTATATTTTTTTTGAAACTCAACTATTTTATAAAAGTATTGTAAACCTAATAAAGTAGGTTCGCCACCTTGCCAAATAAACTCAACCACGGCCCCATCTTGAGTATCAAGATACTGTTTTATATATTGTTCTAATACATCATCTGGCATTATTGATTTTTTTTCTTGATTCAACATTTCTTCTTTGTGAAGGTAAAAGCAATAACTACACTTCATATTGCACTTCGAACCGGTTGGCTTAGCAACAACACTATAATTTATAGGTGTTCTATCAATAATCTTAGGGTTATTTGCGTTTAATTGTGTTGTGTCTATAAACACTCGATTCATTTTCATATCCTACTATTTTAAAAAGGCCATTCCTAAATTGGAATGACCTTTTCATTTTACTATTTGAACAACGGTGAAAGTTCATTCATTACATCAGAATTTTCCAAAGAAACATCAGTTGTTTCTCCTGGATCAGAAATAATATTATAAAGCTCTATATTATTCTCAGATGCATACCTCACTGCTTTCCACTCTCCTTTTCTTGCAGCTTGTCTAGCTTGACGTATAACACCATCACTTGTAACTTTTGCTTTTGCACCGTATTCCCAATAAAGCAACCTATCATCCATTATTTGTGGTTCATCCGTAAGTAAATTAATGATTGAAACACCATTTGTTCTTACTCGTGGGACTGTATTTAAGGATACACCCGATAGATCTGCAAATGTTGGAAGAAAATCAGCAAAAATAATAGGCGTATCTTCTACTCGTGATTTTCTTATTTTATCTGGCCATGAAATAACCATTGGTACGTGAATTCCACCGTCATAAAGATCTCGTTTAAAACCTTTATATGGAAAAGCCGCTCGCATATACTCAGGATCAGCTCCGCCTTCTTGATGTGGTCCATTATCAGAAGTAAATATGATGACTGTATTGTCGACCATATCATTATCTTCTAATGTTTGTACGACCTGGCCAACATATTCATCTAAAGCTGTAACCATGCCTGCTAATGTAGCATTTGGTTTTTCAACAGGTTCAGGGTAGTACGATGCATACTTATCACTTGGGGTTCCTGTTGACATACCTGTATATGGTTCTTCATCAAAAACTCCATCATACATTTTAACAAACCTCTCAGGTGCTGCGAGTTCAGCATGAGGGGATGTATAGTTTAACATCACAAAAAATGGATTACTTCGATCTTTATTTATGAATTTAATTGCTTCATTTGTAAATAACTCTTGTGCATACGCCCCTTTTTTATTGCCTTCATTCTCTTTTATTATTATTTTTTCGCCATCTCTCCATAGCATTTGTGGATATTGACGATGGCCTTCCAAGATTGAATTCATTCCATACCAAGTATCAAAACCCATGGATAATGGATCAGTAATGCCATAACTATAACCTATTGAGTACTTACCAAACATTGCGGTCTCATAACTCGCATGCTTCAATATATGCGCTAACGTTACATCACCATCATCTAACCTTGCTTGGTTAGTATTATCTTTCATAATACGACTGTCCCTTCCAGTAAATAGTGAAACCCGAGAAGGAGAACTAACAGTATTTCCAGCATAAGCATGAGTGAAAAGTAAACCATTATCAGCTAATTTGTCTAGGTTTGGCGTTTTTATTTTTGTGTCACCATAAGCACCTATTTGATTAAATCCAAGATCATCAGTCAAAATAAATATAATATTGGGTTCTTCAGCTGAGTATACAGGAGCGGAAATTACAGCTCCTAACAACGCAGTTCTTATTATGTTAACTAACTTTTTTTTATTTGTTTTCATTCCATTTCCTTTATATATAGTTTAATTTGATCGTTTCGCTTTTTTACTTCTAATCTACCAACTAACATTTATGCGAAATCATTGTTAAATAAATACAAAGCAATTAATTATGATTTATTTAATTGATTAATTACATCTCGGTTAATATTGTAACCTTTCATGAAAACAGTGGAGATTGTCAAAAATATCGGACCAACCAAAAATGCAAAACTTGCTATCTGTAGAGATACTTCAGGAGTCTGACTCGAAGAACCTTCAATATATCCAGCTAAGGCTAATAATGAACCAGAAAATAACAGTGCTAAAGAGCCAGATGATTTCATAGCAAAACTGAACATTGAAGAATACCCGCCATCTTTTGATTGACCAGTTCTAGCCTCATTAACAGCTGAGACATCTGCAACCATTGAGGCAGCTAATGGAATTATAATACCTGCTCCTACCCAGTACATACCTTGAAACAAAGAAAAGACAAGTGTCACCACATTGTCTTTATTATTTACAAGATCCAAACTTAGTACATCAATGGCAAATACTAAATACATTAAAATGCCACCTAGCGAAGAAACAGAAACTGCTATAAAAACAATATATTTCTTCTCTAAGTAATTGACTAATGAAGTTATTGAAAGAGCACCAAGAGCAAAACCAATCATAGTACTACCATGAACAAACGTTTTCTCTGCACTTGAGAAGCTCATAAATTCGACATACGAAAAAATTTGAAGTTGGGCAGTTAACATAGTTCCTATCTGAGCAACAAATAATAGGCAAAATACTTTAAAAGCCATTTTGTCAGATAGAATATCTTTAGTGCTTTTTATAAACTCCTTGAATCCTGCGTTCTTTTTTTCATTTTCAGAGCTTTTAGCATACTCTCTGGTTAAAAATGTGCAGAGCATAATCAATATTAATGCGACAAGGCCAAGTGTAAGGCCCATAGTTATAAAGTTATCTGGGTTTTTTGTTCCATCAATACGAACTCCCATCTCATTAACACTATCACTGAAGAATAAAGTCCATGCTAGTGCCCCGAATATAAAGTTTACACACATATTTAGAAATGAACGTATACTTTGTAATTTTGCTCGACTTTCATAACCACGACAAACTTCAAATCCTAACGCTGTGTATGGTACAACAAATATGGTTAAACTCGTCCGCAATATTAAGTTAACAAATAATAAGTATGCAAAAAGTACTGATGAGCTTTTGGTAAAGGATTCAGGTACCATCCATAAAGCCATAAACGATACTGAAAGTAGCAAACCACCGATAAACATATAGATATGTCGTTTACCATATCTAGATTTTGTATTATCGGATATATACCCCATCATAGGATCTGATATAGCATCCCAGAGAATACTAATACTCAAAGCTAGACCTGCAAGAGATGCATTTAAGCCAAGCACTTGAGTATAAAATAAAAGTGCGAAGTTATTAATCCCATTTGTACCAATAGAAGTTCCGCCCTCCCCTATCGAGTAATACCATATTTTTTTTGCCAATCCCTCGTTTGGCTTACTCCCTGTCACTGTCACTTCTGACATATTTCACCTCCATAATTAACTACTTCATTTAACTTCTTTAATATATTATTCAATGGGATTCCTTGTTAAAATATTTTATATTTTTACATTATAAGAATTTTCTTAATATCTTCTGGCGTTGAAAATTTATTACCACCGTTACTAGCACCTGTAATCCACCAATACACCATTCCGGCATCAGAACAGTCATACTTATTAGTTTGGAACTTTACTACACCATCACTTTCAACATATGCTAACATATCCCAAATAAAGGCAATTCCTTTATCATTATGATTTTTCGCCCAATCCCATTTGTTTATTTCTGTTTGTAATCCAACATTTTGATCACCTATTTGATGTTCATTTACACCAAAGTCAAGAATTTGTTTCCAAGTAAAAAAATCACCACTGTTATCATTTGCTGGGTGATGAGATACAACATGTACGTATTTAATAGAATCTGCTTTTGCTGCTTCTAAAGCATAGCCAATAAGGTCGGGTTCACCAGCTTCAATGATCCATAATGGATTATTCTCTGTTGAAGAATTAATTGCTTTAACTAAGTCATCAGTTGCTTCTTGCTGTTCAGTTCGACAATTATAATTTTTACTAACACTGTTGAATGGTCCATAAATTTCTGAAGCTTTATCTGCAGAAAATTTTAATATTTTTTGGCGACGAAGCTCATTTTCCACATCAATTGTCTGATTACTTATCGGGTTTCTAAAAGGGTCAAGATCACATGCGTAAGAAAAATGAACAAGGCGGTCACTAAGTCCTGACTTTCCCAAAATAGCTAATGTAACAGCGTTTCCTGCTATATCATCGGGATCTGGTGAATTCCCATCACTCACATACGCTAATCGGCCTGCTGGCGGATTAATTACTTTATTTAAACTTTTTGATTGTTTTTCTATATTTTCACTAGCCCAACAATATTGACTCGTAACCAAAATAAATATTAAAAATAATCTTTTCATAGAAAAAACCTTACAAATATAAAATTACACCAACAAATAAGTAACTAAACTTATACTTAAGTGTGATTATCACAAGAACAATTTTTGTAATCTATAACATCAAACTTTGCGAATAGGAAAAGTGTAAGAAAACAAAATTAAATATAGTTAACTTGTGACTCAAATCATAGAAATAAAAACACAAACCATATATTATAATTTTGTTTTAAGAGTATATATTGGTGTTTATTAAAACCTTTTTTCATAGTGAGGAGTTTAACTTTCGGGAGTATTTATCAGGTTATATATAATGCCGTTATAATTTATGTCTATTCCTAGTAAGTTTCTTTAGTAATTATGTCTTGCTGCTTATCAAGCATTGCTTTTTTGAGATTGTTGCATTATATTGTTAATCATTACACAGTATACTTAACATTGACTTTGTTGACTAAATCAGACTGGTTTTGTCGCAAACAGAGATGGTCGGTTATGCTCTTCATCAACTTTCATCACTTCTAATATTACTACCATGAAATTCATGGGTTGTCTTTTTTCCTTCCGAAATCATACTGCAGTCCGTTCATTACTATATTTCTTACAAACTGAGCTATCGTGAAATTGAAGTGATACTTTCAGTGGAAGTATTACTACCGAGCCGTTGATAATACGGTAGCGTCATTAACTTTTTACTTTGCAAGCACCGTGAAGAGAAAGCAGCCAGCGCCTTCTTTAACAATGCTATTAGTCATAACGGTTTGCCTGAAAAGGTCGTCATCAAACAAAAGTGTTACGAATGCGTTAGCGCCGCACAATATCAACGTGAATCTCTGGCTGATGGGGAGAATGCTTAACCTGATTGAAGTCCTTCAAGTTAAGTATTTGAATATTGTCGAGCAAAGCCACCGGAAAGTGAAAGGTAAGATACATCAGTGCCTATGATGGAAATCAGATGAGGGAACTAGGGCCACACTCGCTGGTGTCGACCTGTAGTGGTCGATGATGAAAAAATGTACAGCTCAACAACCCTGACGGGTTATCCATTTGAGATAAGTTTTACGCGCTTGAAGCTTGATTGCATCTAAAAGTCAGTACGTTTGTACTTCTGCACAACTTTTCAACAGAATCCGTGATACCGGTATCAACAGAGGAACGATTACACGCCTATATAATGAGACTGCGACAAGAGTGGATTTAGAAGTAATCGATGCATTGTGCAATTACCTTAACGTTTCTGTCGGTGAACTTTTCAAGTTTCAGAGAGAAGGGACAGATTAATTTTGCTTATGTTGAGCTGATGACCCATGGTGTTTACTAAACCAGTAATTTTCTAAATAAATATAACGAGCAGTAGACACCATTCTGTTCACAAGCTGGCCACAACGCAGATTTGCTTCCATCACCAGCCAAACGCCAGACACAGCAAAACACGCCATTAAGCGCATTAATTTCAAATAGATATGTGAAATTTACTGATATAAGAAAGCTGGAGCGGGCAGCGGGAATCGAACCCGCATCATCAGCTTGGAAGGATTATACCCACCCGAGCCCTAAGATCGACACCAGCTGTCAATCTTATAGTTTTCAGCAAGTTATTTACCAAATCGATACATCCATCAAATCCCATAATTTGCCATTTATTGCGGGCTAGTCACAAAAATGGTCACCTAATTTCGTATACTTAATGTACATTTTTTGTGCTAAGGATTGTGCAATTATGGCCAAGATCATATCTGAGCGAGACAAGAAAAAGTTATCAATCAGCGTTCATCCGGCGGCAAAAGCTGCGTTTGATTTCTTTAATAACCAGGCATTCCTCTTCGATAAAACACTGTTTACTATCGACGCATTACGCACTCTGAACCAATACTCAACACTCCATGCGGTTGAGCAGGAAAGAAGGAAAGTGCTGCTATTTTCAGGATTCGAATATTTCGGTTTTGACTTATCAAATACAGATTTCAACAAGTGTACAATTATCGCTCACCGAGATTTAACGGACAACGATATTCAACTACACGCATGGACTAACATTACACGGACTCTCCTATCATCATTACAGCCTCAGCAAATCGAATCCTTTAGAAGATATTTTAACCAGTCTGCGCCAAATGGGATTGTTCAGGTTTTGAGCAACAGAAATAAAATTAGTCAGCCTCAATTAGCCAAGTGGACATCATTATCTCGCAGCGGATTAGCCCGGCAAAAAAGTCGAGAATCAGAATCAAATAATTGTGAGCCACAATCTCAACCATCCATTTTTGAGAAGCTGATCAGGGAGTGTACTGATGAATCGGAAAGAAATTGAAGAGCGATTCAAATCTCGAAATATTGATGCTTTTTTAAAGAAATTATTTCCATTCTCTGCTTGTGAAAATGCAGTTATAGCTGAAGAGATCATTCGTCTGTGTAACCTATTAGCATCGCATCACAGTAGCCATTTTGGCGAGCTCTCCTTTTTGCTAAAAGAATCCTTGGACAGAAAACATCCAACATCAATTTCTCCAGAATTGGTTCTACACAAAATTGCTGACAGCCGACAATTAGGCGTTAAATATATCCCTGCTTTTGTGGCATCAACCTTACTTCGCACTTCTTACGACAGATCCAAATTTGACCAATACAAAGCTTTAACCTTAATCAGCATTACTCGATTAAGCTTCATGGGTAGACATGACGCCAAAATAAAAGCGATCTGTGATGAAGTCCGGCTCTTTGCCAATGGCCAAAGAGAAGCAATGGCAGGTTATCTTCCAGACATTAATAAGTACTCTTTCCCTGAGCTTGTTAAAAAATTTACCCAACTAACAGATAAAGAAAAATCCACCATTAAGTCAGCTCGTATCATCAATCAACTTGAGCATTATTACCGACCATACCAAGCCAGCCTTCAATGGTCCGAAGGGTATACGAGGTCCGTTACCACTAAACAATTTCGACAGGCAGGCACATTAACTGTCAGTCCGAGACAATACTTAAATGATGAGGGAGATTCTCTCATCGAAATTAAGCAACTTCATTTCGGCTCCAGGAACAATGAAACATGGCAAGATGAAGACGGTCTAGGAAACGACAACCGAAGTCTGATTATTGTTACTAGCCCATCCAGCGTCAATAAAGATTACAGCCTAGAAGTTATGAAAGCCCGTGCCATTCAGGCGCGTATCAGAAAGAAAAATATGCACCTTCCCTGCGATATTTACTCATTCACCAACTTTGAAGTTGCATGCCTGGTTCAGACATGCCTCAAAACCATTGAAGTTGGTGATACCAATGAAAACGGTGTAGCAGAACTACTCATGCTGATGCTATTAATGGGTAACACCATTGAGCAGGTAAGAAAAACAAAGGTTCAGCGATCCACTCGCAAATCAGTCTGCGGGTTTATCCGAAAACACAATCTGCCCACCCACAAACTCAGAGCAGAATTACACCCCATCATAGAAAATATCTCAGATAATCTGTCTTTCCCCCTTCCCAAACTGATTACACAAGGAGTAAACAACTTTCAATTTCGGGATATTGGTGAAAAAGAGATAAAAGCCTATCTACAGGACATCAATCGAAAACACCATACCCACATCACACTCACCAAAGTCAGCGGGTATCTCAGACAAAAGCTATCACTGGAACAAATAGATCCTGTAATCATTGAAATCATCTGTGGCACAGATATCAAGGCTGTTCCTGCCCTTTACTATACACAACTACCTTATTCGAGCATCCTTAATACCTATCAGCGTTATATCAACTTCATTGCCTCTGTTAACCGAAATCCAGAGCTGGGCATTTTGAACAATTTACCCACCCAGGATAATATTCTTATCGGCTCACCACTTCACATCCGAACCAATACCCTCAAGTCACTGTTTTCTGAGCTTAATCAGCTTATTCAAAAATCACTAAAAAGCCCATCATCGAAGTTTTCTGAGGAGTGCCATAACAATGTGACCCTATACACCCAACTCATAATGGGGCTTAGCTGTGGATACCGGCCGGTGACAGGCTGGTTTGGTAAATTAGAGCACTACCATCTAGCTACGGGTGAATGCTGGATTTCAGACAAAGAGAAAAGTACCGGCGATTGCAGCCGCGTTATTGTTCTCCCCAAAACCGCGCTTAAAGTATTTGAACAGTACCTGACATATATTGAACAAGCCGCCATACACTATGGTAATAAAAGCCAAGCTATTAGCATCAGATATCATTCAGTCCTCAATAGTCAGGAGCATCTTTTTTTTTACCGAGAAAAAGACCAAATCCAAGAAACCATTCCCTCAGCCTTCATCGCATTGGTTGACCCCATTTTCCCTCTGCAGCCTAACTGGCCTCGACATCATATCCGCTCATTATTACTCGAGAATAATATCCCACCGGAGTTGATTTCAGCTTGGATGGGACACCAGGGCACGGGAAAGCATGCTTTCAATCAATTC
This sequence comes from Photobacterium sp. DNB23_23_1, assembly GCF_052873815.1. Lineage (NCBI taxonomy): Bacteria > Pseudomonadati > Pseudomonadota > Gammaproteobacteria > Vibrionales > Vibrionaceae > Photobacterium > Photobacterium sp. DNB23_23_1. The sequence continues at coordinate 5,924 of NZ_JBNNXT010000051.1, read as the reverse complement.
AGTCATTTCAATAGAAAGCAAATGAGAACAATTAGCCAAGAGATTAATAACCACCTGATTGAAATCGGTCTAGAGAGAAACATATGGTAAGTATCGGTATTGAGGCGCGAGAATCCAAGCGACTAAAAACGATCGAAAATGTCAAACGACATACTCAGCAGCTGTTGGACAAGCACTTCCCAAATCCCAATAATAGGCCTAGTCCCGAACTCTTCGAAGACAAATGGCTTAAACTTATCGCTGAGTTAGAAAAAACATTTGGCACCCAGCGCGACTACCGACTGGCCTTTAATTCTGCAATTAGAACTGTTAAGCGCTATCAGGATCAATTCCGGTGGAAGGTTTCTCCACCATCCTTTCTCGTCACACACAAGGAGCCAACACAATTAAGAACCTTACCGTGGCTCAAGGCGGCTTGGGCAGTTCATAGTTTCTATGTGGAGTGGTTCAATAACGTTCTGCTTAGTAAAAAGCTACAAAATCCCGCCGATATCTATCAATCACTGTTAATGTCCTTGATATTTCATAGTGGCCAGTGCTCGGCAAATATCATCACTGCATTTTGTCACGAGCTCATACAAGGCCCTCTTAAGCTTCAGCATTGGCAAGACAATATCTTTGTCACACTCACATTGGAGGACAGCAAACTCAACACCAATTGTTATGTAAATGACGAAGCAAAGACTCTATACCATTGTTATTTTCATCCGATTACCCTGGGGCTACTCCGGTTATGGCTAGCCGCAAATAAAACAGGCTGGATACCACCGAAAGATTCAAGAGAGCTATATAACACTCTATGTGCCGGCATCAAACCACCAGCATACCTCCCCACATCACTAACATACTTCTGCAAGGCCGCAATATACACCTGTGAAACCTTCGACGGTGTCGAACTCAGTGAAGCACTTGTGGAATACCGAATCGAGCGAACAAAATCCTACGCCTTACCCCCGAGCAATATTTCTCGTATTATTGAGCCAAAGGTAAATCAAACGCTAAACAACCACTTCTATCAGTTCAATAAGGACATCACTGTAGAGCACAAAAATCAGGTAACTTCGTCTAAAGGACGCACAAAAGGTATGCCTGCACTGATAAAACAATGCTTTGCAGATGAGAATCCAAATGAAAAACTATCCCCTAATCGCTTACGAGATAAACTTGAACATTTAGACGCAAACATCGAACTATCAGAAACGGAATCGGTACTCATCCATTGGTTTATCTACAAAACATGGTCATGTACCACATCAACCCTCAGACAATACAATGCGAACCTCACAAGAAAATGGCTTTATATTGGTCAAAAATGTGAACTCTCAAGCTTTTCATCAGAAGATATCGAGCAACTTTACAAGAATCTGGTCTTTAGCCATAAATCTGCGAAGTCCCAGAAGTACTTCGCCATGCGGCTAAAGGATCTGCATGGCTTTGCCGTCCAGAACTACAGCTTTCCGGAACTCACCAGCAGCTACTTTCATGTCGATGCAGGCCAGCAGCACACCCGGTCAGGGTTTATCGATGAGGGACTGTTCTCTGCCTTACTTAACAACATCCAGCAATTGGCTGATTTAAACAATGCTGAGAAAATATGCCTACAGTCCCTTTGTATCCTTTCCTACCGATGTGGCCTCAGGCTAAATGAACTGAAAAAGCTCCAGCTCAAACATATTGAAGCCTCTTCTACCGGTTGGATAGATATTCGGGAAAACCGGTTCGGTGATAACAAAACGGCCAGCAGCCTTAGAAAGGTTCCGCTTTTCCCATTGCTACTGGGACATGAAAAGCAGATAGTTAGCAAACACTTACAATCGAAGATGGCTGCACGCACATCTATGGGTAACCTGGTCTTCACTTTGGGCCAAAACATCAACCAGCCTTTCGACACCTTTCTGGTATCGAACTTTGTCGGTGAAACACTCAAAGCACTCTCCGGACTATCTTACCTAGTCTTTCATCACCTAAGGCATAGCTGCTTCAGTCGGCTACACCTTCTGCTGGAACTTGACGATGAGCTTGATGCCATTCCAAATATCGTTCCTTACAACAAACAGCAACGCCACAAAATCCGCCATACCATCACGGGTAAGTCACTGCAAAATGGATACTACGCCATCGCCATTTTTGCCGGTCATGAATTACCAGAGATGACTTTTTCCCATTACTTGCACTTTTCTGACTGGATATCAGCCACCAAGATCAACCAAGCAACGTACCCTCTCAGTCAAAAGCAAGCGGTTCAAATTGGGCTTTCATCTAGACAGCACCATCGAAATCACAAAGGAAACGCCCAACCTAAGGACTTCCTACCCTATCTCATCAAGAAATTGAAGATTGAGCCTATACAGTCAATCGTAACAGATGGCATAACCCCCATTCAGGTAGAGCCTTGCTCAACAGGAGAAACCATTAGTATACCCATCTGCTATCAAGTGCTAGAGCAAGTTGAAAAGGGTATAAGCATTCAAGAAATTGCATACAAATATCGCATCGAGCAAGAGACTGTCGACAAATGGTTAGCAAACGCCAAATACATTAAGTCACTTAAAACCAACAATTTGAACCAGCGGCCACGCCACTTCTCAAATGCTCGAAGGCACAAGTTATTACCCGGTAAACTGAAATCTGTAGCCGAAAATAAAATCGTCAACATAGCTATTGCAAAACTTCGAAATAACTATCCCAGACAAAAAGAAGAAATTACAGAGATGTTACGCTATGCCTTAAAGCACACCAGTGAGAGTAAATCAGGTATATATTTCAATAGCCCAGATACCTTAAACCAATTCATTAAAACCTTTCATTTCATGGTTCCCAAGTCGTCTTGGCGAGCCATTACCCTGTATCACGGTAACAGTATGAAACGAGTGGAATGGAGAAAGGCTCTTCAAGGGCTAAAACAAAGGCAAGAAAAAAAATCATCGATAAATAGCAAGCCTGGTATTGGAGCCGTACGCCTTGAGTTAATTAGCCCTGATGAGGAGAAGATCATAGAAAAAACAGGACATAGCAAATACTCATCGCACTTGTTGAGTTATCTAATTCATATGATGGGGATTATGATGTTGAAGAAATGATACATTCTTAATATTGCCCACACAATCCCATTTGGGCAAGAGTTAGTAAATATAGTACCATATAAATACCTCCTCGTTACGTTTCTCGAAGTGGCGTCGATGACAATTATTGCATTTCTGTTTTTTCAGTCATTATGGTTTTGCTCATCAATTAAGTTCGTAAACATTTTGTTATTAGGATGATTTCAAGCATCTATTTTTATGGTTACATTATATCGAATCGGTTTGCTTAGACACTTCAAATGGAAAAGAATAGAGTTACCCACTTTGATTAAAGGTTCTGAATCCGTAATTAACCTGAACTCGGGATAAAAATAGAAGGGAACTAAAAGCTGGTTCTGCGATCAGATCTTTCGACCAAGAACGACCGATCGCAAAAGGAACCAGCTATGAATAAATTAGTAGACTTGTTTTGTCATGTCGATGACTTTTGTAAGGCTTTTCTACCTCAGTGGCAAAAACTTCAGCTTGAAAGCGGTGAGCGTAAGCGAAACCGCAAAGGTCGTATGTCTGAAAGTGAAATAATGACGATTATTATCGCTTTCCATATGTCACATCAGCGTGATTTTAAAAACTTTTATCTTGGTCTTATCCAACGTCACTATAAAAGTGATTTCCCCACTTTACTCAGCTACACACGTTTTCTTGAAGTGATGCCGTCAGTACTCGTTCCTTTGAGCTCTTTTTTCACTCATGTCAAAGGTATGCCAACCGGTATTGAGTTTATTGATTCTACAAGCATTAAGGTTTGTCATAACCTACGTATCCCACGGCACAAAGTGTTTAAAGGAACTGCGGCACGAGGCAAAGGTACCATGGGGTGGTTCTATGGCTTTAAGCTTCATATTATCACTAATCATCTAGGTGATATTGTCGCGCCAAGTTAACACCAGCAAATACGGATGACCGAAAGCGCGTTCGAGAGCTATCTAAAGGGTTACTCGACAAGCTTTATGCTGATAAAGGTTATATAAGCAAAGCCCTGACTGAGGATTTAAAAGATGAAGGGATCACTCTCATTACCACTCACCGTAAGAATATGAAACCTAAGGTATTAGCCGCTTGGGATAGAGCTATGCTATCAAAAAAGTTCATAATTGAAACGATTAATGACCAACTGAAAAACATCTCTCAGATAGAGCATTCACGACATCGAAGTTTGCACGGGTTCATGCTTAATCTACTCGGTGGATTAATTGCTTATTGTTTAAAGCCAGAAAAGCCATCGCTAAACATCACTAGCACTGAGCAATCAGGGTTGATGGCGATGGCTTAAACCGATCTGAGGTTAATTAAAGAAACTGATAGGTAACCCTCATTATTCATACTAACAATCCAATCATCAAACACAAAGCTGGACTTCTAAATATTGCAGAATAATTCGGCAACTAAAGCGCTTATCTTTTAGTGTGAAAATGTTATGTATGTTAAAAATAAATATTTTCCTGCGGTTACCGCGACTTCAAAGATTGACCACCGTAATACCGGCACCTCATTAACCAAAATTGTTTGCATTGAACTAAAGTCCTCATGAAGAGAACTTTAACATGCCTAAAAATAAGGGCTATAACAGTCTTTGTCATAATTAATATTAATTAAGCATAGCTTTCATCTAACCCTTGCTAATTTCCCTTCACAGGTTACATTGATTAGTTTTGTACACGCGGATACAAAGACAGACTGACCTTTTACGATTGTCATCATCTCCCCTTTTGGATGAGAAAAAGTAGCCTCTGCATCAATCGCGAACCATATCTCACCGCTGTCCAATTCTATCCCGTGGTTCACAGAATGGTCGATTATAGAAAATCGAAAATCATCAACAGGTACCGGATATACAGTCTCAACTTCCTGTTGCTGTGGCTGTATCAGCAACTTCTCATCCTGCAGAGCCTCGAACCGGCAGCAAGCAAGCAGTTCACCAACATCTATATGCTTAGGTGTCAGCCCTGCCCGCAGAACATTATCTGAATTGGCCATCACCTCCAGCCCTGTTCCCTGAATATAAGCATGTGGTGTTCCGGCATCAAGGAACATTGCCTCGCCCGGCACTAGCTCTACCACATTGAGCATCAAAGGTGCCAACAGGCCAATATCACCAGGGTATTGCCCTGATAACATAATAACGAGTTCTGCAAGTGGGCTTTGTTCGCGATGGGCCCAAGAATTCAGGCTGGCGAGCAAGGCTTGCTTTTGCTCACCGTCAAAGGATAGGACCCTTTCAAACAGCTGACGTAAGCCGCTGCTGTCTTGGGCATTGGCGAAAGACTGTAATGGTGCGTCTAGCAAAGGGCTTTGCAAGGCTAATAGCAAATTAAGGATATCATGGTGAGTTCGAAAGCCGTTCATCGCCAAAAACGGAGTAAGGGCATAGATAATTTCTGGCTTGTGGTTACTATCTTTGTACTGGCGGTGAGCTGCCGCCACAGGAATCCCCTTAGCGTTTTCACGGGCGAAGCCTACTTCAGCTTGACTCTTGGATGGGTGCACTTGGATTGAAAGAGCCTTTCCTGCCGACAATACCTTGAATAAATACGGTAGTTCACCAAAGCGCTGGTATGTTTGCCTGCCGACCACCTTTTCCTTGTGCGCATTGATATATGTGTTTAGTGATAACTGTTGACCCTCAACCATGATAGCGGAACTTGCTTTAGGGTGGGCTCCCATCCATATTTCTGCCATAGGTTTATTTTCCGGATTAGACAAACCGAATAAATTACCTATTGCTGTTTTGCTACCCCATTCATAATCCTGAATGGTATTATCCCCCGAATTCAACTCCGAAGTGCGACACCCTCTAATATCAAGCAGCCATAACCATCGTTTTAAAGACGACAGATGGCT